>NZ_JAWLCN010000001.1:300000-600000 GCF_041687135.1 Vulgatibacter sp. | reverse complement strand
AGAGGACGAAGACGTCACCGGGCTCGGCGACGAGGCCCATCAGGTCGACCAGGACCTGCTCCTCGAAGCCCACCGAGCGGGTGATGATGTTCTTGAACCGCGAGTAACGCGCCTCTTCGGCGGTGATCACCCCGGCCTTCACCTGCTCGTGGACGAAGGAGTGGTCCTCGGAGATCTGCTGGATCAGGTCGGCGCGCACCAGGTAGGCCCTGCTGTCGCCCACGTGGGCGAAGAAGGCGTCGGCCTCCCGCAGCAGCAGCGCGGTGACGGTGGTCCCCATGCCGGAGAGCTCCGGCTCTTCCTGCGCCCGCCGGAAGATCGCCGCGCAGCCCTTCTCCACGGCGCTGCGGAGGAGATCCGGCAGCGGCGACTCGGGCAGCGGCGCCTCCGCCGCGAAGGGGCCGCTGGGATCGGCGGCTGCCTCGCGCAGCACCGATCCCACCGTCTCCACCGCGAGACGAGAGGCGATGTCCCCGCCGGCGTGGCCGCCCATGCCGTCGGCGACGACGAAGAGCCCGAGGGATTCGTCGATCAGGAACGCATCTTCGTTGCGCTCGCGCCGCCTGCCGACGTCGGTCTGTCCAACGCACCGAATCCTCATGCGCTCCGTCCGGCCCTCTCTCTCGCGCTCGCGCACCGGGCCCGCAAAACGGCGGGAACCTAGCTGCAAATGCGCTGCGGCGGCAAGACAGTATGCCGTACCGCGCGGGCACCGCCGTGGAGTATTTCGGCTTTCATGCAGCACGGCGGCGCCTGCGTGTAGGACGTTCGCGCACGGTCTCGAGGAGCTCCGCCGCAGCGGCGAGGGCTGCCGGCCGCTCCTCGCTCCCGGAGAGCATCCGCGCGAGGCTCCGCTGCCGGGCCTCGCCGTCGCCGAGCACCTCGACCTTCCCGTGGGTCCGCTCGCCCACCACCTCCTTGGAGACGTGGAGGTGCACGTCTGCATGGGCCGCCACCTGGGGCAGGTGGGTGACGCAGAGCACCTGCCGCTCCCGTGCGATCTGCCGGAGCATCTGCCCCACCACCAGACCGGTGGCGCCGCTGATCCCGGCGTCGACCTCGTCGAAGACCCAGATCCCCACGGGATCGGCGTGGGAGAGGACACGCTTCAGGGCGAGGAGGACCCGGGAGAGCTCGCCGCCGCTCGCGGCCCGGACCAGCGGCCGCTCCTCCTCCCCTGCGTTGGCGGAGAAGAAGAATTCCGCCTCCTCGAGGCCCCGGGGCCCGACCTGCTCCTCGTCGAGGACGATCCCCTCCGCTGGAGAGAAGCCGACGCCGAGGGAGGCCTTGCCGAGGCCGAGCCGCACCAGCTCCTCCCCCACCGCCGCGCCGAAGCGACCGGCAGCGGCGCGGCGCTCCGCCGAGAGCCGGGCCGCGTCGGCGCGGACCTCCCGGCCCAGCCGCTCGATCGTCTCGTCGAGGGATCCGGCGCGGCTCTCCTCGCCGCCGAGCCGCTCGAGCTCCCCCCGCATCTCGGCCTGGCGCTCCCGCGCTGCGGCGAGGCTGCCGCCATGCTTGCGGGCCACGCGCCGCAGGCTCTCGAGCCGCTCGTCGATCTCGGCCAGCCGGGCGGGGTCGCCGCCGAGCCCCGAGGCGTAGCGCCCCAGCACCCGCCCCGCCTCGTCCAGCTCCGCCCGTGCCGATCCGAGGAGCTGCACCGGCGCGGTGAGCCGCTCGTCGAGGCGCGCCGCCTCCTCGAGGCGCCGGAGCGCGCTCGCCACCAGATCGGCAGCGGCGCCCTCCCCCGCGTAGATCGCGTTCTCCACCGAGGCCGCCACTTCCCGGAGCCGCTCGGTGGAGGCGAGGAGCCGCCGCTCCTCTGCGAGCCGCTCGTCCTCCCCCGCCTCCGGCGCCACCTCGTCCAGCTCCTTGAGCTGGAATTCGAGCCACTCCCTGCGCCGGATCCGCTCCTGCGCCGCGGCGAGGAGCTCGTCCCGCTCGCGGATCAGCCGGAGGAGCTCGGCGTAGCGGCGCTCGTAGGCGAGGCGCGCCGCCTCGATCCCCGCATAACCGTCGAGGAGCTCCAGGTGCCGCTCCCGCTTGAGCAGCGAGATGTGCTCGTGCTGGCCGCAGAGATCGACCAGCCCGCGGGTGAGCCCGCCGAGGAGCGAGACCGTGGCCAGGGCGCCGTTGACGTGGACCCGGCTCCTGCCGTTCCGGGAGATGGTGCGGCGGACGAGGAGCTCGTCGCCCTCGGCGGGGAGGCCGTGGGCAGCGGCCCGCTCCCCCAGGCCCGTCCCCACGAAGAGCCCCTCCACCACCGCCTCGTCGCAGCCGGCCCGGATCGCGCCGGGGTCGGCCCTCCCGCCGAGGAGCAGCGCCAGGGCGTCCACCAGCATCGATTTGCCGGCGCCGGTCTCGCCGGTGAGGACGTTCAAGCCCCGGTCGAAGCGGACCTCGAGGGACGAGAGGATTGCCAGGGATTCGATTCGCAACGCAGCCAGCATCGGAAGCCTCCTCTGCTCAACCGTTCACCTGAACGGATGATCTGCGTCTTAGCAGAGGGGTCTGACATTGGCGAAAAGGCGCCCCGGCGGACCTGTGATCTCCCGTTGCCCGGTCAGCGCAGCCCCCAGCGCAGCTTGGCCCGGAGGATCGAGAAGTAGTCGAGGCGCGGGTTGTTGACGAGGAGCACCCGGTCCGCGGAGCGCACCACCTCGACCCGGTCCCCCCGCTCCATCGCGAGGCCCGACTGGCCGTCGAGGGTGAGGAAGACCTCGCCGTTGTCCGACTGGAGGACGATCCCGATGGCCCGGTCCGGCGGCACCACGATCGGCCGCTGGGTCAGGGTGTGGGGGCAGATCGGCGCCAGCACCACGGCGTCGAGGGAGGGGTAGAGGATCGGCCCGCCGGCGGAGAGCGAGTAGGCGGTGGAGCCGGTCGGGGTGGCGACGATGATCCCGTCGGCCTTGTAGAGGGTGACCGGCTTGCCGTCGAAGCTGACGTCGAGATCGGCGATCCGGGCCAGCGCGCCCTTGCTGATCACCACGTCGTTCAGCACCTGCTGCCGCACCAGCGGCGGCCCGTCGCCGCGGTAGAGCGCCGCGTCGAGCTTCATCCGCTCGCTCACCGCGTAGCGTCCCTCGAGGGCCTCCTCGAGGGCCGGGAGCATCTCGCTCACCGGGATCTCGGTCATGAAGCCGAGGGAGCCCATGTTGACGCCGAAGATCGGGATCGGTTTGCCGGCGAGGACCGAGGCCGCGTGGATCAACGTTCCGTCTCCGCCGAGGACCACGAGGAAGTCGATCGTCTGCCGCAGCTCGGCTGCGCCCAGGCGCGTCCCGGCATAGTCGCCTTCGATCGAGTCCTCGAGATAGACCTCGCGCCCCCGTGCGCCGAGCCAGGAACAGAGCTGGCGGGCGGCTTCGAGGGCGGCGGGATGGCTCTTGCGCGGGATGATCCCCACGCGCTGGTGACGCTCGGGCATGGCGCCGGATGGTAGCACGCGCGGTAAGATGCGACGCATGAGCAGTGATCAGCGCGATCTCTCCGGCGGCGCCGGTGGTGGGGGCGGCGGCGGTGGCGGGCGACGCCCGCCCCGCAAGGGCACGATGCCGGCGCCTGGCCCGGCGGGGACCGAGCCGGCAGCGCCCCTCGCCGAGCGGATGCGCCCCACCGGCCTCGACGAGATCGTCGGGCAGAAGCACCTCATCGGCGAGGGCCACCTCCTGCGCCGGGCGATCGAGCGGGACGAGGTCCCCTCGATGATCCTCTGGGGCCCGCCGGGAAGCGGGAAGACCACGCTGGCGCGGGTGATCGCCGAGGCGACGAAGAGCGCCTTCGTTCCCTTCAGCGCCGTGCTCGGCGGCGTCGCCGACGTGCGTGCGATCATCGCCGAGGCGCAGGAGCGCAGGCGCCGGGGTGGCGGCCGCACGCTGCTCTTCGTCGACGAGATCCACCGCTTCAACAAGGCGCAGCAGGACGCGTTCCTCCCGCACGTCGAGCGGGGCACGGTGACCTTGATCGGCGCCACCACCGAGAACCCCTCCTTCGCCCTGAACTCGGCGCTCCTCTCCCGGGCCCGGGTCTACGTGCTCCAGGCGCTCAACGAGGACGATCTGCACGAGCTCCTCGAACGCGCGCTCCGCGACGAGTCCCGCGGCCTCGGCACGCTGCACCTCGAGGAAGAGCCCGAGGCGATCCGCCACCTCGCGCAGGCGGCCTTCGGCGACGCGCGCCGGGCCCTCTCCGCCCTCGAGGTCGCCGCTGCCTCCGCTGCGGCGCGGCCCGATCGCAAGCTCACCCTCGCCGACGCGGAGGAGGCGATCGCGCGGCGCTCGCTCCTCTACGACAAGGCAGGCGAGCAGCACTACGACGTCGTCTCCGCCTTCATCAAATCGATGCGGGGCAGCGATCCCGACGCGGCGCTCTACTACGCGGCGCGCATGCTCGAGGCAGGCGAGGATCCCCGCTTCGTGATCCGGCGCATGGTGATCTTCGCGGCGGAGGACGTGGGGCTCGCCGACCCGAGAGCCCTCACCGTCGCCAACGATTGCAGGCAGGCCTTCGAATTCGTGGGCTGGCCCGAGGGCTGGATCCCGATCTCGATGGCGATCTGCTACCTCGCCTCCGCCCCCAAATCGAACGCGAGCTACAAGGCCTACGGGGCCGCGAAGGCAGACGTGAACGCCCACGGCCCGCTGCCGGTGCCGATGCACATCCGCAACGCGCCCACCGGGCTGATGAAGGGGCTCGGCTACGGCAAGGGCTACCGCTACCCGCACGACTACCCCGGCCACCACGTCGCCGAGCAATACCTGCCCGAGAAACTCCTGGGCCGGACCTACTACGAGCCTTCGGATCAGGGGCTGGAGCGGCAGATCGGCGAGCGCCTCCGCCACCTGCGGGAAAAGATCCGCGAGGGGCAGGACGAATAGTCGCTGCACGACGCGCGTGCAAAGGCAGCGCAGCGCTTGTCGTGCAAGCCCCCCGGACGCAGCTTGGGGCCGATGCGCCCACAGCTGCCCGCACTCGTTCTCGCGCTGCTCGCAGCCTGCAGCGATCCGAAGCTGGTCGATTCCCCGCCGCTGCAGCAGGCGCCGTCGGACCCGCCGCTGGTGCGGCCCGAGGTCCGGCCACCGGCGCCGCCCGCCCTGCCGGCGGTCGATCCCCCGCGGGGATCGCCGGTGCGCCACAACCCGATCCCCGAGGAGAACGCGCTGCCGGGCGATCCCACGTGGGACGACACCTACGACGCCTGGAACCGGCAGATCGAGGGCTACGCCAGCAGGGCCACCGCCGAGGCCGGCGACGTGGTGGAGGTGAAGCTCCACGCGAGCGCGGCCCGCACCGCGAGCTGGCGGCTCTACCGCTTCGGCTGGTACGGCGGCGACGGCGCCAGGCTGGTGGCGGAAGGCGGACCGGTGGAGGTGGAGCCGCAGCCCCCCTGCCCCCCCGACGCGACCACGGGGCTGGTGCGCTGCGATTGGGAGACGGCCTTCTCCTTCACCGTGCAGCAGGCGTGGGTCTCGGGGCTCTACGCGATCCGGATGGAGCGGGACGATGGCTACACCCGCTTCATCCCCCTGGTGATCACCGACGACCGCCGGGCGGATCTGCTCTTCCAGGCGGCGGTCACCACCTACCAGGCCTACAACACCTGGGGCGGCACCTCGCTCTACGCCGACGCGACCGGGACGCTGCCGCTGGGCCGCGCCACCCACGTCGGCTTCGACCGGCCCTACGACGGCGATCAGGGCACCGGGCAGCTCTTGCGCTACGAGGTGCACATGGCGCGCTTCCTCGAGCGCCATGGCTACGACGTGACCTACGCCACCAACCTCGATCTCCACGCCCGGGGCCCCTCGCTCCTCGGGCGCCGCGGCGCCTATCTCTCGGTGGGGCACGACGAGTACTGGTCCGGCGAGATGCGCGACGCGGTCGAGATCGCCCGCGACCGCGGCACCGACCTGCTCTTCTTCAGCGCCAACACCGCCTATTGGAAGGTGCGCTTCGAGGAATTCGCTGCGCCGAACAACCCGCGGGTGATGGTCTGCTACAAGGGCCGAAGCGGCGACGACCCCGTGCAGCACGACGTCACCGCCCGCTTCCGCGATCCCGAGGTCGACCGGCCGGAGAACGGGCTCCTCGGCGTGATGTACGAGTCGTGGTCGCTGCTGAGCGCGCCCTTCGTCGTCGGCGACGCCGACGCCTTCCTCTTCGAGGGGACGGGGCTCCGGGACGGCGACGTGCTCCAGCGGCTCGTCGGCTACGAATACGACCGCACCTTCGACAACGGCGCCACGCCGCAGGGCTTCACCGTGCTCGCGCGCTCCCCCACCCTCGACGCGGAGGGAAAACCCGGCCTCTCCGAGACGGGCTGGTACGAGGCGCCCTCGGGCGCGCTGGTCTTCTCGAGCGGAACGATCGAGTGGGCCCACGGGCTGGGCAAGCCCGGCCTCGCCGATCCGCGGGTGGAGCGGATGACCGCCAACGTGATCGAGCGGGCGCTGGGGATCCCGGTGCCGCGGGGCGTGGGTGAGGGGCCGCTTCCCGAAGAAGCCGATCCGGAAGGCCCCTTCGCCGCAGCGGTGCGGACGGTGGTGACGGGCCTCGAGGCCCCCTCCTCGGTGGTGGAGCTCCCCGACGGCAGCCTCGCCGTGGCGGAGCCGCGGCAGCACCGGATCCTCCACGTGGGGCCGGCGCCGCAGCGAAGGGTGAGCGTGCTCGCCGGCGACGGCCAGCTCTCCAACAACCCGGCCTACGACGGCGTACCCGGCGCGCAAGCGCGCTTCTTCTCGCCCACCGCGGTGATCGCCGACGAGAACGGTGACGTGATCGTCGCCGACACCTACAACCACTGCATCCGGAAGATCCTGAACGATCCGCAGCGCACGGTGATCACCGTCGCCGGATCGATGGGCCAGCGCGGCAGCGCCGACGGCGCCGGCGACGAGGCGCGCTTCTTCCTGCCGATGGGTCTCGCCATCGATCCGCTGACCAGCGACATCCTCGTCGCCGATGCGGGCAACCACCGGATCCGCGCCATCGAGCGCGGCTCGTGGCAGGTGCGCACGGTGGCGGGCACGGTGGGCGGCGACGTGGACGGCCCCGCGCTCACCGCGCGCTTCAGCTATCCCACCGCGGTGGCGGCGCGGGAGGACGGGACGATCTACGCGGTGGCGAGCGGCAACGCGAAGCTGGTGTCCGTCGCCCGCGGTGTCGATCGGCAGGTGACCACGCTGGCCGGCGGCAGGGTCGGCTGGCTCGACGGGCCGGGAACGGTGGCCCTCCTCGCGCCGCAGGCAGGACTCCTCTGGGACGGCGAGGCGCTCCTCCTCTCGGAACCGACCAACTACCGGATCCGCCGCGTGGTGCCGGGAGCCAGCGCAGCCACGACGGAGGTGGGGACCTTCGCCGGCTCCGGCCGCTCGGGGCTGGTGGACGGCGCCGCGTTCGATGCGTCGCTGCCGCTACCGCTCGGGCTCGCCCTGGGAGCGGACGGCACGATCTACGTTGCCGACGGGGCCAACGGCGCAATCCGCGCCATCGAGCCTCAGGAAGCCATGCCGTAGCAGCAGAAGCGGTTGCGGCCCGTGCGCTTCGCCTCGTAGAGCGCGTTGTCGGCGCAGCGCAGCAGCTCCTCGGGGCTCTGGATCCCCGCGCCAGGAAAGAGCGCGATCCCGGCGCTGCAGGTCACCTGGAGCGAGGCGTAGGGCGCGCCGAAACGGCGGCCCGCCATCTCCTCCTGCACCCGGCGCAGCACCGCCGCCGCGCCGTCGAGCGCCGTCTCGGGCAGGAGCATCACGAACTCCTCGCCGCCGTAGCGCGCGATGAAGTCGGTCTCGCGGACCTCCTCCCGCAACAGCTGCGCAAACTCGCGGAGGACCTCGTCGCCGGCGAGGTGGCCGTAGCCGTCGTTCACCTGCTTGAAGTGATCGAGATCGATCACCGCCAGCGCGAGCTCGTTGCGGTAGCGCTGCGCCCGGAGGAATTCCTCGCGGAGCCGCCGCTCGAGGAAGCGGTGGTTGTAGAGGCCGGTGAGGCTGTCGGTGGAGGAGAGGCGCTCCAGCTCGCGCTTTGCCCCGGCGATGCGATCGTGCATCGCCTTGATCCGGAGGAGCCCGTCGACGCGGGCGAGCAGCTCCTGCCCGTCGAAGGGCCTGGCGAGGAAATCGTCGGCGCCGAGGCGCAGGCCCTCGACCCGGGAGGCCACGTCGCCGCGCACCGAGGTGAGGAGCACCGGCAGGTGGTCGTCCTCGGAGGCGTGCTGCTTGATCATCCGCAGCACCTGCAGGCCGTCGAGGCCGGGCAGGACGAGGTCGAGCACCACCAGATCGAAGGGCTCGGAACGCGCCGCCTTGACGGCAGCGAGGCCGTCTCCGACCGCGTCGGTCTGGTGACCCGCGCCTGCCAGGAGGCGCACGAGCTCTTCCTGTGCGGACCGTGTGTCGTCGACGACGAGAATGCGTGGCACGGTTTACCGACTCCCCCACCCGAACTTGCCCCGCAGCCTACCCGACAAGGGGTGTCGGCGGAAAGCTGCACGGAACGCATCGGTGTTCTGGCCGGACTGGTTGACGGACTCGTCGGCACCGTCATCGGCTACGAGATCTCCGACGAGGCGCCCTGCGCCTACCCCGCGTAGGCGGTCGCCCCCGGGGTCGGGCGTGACGTATGCTTTCACAATGCCGACGCTCTCCTTGCCGCTGCTCGCCCTTTCGCTCACCACGGCACCGCCGACGCTGGCCGACGGGCTCTCGTTCGAGATGCCGGTGCTGCAGCAGCGCGCGGCGCCCGCCTCCGCGGAAGGTGCCTGGGTGCCTGCAGGCAGCAATGAGGTCGCGGAGGATTTGCCGCCGGATCGCCCCCACACGGCGGTGCGCCTCGCCGCCGAGGCGGGTGGCGCGCTCACCGTCGGTTTCGCCGGCATGGCCGTCGGCGCCGCCGTGGGCAGCTCGACGTGCGGGCGTGACGATGGCTTCGATTGCATGGATAACGTCGGCATGGGCGCGCTCATCGGCGCCGTGCTCGGCGGCGCCACCGGCACCACCCTGGGCGGCCACCTCGCCGGCGGCAACGGCAACTTCATCGCCAGCCTCCTCGGCGGCGTCGCGGGCGGCCTCACCCTCGGCCTGCTCACTGCGGGCACGGAAGCGCAGGGCACGGCAGTGGCCCTCGGCGCGATGGCGGGGCACCTGGCCGGCTACGAGCTCACCGACAGCGCGCCGACCCGCTGATCGCCGAGGATGCGCGCCGTGAGCTCCGGCGCAGCGGCGATGCAGTCGTTGAAGCCGATCCCCTTCCACGCGTTGCCGGCGAGGAAGAGGCCGGGGTGCTGCGCCACGCGGCCTTCCGCCGCCTGCCGCTTCGCCTCGTGGCCCACGTGGTACTGCGGGATCGCCCGCTCCCAGCGCACCACCTCGAGGAGCGAGGGATCCCCGGCGGCGCCGACGATGGCCGCCAGCTCCTCCCGGGCGAGCTGGCCGATGCTCGCCTCGGAGCCCAGGGCGAGCTCGGGCCGCACCGCGCCGCCGACCATCACGGTGAAGAGCGCCTGCCCCGGCGGCGCCCGCCAGGGAAAGAGCGTGGAGATGAAGATGGCCCCGAGGATCCGCTTCCCCTCGCCCGGCGGGATCAGGAAGCCGAAGCCGTCGAGCGGGTGGCGGATCCGCTCCTTCGGCCAGGCGAGATGGACCACCGCCATCGGCACGTAGGGGATCGCCTGTGCCAGCTCGGCGAGCGAGGCATCGAGCGGCGCCACCAGCCTGCCGGTGACGTCCGCCGGCGTGGCCAGCGCCACCGCGTCCACCTCGAGCTCGGCGCCCTCGCCCCGCTTGCTGGTGTGGAGCCGCCACCTGCCGCCTGCACGCTCGAGCCGATCGACGGCGGTGCCGGTGTGGACCACGTCGCCGAGCCGCTCCGCCAGCCTGCCCACGTAGCCGCCGAGGCCGCCCTCGCAGGAAGTGAGCGTGCCGGAGGGCCCCGAGGGACCGCCGGCGTTGGCGGGGACCGGCCCTGCGGGCCCCAGCGCCTTCCGCCTCTCCCGCTGGATCCGGATCATCGCGAGGAGGAGCGAGCGGTGCTCCGCCTCGAGCTGCGCCATCCGCGGAAAGCAGCTCTGGAGCGAGAGCTTCTCCACGTCGCCGCCGTAGATCCCGAGGACCATGGCGCCGAGCAGATCGCTGGTGGCGCGGCGCCCGAGGTGGCGCCTGCCGAATTCGGCGATCGACTCGTCCTTGCCCGCGGGCTTGCGCGGCGTGAAGAGTTCGCCGGCGATGCGGAGCTTCGCCGACCAGGGCAGGAGGTCGGAGGCGAGGAAGGCCGGCGGCTTCGTCGGCACCTCGCGCAGGCCGCCGCGCAGGTGGATCCAGCGCCGCTCCGCCGCCCGGTCGGCGCGGTGGAGCGCGCCGCCGAGGCCGAGGCGATCGGCCAGCTCCAGCGTCTTCGGCTCCTTGTCGAGGAAGCCGTTGGGCCCGGCCTCGAGGAGAAAGCCGTCCTTGCGGAAGGAGCCGACCTTGCCGCCGATGCGATCGTCCGCCTCGAGGACGATGGGCTCTGCGCCCTCCGCTGCGAGGCGCTCCGCGAGCGCGAGCCCCGAGATGCCGCCGCCGACGATCGCAACCCGCACGCTAGCTCCGACGCCCGAGCCGGTGCACCTCGGAGACGAGGTGCCTTGCCATCTCCGGATCGGTCGGCGGGGTGATCCCGTGGCCGAGGTTGAAGATGTGGCCGTTCTTGCCGCCGTTGCGGCGGATGATCTCCTCGACGCGCCGGGTGATCTCCTCCTTCGGGAGGAAGAGCGCGGTGGGATCGAGGTTGCCCTGCACCGCCACGTCGTCGCCGAGGATGCTCCTCGCGACGTCGATCTCGATCCGCCAGTCGAGGCCGATCACGTCGGCGCCGGTCTTCTTCATCCGGGTGAGCAGCGTGCTCATCCCGGTGCCGAAGTAGATCACCGGCACCTCGGGGTGCTTCGCCTTCACCGCCTGCACGATCCGCTGCACGTAGGGCAGCGTCCAGATCTCGAAATCCTCTGGGCCGAGCTCGCCGCCCCACGAATCGAAGATCTGCACCGCCTTGCAGCCCGCCTCCACCTGCGCCAGCAGGTACTGGGCGATGGTCTCGGTGATCTTGCCGAAGAGCTGGTGGGCGAGCTGCGGCTCCTGCCGCATCATCCGCTTCACGCCGAGCCAGCTCTTCGAGCCGCCGCCCTCGACCATGTAGGCCGCGAGGGTGAAGGGCGCGCCGGCGAAGCCGATGAGCGGCACCCTGCCGTGCAGCGCCTGCACCGTCTGGCGGATCGCCTCGAGGGTGAAGGGGGTGCGGTCGGTGGGATCGAAGACGTCGAGCTTCTGCACGTCGGCAGCGGTCTTGACCGGCTGCGGCAGCACCGGCCCCTCGTTCTCGTGGAATTCGAGGGGGACGCCCATCGCCTCGACGGGGATGAGGATGTCCGAGAAGAGGATCGCTGCGTCGACGTCGAGGAAGTCGATGGGCTGGACCGTCACTTCCGCCGCGAGCTCCGGCGTCTTGCAGAGGCCGAGGAAGGTGGTCTTGCCGCGGACCGCCCGGTACTGGGGGAGGTAGCGGCCCGCCTGGCGCATGATCCAGATCGGCGTGGTGTCGACGGGCTCGCGCCTGCAGGCGCGGAGGAAGCGATCGTTCACGTGGGGTTCCCTCCGGTGGCGCGCGTTGGGCGCGCGGCCTTTGGTGGCACCTACGCTCGCCCCCCACCTTCGTCAAGGCGTTCCGGGTCCGGGATCTCGTGAAATCTGCCTTATGCCCCGCTGTCCAAAGCCTTGGCGCCGCTGCCTGCGCTTGCTCAGCAGGCGCAGGGCCCTATCCGCGGGGTGTCGAACCAAGGGACCCGGAGGTCCGCCAAATGACGCCTCTTCTCGCATTGCTTGCAGCCACCGCCCCCGTCGAGACGACACCGCCCCCTGCCCCGCCGCCGATCGAAGTGCACGGCGAGGTGCGCGCCCGCGGCGAGGGGCTCTCCGAGCTCGACCTCGATTCGGGCGCCGTGCGCACCGGTGCCAGGAGCTGGCAGGACGGGGAGCGCCTCCTGCTCCGCACCCGCCTCGGCATCGACGCCAGACCCACCGAGAACCTCTCCTTCTACGCCCAGCTCCAGGACGCCCGCCTCTTCGGCCAGGAGCTCACCACCACCTCCAGCCTGAACAACATCGCGCTGCGCCAGGGCTGGGTCGAGATCCACGACGTCGAGGGGGTTCCGGTCGCGCTGCGCGTCGGCAGGATGGAGCTCGCCTACGGCGACCAGCGCCTCGTCGGTCCCCTCGGCTGGGACAACGTGGGCCGCGCCTTCGACGGCGTGCTGGCGAAGGCGAACGTCGGCGACTTCCGCTTCGACGCCTTCTACACCCGCCTCCACGCCGATCCCTGGAACGACTTCGCCCGGACGCCCGGCGACGATTTCGCCGGCCTCTACGGCAGCTGGAGCGCCACCCCGCTCCTCACAGTCGACGCCTATGTCTTCGGCCTCTACGACCGCGGCGGCAGGATCGACAGCGACGACGACGGCGCCCTGGATGCCGACCGCTTCCCCGGCGGCGAGGACCTGCAGATCTACACCCCCGGCGTGCGCGTCGACGCGAGGCCCGTGCAGGGGCTCCACCTCAACGGCGAGTTCGCCTGGCAGACCGGCAACCGCGGCGACCTCGACGTCGCCGCCTTCGCCCTCCACGCAGCAGCCGACTACACCTTCGCGGTGGCCACCGCACCGAAGCTCCTCGTCGGCTACGACATGGCCTCGGGCGACAGCGACGCTGGCGACGAGAAGTGGGGGACCTTCGAGAACCTCTACCCCACCAACCACGACAAATACGGCCTGATCGACCTGGCCTCGTGGAAGAACCTGCAGGACATCTACTTCGGCGCGGGCTTCAGCCCGGTGGCGCCGGTGGCCTTCCAGGCCACCGTCCACCTCCTCGGCCGCACCGAGACGGAGGACACCTTCTACCGGGCCAGCGGTCTGCCCCTGCGTGACCGCGCGGCGGCGATGGAGAGCGACGCGAGCAACGTCGGCACCGAGCTCGACCTCACTCTCAACTGGAACATCACGAAGGGCTTCGGCGCGCTGCTCGGCTACTCGCAGCTCTTCGCCGGCGACTTCCTCGACGACACCGCAGCGGACGGCAAGTCGCCGGATCCCGCCTTCGCCTACCTGCAGCTCACCGGCTCCTTCTGAAGCGAAGGCACGGGTGGTCGAAGAAGAACCGCTCGACTCCTGGTCGGGCGGCTCTTCTCGTTGCTGCCGGCGCTGGGCTCGCGGGCGTTCAGGCCCAGGCGTTGCCCGGCTGGTAGAAGGCCAGCGCCTGCTCCTCCGGCGAGCCGGGGAGCGGGTGGTGGTCGTAGGCCCAGCTCGCCTGCGGCGGCAGCGACATCAGGATCGATTCGGTGCGCCCCTGCGAGCGGAGGCCGAAGATCGTGCCGCGGTCGTAGACGAGGTTGAACTCGACGTAGCGTCCCCGCCGGATCAGCTGCCAGGCCCGCTCCCGGTCGTTCCACGGCGTGCCCATCCGCCGCTCGGCGATGGGCAGGTAGGCCGGGAGGAAGGCGTCGCCGGCGCTCCGGAGGAAGTCGAAGTGGGCCTCGTCCGCAGGGAGCTCGTCGAAGAAGATGCCGCCGACGCCGCGCATCTCCTCGCGGTGGGGCAGGTAGAAGTAGTCGTCGCACCACTTCTTGAAGCGCGGGTAGAAGGCCGGATCGTGCGCGTCGCAGGCGGCCTTGAGGGTTCCGTGGAAGTGGCGCACGTCCGATTTGTGCGGGAAGTAGGGGGTGAGATCCGCGCCGCCGCCGAACCAGGCGCCCTCGCCCCGGGTCATGAAGCGGAAGTTGGCGTGGACGGTGGGCACGTGCGGGTTGCGCGGGTGGAGCACGAGGGAGACGCCGGTGGCGTAGAACTCGCCGCCGCTCCCCTTGAGCTGGCCCGAGAGCGTCTCCGGCACCTCGCCGTAGACGACGCTGGTGTTGACGCCGGCCTTCTCGAAGAGCGAGCCCTTCTCGAGGACGCGGCTGATCCCGCCGCCGCCGCCCTCCCGTTCCCAGCGGTCCTCCCGGAAGCGGGCGCCGCCGTCGAGGTCCTCGAGTGCCTTGCAGATCCGGTCCTGGAGCTCGCGGACGTACGCCGCTGCCCGTTCGCGCATGTCGGTCATGCGAGGATCGATAACACGCACGGCGGGCGGCCACCGCCGCAAATTCAGGCGCCGAGCACCTTGACGATGAGCCGCTTGCGGCGCTGCCCGTCGAACTCGGCGTAGAAGATCCGCTGCCAGGGACCGAGGTCGAGCTTGCCCTTCGTGATCGGCACGATCACCCCGTGACCGACCAGCATCGACTTCAGGTGGGCGTCGCCGTTGTCCTCGCCGGTGCGGTGGTGCCGGTAGGCGGGGCCTGCGGGAGCGAGCTTCTGCAGCCACTCCCAAATGTCCTCGTGCAGTCCCGGCTCGTCGTCGTTGACGAAGACCGCGGCGGTGATGCAGCGGAGACGAGGACGAAGCCCTCGCGCACCCCGCTCTCCCGCACGATCCGCTCGACGGTGTCGGTGAGACGGACCAGCTCGCGGCGCTCGGTCGTCTCGAACCAGAGGTACTCGGTATGCGCCTTCATACGACCCCCCTCGCGTCGGCCCGGGTGTAGGCCTCGGGGGTGGGCGTTGCAAGCGCTGCAGCCTGCGATCAGACCTTGGGCTTGGCGTCGGTCTCGGAGACCTCGTCCTCACCAGCGGTGTTGATCCCCTTCTTGAAGTTCTTCAGGCCCTCGCCGAGCGCCTTGCCGAGGGCAGGCAGCCGGGTGGCGCCGAAGAGAAGGAGGATCACGGCGAAGATGATCAGGAGCTCACTGCCACGCATGCCGAACATGGGAAACCTCGCGAAACGGCGTACCGGACGCTTGTCTACAGGGTAACGCCTGCCGGGTGCAATCTGCTTCCCGGCAGGCAGCTTCTCCACCCTACGGAGGGCGGGTAGCAGCTCGATGGCAGGCTCCCTACCTTCCTCTCCGAGCGACCGAGCGTCACCTCGAGCGCCCCTTCGGAGGAGAGATGGACATGAACGCCAAGAAGGCCCTCGCCGGCCTCGCCGTTGCCAAGAAGATGCGCGATCTCGCGGACTACGACATGAACGACGCGCTGGCGCTGATGGGATTACGCCGCCGCGCCAGCGCCTCCACCCGCTTCTTCGGCGCCCTGGGCCTCGTCCTCGGCGGCGTGGCGGTTGGGACCGTGCTCGGGCTGATGCTGGCCCCGCGGGCGGGCAAGGATCTGCGGGAGAGCTTGCAGAGCGGGGGCAACATGCCCGGTAAGTCCGAGGGCGGCTACGGCGCCCGGCCGATGAACGTCGGCGCGCAGGGCGGCTCGAACTTCTCCTGAAGCCTCAGCTCCGCGCCGCGGTTCGCGCCGCGGCGCCGAGGAGCGGGGCGAGGTCGAAGCGGCTGCCCCCGGTGGGTGGCGCCCAGAGCTCGCCCCGATCCCGCACCCTCGCCGGCACGTTGGCGAGGGTGAAATCCTCGATCTCCACGCCGTCCTCCACCTCCGCCCAGGTCACCGGCGTGGAGACCGTGGCGTACGGCTTCGGCCGCACCGAGTAGACCGAGGCGAGCGTGCTCCCCCACCGGTTCTGGTTGTAGTCCACCAGCACCCGGCCCCTGGGCCGCGCCGCCACCTCGTAGACCGCGGTGGCGATCCCGGGCCAGCGCTTCTCCACCTCGAGCGCGAAGGCCTTGGCGAAGGTCCAGACCTGCTTCTGGGTGGGGCCCCGCTCGATCGGCACGTAGAGGTGCATCCCCTTCGAGCCGGTGGTCTTCGCGAAGACCTCCATCCCCAGCGCCTCGAGGAGCTCCCGCACCCGGAGCGCCGCCTCCCGCACCGTGGCGAAGGTGGCCCCCTTCACCGGGTCGAGGTCGAAGTGGAGGTAGTCGGGCCGGTCGACGTCGTCGCAGCGGCTGTACCACGGGTTCAAGTCGATGCAGCCGAGGTTGATCACCCAGAGGAGCGAGGCGAGGTCCTGCACCATCGGGAAGTCGATCACGTTGCCGGAGCGGTGGTGGATCCGGCAGGTCTCGATCCAGGCGGGGGCGTGGGACGGGGTTCGCTTCATGAAGAAGAAATTCCCCTGCCAGCCATGGGGATAGCGCTTCATCACCATCGCGCGATCCTTCAGGTGGGGCAGGAGCACCGGCGCCATCTCCTCGTAGTAGCGGAGGAGATCGCCCTTGGTGATCCCGAGGTCGGGCCAGAAGGGTTTGCGCAGGTTGGTGAGCTCCACCTGCTTGCCGCCGACCTCGAGCTCCACGTCGTCGGCGTCGTCCGGAATGCGCGAAGCCATCGCCGATCAAGCTGGCGACGGCGTGCCGCCACCGCAGCGTGCCGGCGCTCGCTCGCCAGCTCGCTTCAGCGCAAGTGCGGTAGCCGGACGCCCTGCTCCAGCGCCGGGCGGAAGAGATCGCCCTCCTTCGCCAGCCGCTCCGGCATGGTGCGCATGCTGAAGTCGCGGGGATCGAGGCCGTGGTCCACCTCGCTCCAGCGCAGCGGCGCCGCGACCGGCGCGCCGTCCACCGCCCGCGGGGTGTAGGGGGCGACGATCGTCTTGCCATAGCCGTTCTGGAGGCAGTCGAGGTAGAGGCGCCCCTGCCGCTGGGCCTTGCTCCGCTCCAGCGTCACCGAGGGGAGCACCTCGGCGACGGCGGCGCCTACCCGCAAGGCGAAGGCCACCGCGTCGTCGTGGGTGTGGCCGGGCAGGAGCGGCACGAGGACGTGGAGGCCGCGCTTGCCCGAGGTCTTGGGCACGCTCGGCAGGGAGAGCGCGTCGAGGAGGGTGTGGAGCGCGTGGGCCGCTTCGATCACCTGGGCGAAGCCCTTCCCGTCCGCCGGATCGAGATCGAAGACCACCCAGTCCGGCTGGGTGAGGTGCACCGAGCGGGAGGACCACATGTGCGTGGTGATCACCGCGAATTGCGCGAGCCAGCGCAGCGCCTCGGGGCGATCGGCCACGAGGTGGCGGACGATGCGCTGGCTGGTGCGGGTCGGCGTCTCCACCAGCGTCATCCAGGCCTCCGCGTCGTCGCCGACGTTCTGCTGGTACCAGCTCGGCTCGTCGATCCCCTTCGGCCAATGCTCCAGGGCGAGGGGCCGATCGGCGAGGGCGCGGAGCATCGGCGCCGCCACCCGGGCGAGATAGTCGGCGAGGTCGCTCTTGCTGATCCGGTCCCGGGGCCAGAGGACGCGGCCGGGGTTGGTGAGCTTCACCTCCGCCGCCGAGCCTGTGGCGACGAGCACCCGCTCCTGCGCCGCTGCAGCGGGTGATTCCTCGCGGGTGCATTCCTCCGGCCGCTTGTCGTCGCGGATCCCCTGGAACGAGGGGTGGCGGAGCTTGCCGTCGGCGGTCCACTCGGTGAAGCGCACCTGCGCCACGAGGCGGGGCTCGACCCAGGTGTAGCCCTTCGTGCGCGGGGCGCCGCTGGCGGTGGGCTTCTTTGCAGCGAGCGGCGCCAACGCCACGAAGAGCTGCGCCCGCTGCTTCGAGGTGAAGCCGGTGCCGACCTTGCCGGCGAAGGCGTAGCCGTCGCCCTCCCGCACCGCGACGAGGAGCGCGCCGATGGCGTCGGCGCCGGTGGTGGTGCGGGTGAAGCCGACCACCGCCACCTCCTGGCTGGCGAGGACCTTCACCTTCTTCCAGCAGGGGGAGCGGCGCCCCTCGTAATGGGATCCGCGGCGCTTGGCGATGATCCCCTCGAAGCCGCGCTCCCCCGCCTCCTGCAGCGCCGAGAGCCCCTTCTCGTCGAGGATCTCCGACACGCGCAAGGTGTCGGGCACGTTGGAGAGCAGGCTCACCAGCAGATCGCGGCGGTGCTCGAGGGGTTTCTTTCGCAGGTCCTCGCCGTCGAGGCGGAGCAGGTCGAAGCCGAAGAAGATCGCGCGATCGTCGTGCCCCTTCTGCAGCAGCTCGAAGCGCGGCGCGCCCCGGGGATCGAGCACGGCGATCTCCCCGTCGAGGATCGCCTCGCCGACGACGATCTTCGCGAGCGCTTCCGCCAGGTGGGGGAAGCGGCGGGCAAGGTCGAGGCCATTGCGGCTCCAGATGGCGACGCGGCCGTTGGCCAGGGCGCAGAGCGCGCGGAAGCCGTCGTATTTGAGTTCGTAGAGCCAGTCGCGATCCGGCGTCGGCGGCGCGCCGGCGAGCTGCGCGAGCATCGGCGGGAAGACGCCCTCGAGGAGCTTCTCCGGCGGCGGCCTGCGCTGCGATAGCGCGGCCTTGCGCTCGGGGCCGCGGGTGACGGCGCGGCCGGAGATCACCGACTCCGGCCGCTCGGCGAGGACGTCCCAGGCGGGATCGGCGGTCTCGTCCTTCGCCTTGAAGAGCAGCCATTGCTGCTTGCCACCCTCCTCCCTGCGGCTGCGCACGAGGTGCCAATCGCCTTTGAGCTTCTCGCCGTCGAGGCGGATGTGCAGGTGGCCCTTGGCCCGCTGCTTCTCCGCTTCGCCGGCGGGGACGGTCTCCCAGCTGCCGCGATCCCAGAGGAGCGAGTCGCCGGCGCCGTACTCGCCGTCGGGGATGCGTCCCTCGAAGGTGCCGTATTCGAGGGGATGATCCTCCGTCTGCACGGCGAGTCGCCTGGTCGACGGGTCGTAGCTCGGCCCCTTGGGCACCGACCAGGAGGCCAGCGCCCCGGCGATCTCGAGGCGGAGGTCGTAGTGGAGCCGGGTGGCGTCGTGTTTGTGGACCACGAAGCTCGGGCGCTCGGCAGGCTCCATCGCCGCGCCCGGCGCGGGCTCGGGTGTGACCGAGAAATCGCGATTCGCCTCGTACGCCGGGAGCTTCGCCGACCGTGCCGACGAGGCCGGGCGTGCTGCCCTGCGGCTGCCGCTCGTGCGCCTTGCCATCCCGATCACGGTTGGGCCCCTGCGGGGCCGGCGCAAGCGGGCTTCGCTCGTCAGCGGAAGAGGTCGTCGACGGAGGTGACCTCGAGGGAGCGCTCGAGCCACTGGTCGAGCAGCGCGAGGTCGCGGCAGCTGGTGATGCGGGCGCGCTGCTCGTCCGACGGGGGCAGACCGCGTCTGGTGAGGACCGTCAGCACGGCGTGCGCGGATGCTTCCGCCCGGCCCTCCGCGCGGCCCTCCGTCCGGCCCTCGTTCGCTCCTGCCGAAAGCCCCTGCTCGTAGTATTTGCGGGCGAAGTCGCTCTGGTACTCGTACCGTCCGCTCGACATGAGTTCCTCCAGCACCGACCGGGCCGCTTCCCCGAGGGAACGCAGCACCAGATCACCATAGAATAGGGCTCGATCCGGATCGAGACCGGCAGCCGCTACCAGCGCCGCGAACGCGACGTCGCCACCCCCTGCCTCCTCTGCGTGGGCCAGCGCCGAGAGGACCGCCAGCTCCGGATTCGCCCGGGCCGCTTCGAAGTCCACGACCCGCGGGACGGCTTCCGGTGCCAAGACCGCAGGCACGAGGTGGGAATCGAGGTTCCCCAGCTCGATCGGCTTGCGTGCCCACGACGCCACCTCCGGCCTGGTCGTCACGACGACAAGGAGCACCGGGCACCGCTCCTTCGCTCGCAGCGCGGAGACGTAGAGCGGCCATGACCAGCGCTTCTTCGGATCCCGGCTCATCTGCACCTCGACGACGAGGCGCACGCCACCAAGCGCAATGACGAGGTCCGCCCGGTACTCGGTCGGTAGGACCTGCGTGAGGTCGGTCTCGGTGGGCCGCGCCTCCCCCAGAGGCAGTTCCTGCTCCTGGGCCGACCGGAGCAGCTCCGCCACGAGGCCCGGCTGGTTGCGGAAGAGTTGCAACAGCGCTTCGTGATCGAGTGCAGGCATGGTTCCCCCCGGAGGCCATGAGCCATACCTCGGGGGTCTGACATCGAAATGCACACGACGGCGAAGGGGCCCCGTGGGGCCCCTTCCTTCAAGCGCGGCGCTGCGGCCCGGGCGTCACTGGTGGATGGCGCGCTTCTCCACCGCCATCGCCGCTTCCTTGAGGACCTCGGCGAGGGTCGGGTGGGCGTGGCTGGAGCGGGCGATGTCCTCGGAGGAGGCCATCATCTCCACCGCCACGGCCATTTCGGCGATGAGGTGGCCGGCCTGCGGCCCGATGATGTGGGCGCCGAGGATCCGGTCGGTCTTCTCGTGGGCGAGGATCTTGGCGAAGCCGTCCACCGCGTTCATGGCGCGGGCGCGGCCGTTGAACTTGAAGGGGAAGGCGCCCTTCTTGTACGGCACACCTGCTGCCTCGAGCTCCTCCTCGGTCTTGCCCACCGAGGCGATCTCCGGGTCGGTGTAGACCACGTTGGGGATCGCGTCGTAGTTCACGTGGCCGGCCTTGCCCGCCATGAACTCCACCGCGGCGACGCCCTCCTCCTCGGCCTTGTGGGCGAGCATCGCGCCGCGCACCACGTCGCCGATCGCCCAGATCCCCGGCACGTTGGTGCGGAAGTGATCGTCGATCTCGACCCGGCCGCGGTTGTCGATCTTCACGCCGGCCTTCTCGAGGCCGAGGCCGTCGGTGAAGGGCCTGCGGCCCACCGCCACCAGCACCTTCTCCGCCTCGAGGGTCTGCTCGGTGCCGTCGGCGTCGATGAAGGTGACCCGGCCCACGCCGTTCACGGCCTTCGCCGACTGCACGCGGCAGCCGAGGCGGAATTTGAGGCCCTGGGCGGTGAAGATCTTGAGGGCCGCAGCGGCGAGCTCGTCGTCCATGCCCGCCATCAGCCGCGGCAGGTACTCGACCACGGTGACCTCGGCGCCGAGGCGGCTCCACACCGAGCCCAGCTCGAGGCCGATGACGCCGCCGCCGATCACCACCATCCGGCGGGGCACCGCCTGGTAGTCGATCGCCTCGTCGGAGGTGCCGACGATCTCCCGGTCGAGCTCCACGCCGGGGATGAGCGAGGGGACGGAGCCGGTGGCGACGAGGACGTTCTTCGCCTCGAGCTGCTGCTCGCTGCCGTCGGCGGCGGTGACCGTCACCTTCCCGGGCGCGTCGATCCGGCCCATGCCGAAGAAGCGCTTCACCTTGTTCTTGAGGAAGAGGCCGTCGACGCCGCCGGTGTTGGCCTTCACCACCGCGTCCTTGTGGGCCAGCATCGTGGGGAGATCGAGCTCGAGGCCCGTCACCTTCACGCCGAACTTCTCGGCGCCGTGCTTGTTGAGGGCGTAGACGTGGCTCGCCTCGAGGAGCGCCTTCGAGGGGATGCAGCCGACGCGGAGGCAGGTGCCGCCCAGGGCCTTCACCTTCTCCACGCACGCCACCTTCATGCCCAGCTGCGCCGCACGAATCGCCGCGACGTAACCGCCGGGTCCAGCACCGATCACCACCAGGTCGAACGTATCCACGACAGCTCCTCCACGGGGGTCCGGCGGTACATGGTCCAACGCGCCGCTGCCGTCAACCCAATGTTCGGGCGACGGCAGCGGCGGTGAAGCAAAGGTGCTGCAGACGATCAGGGGACGGCGTGGAAGAGCGGCAGATCCCGGGGCGCCGGGAAGAAGGCCACGCACGGCAGATTGATCCCGCCAAGCACCGTGTCGGGGCTTTGGTCGCCGCCAGCGGCGAGCGACGCGGCTTCGTAACGGGCCACGCCTTCCGGGCCGAGCGCCACCCAGAGCCCGCCCGACTCGTCGAACGCCAGGCCGTTCAGCAGCGCAAAAAGGCCGATCTCGAGCTTCACCGACGGGATCACCTGCTCCTCACCGGTGGCGGCGAGGTCGGCCGCGTCGATGCGGCCCACCACGTTGGGCCCGAAGAAACTCGCCCAGAGGTTGCCGTCGGCATCGAAGGCGAGGCTCGAGGCGCCCGCGAGGCGGGCGCTGCCCCCGGTGTCCATCGGCTCGAGGATCGCGTCGGCTGCTTCGGTGGTCGAGGCCTCCAGCCGGCTCGCGTCGTAGCGGACGAGCACGTTCCCGGCGGTGGCGACCCAGAGGTTGCCCGCGGCGTCGAAGGCGAGGCCGCGCGGTCCGTCGAGGGTGGCGGCGTCGCCGAGGGAGACCGCCGGCTCGGGTTCACCGGTCGAGGCGATCTGCGCCGGCGTGTAGCGAACCACCCGGTCCTCCACGGTGATCGCCACCCAGAGGTTGCCCGCTGCGTCGAAGGCGAGGGCCGTGGGGCCGGGAAGGCCGCCGCCGAAGCCGGTGATCACCACGTCGGCCTCCGGCTCGCCGCTGGCGCCGATCGACGCCGCGGGGAAGCGGCGCAGCTCGCCCGAGGCGTAGGCCGCCCAGAGGTTGCCGTCCCGGTCGAAGGTGATCGAAGCAGGCGCGCCGGTCCCGGCTGCGGTGGTGGCGTCGAGGGCCACCGTGGGCACCGGCGTCGCCGTGGCACCGAGGAGGTCCGCGGCGAAGGCGACCACGTGCGGATCCTCGTTCTTCGTGGTGGCCCAGAGCTTCTCGCTGCTCGGCACCTGCTCGTAGACGATCTCGACGGTGCTCGTCTGCTCGTCCTCGATGCAGACGGTCTGGGTCATGGTGGTGGCGCGGAAGAGCGGCCGGACGATCGGCGCGTCCTGCGTCACGTCGCGGGCCTCGACGGTCACGTCGCCACCGTCGAGCTGCAGCTCGGTGGAGCTCTTCACCACCACGCCCTCGATCTCGACGTCGCCGTCCACGCCCTGCGGCAGGCCGCTGATCGTCACCTGCAGCAGCCCGCTGCCTTCTGCAGCGCAAGCGACCTGCCCGCCGGTACCTCCGGCTCCGCCGGCACCACCAGCGCCACCCGCCCCGCCGGCGCCGCCGTTGCCGTTCCCGTTCGAATCGGTACCGCATGCCACGAGAGCGCTGCCCGCGAGCAGGAGCGCAACCGCCACGTTGATCTTGTTCATGCCACGCATCTTAGCCGTCGCGGAATCGACAGATGCAAATAGAAAAAGGCCGCCGCTCCGAGGGGGAGCAGGCGGCCTCTTCCGTCACGCACCGGGCGTGCGAGCGCCCGATCAGACCTCGAGGAGGATCCGCTCCGGGTTCTCGATGCACTCCTTGATCCGCACGAGGAACTGCACGGCCTCGCGGCCGTCGACGATGCGGTGGTCGTAGGAGAGCGCCAGGTACATCATCGGGCGGATCACGATCTGGTCGTCCACCACCACGGCGCGCTTCTGGATGTTGTGCATCCCGAGGATGCCGCTCTGGGGCGGGTTGAGGATCGGCGTCGAGAGCATCGAGCCGTAGATGCCGCCGTTCGAGATCGTGAAGGTGCCGCCCTGCAGCTCCTCCAGCTTGATCTTGTTGGCCTTGGCGCGGGCGCCGAGGTCGGCGATCACCTGCTCGGTCTGCGCGAAGGAGAGCGCATCCGCGTCGCGGATCACCGGAACGGTGAGGCCCTTGCCGCCGCCGACCGCAACACCGACGTCGTAGTAGTTCTTGTAGACGATGTCGCTGCCGCGGATCTCGGCGTTGACGAGCGGGAAGGCCTTGAGCGCCTCGACCGCCGCCTTCACGAAGAAGGACATGAAGCCGAGCTTGATGCCGTACTTCTTCGTGAACGCCTCCTGGTAGCGGCTGCGCAACGCCATCGCCTGCGACATGTCGACCTCGTTGAAGGTCGTCAGCATCGCTGCGTTCTGCTGCGCTTCCACCAGGCGCCGGGCGATGGTGCGCCGCATCGGCGTCATCGCCACCGCCTGCTCCTCGCGGGGACCGACGGCGGAAGGCGCCGGGGCGATGGCAGGGGCCTCGGCACGGGCCTGCGCCGGGGCTGCGCCGCCCTCGACCACGCGCATCACGTCCTCCTTGAGGACGCGGCCGCCGGGGCCGGTACCCCCGACCTGGTCGATCGAGACGCCGGACTCTGCAGCGAGGCGGCGGGCAGCGGGGCCGCTCGGCGTGCCAGCAGCGGGCTGGGCCACGGGCGCGGCGGTGGGAGCCGGGGCAGCGGGAGCGGCAGCAGGTGCTGCAGCGGCTGCAGGTGCAGCGGCGCCTGCTGCGGGCTTCTCCGACTCCTCGATCTCGCCGATCGCCTCGCCGATGCGGACCTGGTCGCCGTCCTTCTTGAGGACGTTGCGCAGGATGCCGCCCACCGGGGCCGGGACCTCGAGGGTCGCCTTGTCGCTCTCCACCGTGACGACGGTCTCGCCCTTGGAGACGTACTCACCCGGCTTCTTGGTCCACTTTTCGATCGCTGCTTCGACGATCGATTCGCCGAGGGAAGGAACGGTGACGTTCACCATGATCTGCAAACTCCTCGGCGGCCTGCTGGGGCGGCGCAGGCCGCGCGGGGCCCTGAGCGTTTCAGGGCGTGGGGTACTTCATCGGGGCGAAGGCGGCCTCGAGGAGGCGGCGCTGCTCCAACTTGTGGCTCGAGCCCGAGCCGGTGGCGGGGCTCGCGCTGGCGGGCCGGGTCACGTGGGCGAGGGGGACGCGGAGCAGCCCGCTCTGGGTGAGCTGCGACCACATGTGCAGCCAGGCGCCGTGGTTGCGCGGCTCCTCCTGCACCCAGACCAGCTCGCTCATGTTCGGGAAGCGCGCGAGCTGCGCCTCGATCTCCTCGAGCGGCGTCGGGTAGAGCTGCTCGACGCGGACGATGGCCACGTCGTCGCGGCCGGTGTTCCGCCGCTCGGCGAGGAGCTCGTAGAAGACCTTGCCGGTGCAGAGGAGCACGCGGCGGACCTTCGCGGGATCACCCTCGCCGCCGGCGAAGAGCGAGTCGGCCAGGACGCGCTCGAAGCTGCCGTTCGCCAGATCCTCGAGGGGCGAGACCGCCTCCGGGTGGCGGAGCAGGCTCTTGGGCGACATCACCACCAGGGGCTTGCGGTAGGGCCGCAGCACCTGACGCCGGAGCAGATGGAAGATCTGCGCGGGCGTGGTGACGTTGGCCACCTGGATGTTGTCCTCGGCGCAGAGCGCGAGCCAGCGATCGAGCCGGGCGGAGGAGTGCTCCGGGCCCTGCCCCTCGAAGCCGTGGGGCAGGAGCAGCGTCACGCCGGATAGGCGGTGCCACTTGTCCTCGCCGGAGACGATGAACTGGTCGATGATCACCTGCGCGGCGTTGGCGAAGTCGCCGAACTGCGCCTCCCAGATGGTCAGGCCGTCGGGCGTGTCGAGGCTGTAGCCGTACTCGAAGCCGAGGACCGAGGTCTCGGAGAGCGGGCTGTTGCGGGCCTCGAACTTCGCCTGCCCCTGGCGCAGGTGGTTGAGCGCGCAATACTCGCCGCCCGTCTTGACGTCGTGCAGGACCGAGTGGCGGTGGCTGAAGGTGCCACGCTCCACGTCCTGGCCGGAGAGGCGCACCCGGGCGCCGCCGGTGACCAGGCTGGCGAAGGCCATCGCCTCGCCCATGCCCCAGTCGAGCGCGCGCTTGCCCTCGCCCATCTCCCGCCGCTGGTCGAGGAGGCGGACCACCTTCGGGTGCGGCGTGAAGCCTTCGGGGACGGTGACGAGGCGCTCGGCGAGGTAGCGGAGCTCTTCCACCGGCACGCCGGTGGGGACGTCGGCGGTGTCGCGCTCGTAGCCACCGGCGTAACGGGCCCAGAGGCCTGCCATCGCGGAGGGCCGCTTGCGCTTGTGCCCGTTGCGGGCCTCGGCGAGCTGGTCGTCGAGGACCTTGCGGCGGGCCTGGGCGATCTCGTCAGCCTGCTCGCGGCTGACGAGGCCCATCTCCACCAGCTTGCGAACGAACTGATCGCGCACCGACGGGTGCTTGCGGATCACCTCGTAGAGCTGGGGCTGGGTGAAGCTCGGCTCGTCACCCTCGTTGTGGCCGTGCTTGCGGTAGGAGTAGAGGTCGATCACCACGTCGGTGCCGAACTTCGCGCGGAAGTCGACCGCCATCTGCACCACCTGCACCACGCTCTCGGGATCCTCACCGTTCACGTGGAAGATGGGGATCTGCAGCATCTTGGCGATGTCGGTGGCGTAGCGGGTGGAGCGCGACTCCTCCGGGTCGGTGGTGAAGCCGACCTGGTTGTTGATCACGACGTGGATGGTGCCGCCCACCCGGTAGCCGGGCAGGTTCGCCATGTTGAAGAGCTCGGCGACGATGCCCTGCCCCGCGATCGCCGCATCGCCGTGGACGACGATGGGCATCACGCCGGTGCGCGCCTCGTCCCCGCGGCGGTCCTGCTTGGCGCGGACGCGGCCCTGCACCACGGCGTCGACGAACTCGAGATGGCTCGGGTTGAACGAGAGCGAGAGGTGGACCTTCTTGCCCGCGATCTCCCGGTCGGCCGAGTAGCCGAGGTGGTACTTCACGTCGCCGCGGCCGATGTAGAGGTTCGGGTCCTCGTCGGCGAACTCCGCGAAGATCTCGCGGTAGGGCATGCCCATCACGTTGGCCAGCACGTTGAGGCGGCCACGGTGCGCCATGCCGATCACGACCTCGCGCACGTCGGCTTGCGCGGCGCGCGCGATGATCAGCTCCATCATCGGGATGAAGCTCTCGGCGCCCTCGAGCGAGAAGCGCTTGGCCCCGACGAAGCTCGTGTGGAGGAACTGCTCGAAGATCTCGGCGTCGGTGAGCTTGGTCAGAACCTGCAGCTGGTCCTCGCGCTCGAGGCTCACGTGGTTCTGGGTCGACTCCATCCGGTCCTCGAGCCACTCGAGGATCCGATCGTCCTCGATGTGGGAGAGCTCCACGCCGATGGTCCGGCAGTAGGTCTCCTCGAGGTGGCCGATGATCTCGCGGAGGGTGCCGCGCAGGCCGCCCGCGGTGAAGGTCTTGTCGAGGTCGCCCTCGTTCAGCCCGAAGCGCTCCAGCGCGAAATGCGGCGCCGGCGTGGTGGGCTGGATCCCGAGGGGATCGAGCTTGGCGAAGAGGTGGCCGCGGAGGCGGTAGGCCTGCACCAGCTGCGCGACGCGATCCTGCCGCGCCGCCTGCGCCAGCCGGCGCTCGGAGTCGCTGGCGACCGCCACCCCGTTGCCCCGGGGCGCGAAGATGCTCCGGGCCTGGAAGGCGGGGGCGCTGGGGGTGACGCGCTCACCGAGGCTGCGGAAATAGTTGCGCCACGACTCGTCGACCGAGGCCTCGTCCTCGAGGAAACGGGCGTACATCTCCTCGACGAAGGGCAGGTTGTGGCTGGGGAGGGACTCTGATCCGGATCCCATCTGGTGCGACTCCAGAGCGTGCGGAAATCAGTCGGGCATCACACAATAAACGATGCCCCGTGGAACCGCTCCACTTTTTCGTCAATCTTTTGGAACAGTTGGGGCGGGGGGATAACCGATCCGCCTGCGTGTGTAAAGGGCAAAGGGGGGAGCGGGCGCCCCCGGCCACGCCTGCCGGATGCGCGCCGTTGCGAGCCCCCGAAATGGTGGGCACCGTCGGGGGAGAAGCACGAGGAGGGCCCACCGATGGTGTTTCGCGACCGCATCGAAGCCGGCAGGAAGCTGGCGGAGGCGCTGTCCCATCTGCGCGGCGAGGACCTGATCGTCCTCGGCCTGCCCAGGGGCGGCGTTCCGGTGGCCTACGAGGTGGCCAGGGCGCTCGACGCGCCCCTCGACGTGGCGGTGGCCCGGAAGCTCGGGGCCCCGATGCAGCCGGAGCTCGGGATCGGCGCCATCGCCCCGGGGGTGAGCGTGATCGACGAGAACTCGCTGGCGCTGCTGGGACTCAAGGACGAGGACCTCCAGCCGGTGGTCGAGGACGAGACCCGGGAGCTCCACCGCCGCCTCCTCATCTACCGGGGCATCGATCGGCTCCCGGACGTCCACGGGCGCTACGTCGTCCTCGTCGACGACGGGATCGCCACCGGCGTCACCACCCGGGCGGCCACGCGCTCCCTGCGGCGGCTCCACCCGGCCCGTCTCCTCCTCGCGGTGCCGGTCGGCGCGCCGGAGTCGGTGGCGGCCCTGCGCCACGAGGTGGACGAGCTGGTCTGCCTCCACGAGCCGCCGCTCTTCCACGCGGTCGGTGCCTGGTACGAGGACTTCTCGCAGACCAGCGATCAGGAGGTGCTCGAATACCTGGCCCGACGGCGGATCGAGCGCGGCGAGGAGCCGACCGCAGCAGCACCCTGATCCCATCGGCATGGGAGATCTCCGCCGCAGCCTCCCAGGGAAAGCCGGCGCTTCCCGTGGTCGTGGGAGGCGATTCCGCTACAACGAGTGAGATCGGAGGCGTGTCGAAGCGCGGCGCCCCGAGCTGTCGGTTCCGCGCCCGCCGGCGCGCTCCCTACCCTCCTGCCGAAGTCGGTGGACGGCGGCGTCGGGGGTGAGAGATGGCTGGCAGGTGGGGGGCGCGCGTCTGCGCGCTGGTGGGCCTCGTCGGAGTACTCGGAGGCTGCGGCGAGGATCGGCTGATCGATTTCGCGTTTCCGCCGGAGGGAAAGCCGGGGCTGGAGCGCGTGGCCTTCTTCCCGGTGGTGGTGCCGGAGGCGCCGCAGGAAGGCGAGGCGCCGGAGGCGGAACCGACCCCGGGCACCCTCCTGGCGGCTGCGGCGAGCGGCGGCACCGGCTGCGCCGGCGACGCGGTGCGGCTCCAGGCCGAGGCCACCGGCGGCGTCCCGCCCTACCAGTGGTCCTGGGCGCCCGCTGCAGGTCTCGACGATCCGCAGAGCGCCACGCCGGTGGCCACCGGCGACGTGGCGACGACCTACACCGCGACGGTGCGCGACGCCATGGGCCGGACCGCGGAGACGACGGTGACCGTCGGGCGGCGGGCGCTTCCCGCCCTCGCCATCGACTTCGTCGCCGGTGGCGCAGGGATCTGCGCCGGCGACGAGGCCCGGCTCGACGCCTCTGCGTCCCGGGACGCGGACGGTGCGCCGCTGGGCTCGATCGCCTGGGACCTCGACGGCGACGGGACCGTCGACGCCTCCGGCGCCGACAGCGGCGCCTTCGTTCCCGTGGACGGGCAGCTCGTCCGCCTCAGCGCCACCGACGCAGAAGGCTGCACTGCCACCGCGGAGCGAACGCTGGCGGTTCGCGCCCTGCCCAGCGCGGTCCTCGCCTTGCGCGAGGGCGCGGAGCAGGTCTGCAGCGGCGCGGAGGTCGAGGTGGACGGCGCCGGCTCCCGGGATGCGGACGGCAACCCCGTCGCCAGCTACGGCTGGGACCTCGACGGCGACGGCGCGGCGGACGGCGACGCCGCCTCGCTCCGCTTCACGCCCACGCACGGGCAGGAGGTCCGTCTCCTGGTCTCGGACGCTGCGGGCTGCAGCGCCGCAGCCACCAGGACCTTCGGCACCTGGGGGCCACCGGTGCCGCAGATCGACTTTCTCGCTGGCGCGCCGCTCACCTGCGCCGGCACCGCTGTCGTCCTCGACGGCAGCGGCTCCCGCGATGCGACCGGCGCCCCCGTCGCCAGCTGGGGCTGGGACGTCGACGGCGACGGGACGATCGACGCGGCAGCTGCGAGCACCCCGCCCTTCGTTCCCGCGCCGGGCCAGGAGGTGCGCCTCGTGGTCGCCGACGCGAACGGGTGCACGGCGGCGGCGTCCCGGCAGCTGGAGGTGCGGGCGTTGCCCACGCCCACGATCGCCTTCGCCGCAGGCGGACCCAACGTCTGCGCCGGCGCGGTGGTGGCGCTCCACGGCGACGGCTCGCGGGACGCGGACGGGAGCCCGGTGGCCTCGTGGTCCTGGGATCTGCAGGCGGACGGCACCATCGATCGCGCCGGCGCCAACACCGGCACCTTCGTCCCGGTCGACGGGCAGCGGGTGCGGCTCACCGTGACCGACGCCCTCGGTTGCGTGGGGAGCACCGAGCAGTCGCTCGGAACCTGGGCTCATCCGGTGGCGCGGATCGGCTTTGCCTCCGGCGGCTCGCTGGTCTGCGAGGGCAGCGTGGTGGAGCTCGACGGCGCCGCCTCGACCGGCGGCAGCGGGGCCTCGGTCGTCGCCTGGTCGTGGGACGTGGACGACGACGGGGCAGGTGATCGCAGCGGCGTCGGTTCGGGGCCGATCCTGCCGCAGGATGGCCAGCGCGTCCGCCTCGAGGTGACCGACAGCAACGGCTGCGTGGGAGCGGCGGCGCAGACCCTCGGCGTGCGGGCGCCGCCGGTCGCCTCGATGGTCTTCACCAGCGGTGGCGCGGCGATCTGCGCCGGGGGGTCGGTCGCCCTCGACGGGAGCGGATCCCGCGACGTGGACGGCAACCCGGTGGCGAGCTGGTCCTGGGATCTGGAGGCGGACGGCACGGCGGATCGGAGCGGCTCCTCTTCGGGCGCGATCGTCCCCGTCGCCGGGCAGACGGTGCGGCTCACGGTGACCGATGGCCTCGGCTGCACCGCGTCTGCCGAGGAGACGGTGTCGGTTCGGGGCCTGCCGACGGCGGCGATCGGATTCGCGGCAGGGGCACCGCTCGTCTGCGAGGGGGGCAGCGTCGAGCTGGACGGCAGCGGCTCGAGCGACGTGGACGGCAATGCGGTCGCGTCCTGGTCCTGGGATCTGGAGAGCGACGGGGTCGTCGATCGCAGCGGCGCCAACACCGGCGCGCTCCAGCCGGTGGACGGGCAGCAGGTCCGCCTCACCGTGACCGACGCGCTCGGCTGCACGGCGAGCGCCGCTCGATCGCTCGCCACGCGGCAGCTGCCCACCGCGCGGATCGACTTTGCGGCAGGGGGCGATTCGGTCTGCGCCGGCGAGAGCGTGGCGCTCTCCGGCGGCAGCTCGCAGGACGCGGACGGAGGCCCGGTGGCTGCGTGGGATTGGGATCTCGACGGTGACGGAAGCGTCGACGCCGCCGGCGACGGGAGCGGGTCCTTCGTCCCCGCCGACGGCCAGCAGGCCCGACTCACGGTGCGGGACGCCTTCGGCTGCAGCGCCTCCGCCGTCCAGCGCCTCGGCGTGCGCAGCCGGCCCCTCGCCGACATCGACCTGATCGGCCACGCCATCGTCTGCGAGGGCGATACCGTCCAGCTCGACGGCAGCGCCTCCACCGATGCGGCGGGCGGGCCGGTGACGAGCTGGGCCTGGGAGCTCGACGGCGTCGCCGGCACGGTCGACTCGACCAGCGCCGTCACCCACGCCTTCGAGCCCAACGGCGCCGCCACCCTCACCGTCACGGCGGACGCCTGCACCGCCGAGGCGACGCAGCCCCTCACCACCCTCGGGCCCCGCTCGCTCTATCCCTGGACGAGCAGCGGTGGCGGCACGGCGCCGCCGGTCGACATCGTCTTCGTCGTCGACAACTCGGGGAGCATGGCCGACGAGATCGTCGCCATCCAGAACAACATCAACTCCAACTTCTCCCAGATCATCGGGCAGAGCGGCATCGACTACCGGGTGATCTTCCTCTCGAAGCACGGCGAGGTGAATCCCGACGAGTCGATCTGCATCTCGTCCCCCTTGAGCGGGACCGACTGCAACCCGATCCCCTCGCAGCCAGCCAACACCGCCAACTTCTTCCAGCTCGACGTCGAGGTGGGCAGCCACGACTCGCTCGACATCGTCCTCGACCGCTTCCACGACCAGGTGCGACGCCGCGGCCGGAACACCTGGATCGAGCCGGGCTGGGGCCAATGGCTGCGCGCCGGATCGCAGAAGGTCTTCGTCGAGATCACCGACGACGAGGCGTCGCTCTCCGCGAGCAGCTTCGAGACCTCGCTCTTCGCGCTCTCCTCCGCGCATTTCGGCGACGCCACCGCGCGCAACTACACCTGGCACAGCATCGTCGGCCTCGCCCAGAACGCGCCGATCTCCGCGGCGTGGGAGCCCGCCGATCCGCTCCAGACCCAGCTCTGCGGCGGCACCGTGATGGCAGCAGGCACCGAATACCAGGAGCTCAGCCGGCGCTCCGGCGGGCTTCGCTTCCCGATCTGCGAGTACGCCCACTTCGACGTGATCTTCCGGGCGATCGCCGATCACGTGGTCGAGAACGTCCGCCTCGACTGCAGCGTGGCGCTGCCGGTGGGCGACGGCCAGCCGGCGCTGGCGACCCTCGAGGTGGAGTGGACCCCGAGCAGCGGCGGGATCCTGGTGCTGCCGCAGGTCGCCGACGCAGCGGCGTGCGCCGGCGCGGACGGCTACTACGTCGACGCCGGCACCGTGCACCTCTGCCCCTCGACCTGCACCACGGTGCAGGCGGACGAGGGGGCGCGGATCGATCTCTCCGGCTGCCACCCGCTGGTTCCCACCCTGCCCACGCTGCCGTGAGCCACGGGGCCCGCTCCTCCCGACGGGGAGCGGGCCTTCCCCGGGGCAAGCTCATGCTGTACGGTTGTTCAGCATGAAGATCCCCCTGCCCCAGCTCTCCTTCGCCTTCGCCGGAGCACCCGGTCCCGCCCCCGGCGCCACCGACGGCGCCGTCCTCGACGAGGCGAACGCCACCGCCTACGTGGAGATGACCTGCCGGTCGATCCTCAACTGGTCGCAGGGCACGCGGATGAGGGACGTCTTCACCGTCAACCCCTACCGCGGCTGCGAATTCGGCTGCGCCTATTGCTACGCCCGCTACACCCACGAATTCCTGGAGCTCGCCCACTGGGAGGATTTCGAGCGCCGGATCTTCGTCAAGAGCAACGCGCCGGAGGTGATGCGGCGGGAGCTGAAGCGCAAGGACGTCCTCGGCCACGGCATCGCCATCGGCACCGCCACCGACCCCTACCAGCCGGCGGAGCGGCGCTTCGGGATCACCCGGCGGATCCTCGAGGGGCTTCTCCCCTATCGGGACATCCCCATCTCCCTCATCAGCAAGAGCGGGCTGATCGAGCGGGACGTGGAGCTCCTCGCCTCCCTCGCCCGCCGCCATCCGCTCCGGGTCCTCACCTCCTGCATCAGCCTCGACCGCGATCTCCTCCGGGCCCTCGAACGGCGGGCGCCGGTGCCGGAACGCCGCTTCCGGGCGATGGAGCGGCTCAGCGCCGCTGGCGTCACCTGCGGGCTCATCGTGGCGCCGATCCTTCCCGGCCTCACCGACGGTGTCGACCATCTCACCGCGCTCCTCGTGCGGGCGAAGCAGGCGGGAGCGAGCTTCGCGCACTCCAACGTCCTCTTCCTCCGCTCCAGCGCGAAGAAGCGCTTCTTTCCCTGGCTCCGGGAGAACGCCCCCTGGCTCCACGAACGCTACGGGGCTGCCTACGCGAAGGGCGCCTACGAGTCGGACGACTACCGGGCGCAGGTCCGGCGCCACGTGGCGGAGGCGATGGCGCGGGCAGGATTCGACGAGGGGCCGCGCCGCTTCGGCAACCGGGGCGAGGCTGCATGACGGATTTCTGCGGCACGTGAGGCATAACACCACGGCCCTCGTAAATCCGTTGCCGAATTCCACGGAAGCGCTCTTGCCTTTCACTCGGAGTGGCTCCTAGGATGCGCGCCGTCGGGCCCTCCCGGGCCCGCCTGGGAGGGCAGCGATGAAGCGTTTCGGAGGGGCCCCGGCGGTGCTGGCGTGCATCGCGGCGGTGGCGCTCGCAGCCTGTGCGAGCGACGAGAAGGCGAACGGGCCGGTCGGTGGGACCGGTGGCGCGGGCGGGAGCGCCGGCGCTGGCGCCGCGGGCGGCACGGGTGGCGCGGGTGGTGCCGGCGGAAGCACGGCGCCCTTCTGCGGCGACGGCGAGCTCCAGGCCGGCGAGGCGTGCGACACCGGCGCCGACAACAGCGACACGCGACCCGACGCCTGCAGGACCGATTGCACCGACGCCCGCTGCGGCGACCGGGTGATCGACGGCGGCGAGCTCTGCGACGAGGGCGACGGCAACAGCGACGCGGCCGTCGACGGCTGTCGCACCGATTGCCAGCCCGCCCGCTGCGGCGACGGCGTGGTCGACAGCGGCGAGGCCTGCGACGACGGCGCTGCCAACAGCGACACCACGGGCGATGCCTGCCGCACCACCTGCAAGCTCGCCACCTGCGGCGATCTCGTGATCGACGAGGGCGAGGATTGCGACGACGGCGAAGGCGGCTCGGCGGCCTGCACCCCCGCCTGCCTGCGCTTCAACTGCGGCGACGGGATCCACGACAGGGGCGAGGCCTGCGACGACGGCGACGGCAACAGCGACACGGCGCCGGACGCCTGCCGCACCGACTGCAGCGCCCCCCGCTGCGGCGACCAGGTGATCGACGAGGGCGAGCTGTGCGACGACGGCACGCCCGCCGGCGACGACGGCTGCGCCAATTGCCGGGTCGAGGCAGGCTGGGCCTGCGACGAGACCGGCTGCCACGAGATCACCTGCGGCGACGGCGTCCTCGACGCTGCAGGTGGCGAGACCTGCGACGACGGCGACGCCTTCGGCGGCGACGGCTGCAGCCACACCTGCCAGGTGGAGGCAGGCTGGTCCTGCAGGATCCCGGGCTCGCCCTGCCACGAGATCCGCTGCGGCGACGGTTTCGTCGAGGGGAGCGAGAGCTGCGACGACAACAACACCGCCGGCGGCGACGGCTGCAGCGGCTCGTGTGTGATCGAGCTGAAGGCTCCGGGCAGCAAGCACCAGATCCAGGGCCTCGTGGGCCACGCTGATCCGATCTGGACGGTGGCGAGCAATTCCTGCGAGCTCGGGCCTGCCCACGCTGCGCGGCGCGACGCCTACGAGGTGATCAACGCCAGCGGCTTCGGACAGACGGTCACCGCCAGCGTGGACTGGACCACGGGAGGTTACCTCCACGCCTACGTGAGCCCGCTCACCTCGCAGGGCGGCCCCACCGATTGCATCCTCGGCAACGACCACATCCCCGGCAACCCGAGGCGGAGCGAGATCAACCTGCGGATCGAGCCGAACCAGCAGGTCTTCTTCATCGCTTCGACCTCCACCGCCAACGTCCCCGAGAGCTACCGGATCGAAATCGCCACCGACGAGCCCACCTGCGGCGACAGCATGGTCACCGGCGGCGAGGTCTGCGACGACGGCAACGCCGTCGACGGTGACGGCTGCGCAGCGGATTGCGGCACGATCGAGGCGGGCTATGGCTGCCCGCTCTTCGGCCCCTGCGTCCTCCTGCCGCCCCCGGGCTTCGTGATCAACGAGGTCGACTACGACAACGTCGGCAGCCCCGACGCGGCGGAGTTCGTCGAGATCTACAACGGGACCAACGTCGCCATCGATCTCCTCGACTACGCGGTCTACCTCGTCGACGGCAACGAGCAGGACGGCACCGACCAGGCGTTCTTCTACTTCAACCCCAACGTCTCCCAGCTGCAGCCGGGCGAGTACATGGTGCTGGGAAGCCAGGGCATGTCGGTGGCGCCGGGCGCCCACTACACCCTGCTCTTCAACAACAGCCTCACCGACAACCTGCTCGACGTCTACGGCGGCGTCGCGCTCGTCAACACCAACACCCGCAGCATCATCGACTCGCTCAGCTACGAGGGCTCGATCGGCGCGACGCGGCTGAGCATGTTCCCCGCGGGGACGCGCTACAACCTGGTGGAGGGGACCGCCACCACCGCAGAGGACAGCAACCTGACGGAGGGCTCGCTCTGCCGGATGCCCAACGGCGAGGATGCGAACGACGCCAGCGTCGACTGGGCGTTCTGCACCACGCCGACGCCGGGCGCCGTCAACCAGCTCTGATTCGAACCCATCGAGACGAAGGCCGCGCTCGGACGGGCGCGGCCTTCGTCGTTCCTCAAGCGGCGCCGACGCGGAGCAGCCCCGCGGCCACCGCGCGCTCGAGCGTCGCGCGGTCCGCAGGCGCGAGACCCTCCGGCACGGCGCCGGTGCCTGCGAGCCGGAGCAGACGCAGCAGCGACGCGTCGATCGGCTCCACCTCCAGCGCCCCCTCCCGCCGGCGCACCAGCACCGGCCAGGCCCCGGGCTGCGCACGAACGGCGGCCTGCCCCAGCGCGTCGAGGCCGCTCGCCTCGTAGAGGCCGCTGGCGACGGCGCGGTCGACGAGGTGCCGCCGCAGCGCACGGGCGGCGAAGACGAGCTCGGAGAGATCCGCCGGGAAGGTGCCGGCGGCGATCCCAGGCGCCAGCGCGATCGCCCCCTCCTGCAGTGCGCCGGCGGCGCGGTGGAGCAGGCCGTGGCACCAGGACTCGAACGCCAGCGCCACCTCGCCGCCGGCGATGCGACTCTCGCGGATCCGGCGCCTCGCCCACGCGGCGAAGACCGCGCCGAGGTCCTTGCCCGTCCCCTCGTAGCGGCTGCGGTATTCCGCCGACGCGGCGAAGGCCTGCAAAGCCTCGCGATCCCCTGCAGCGAGGGCGCGGGTGAGCGGCCACTCCCGATCGAGCTGCTGCGCGATCACCGCGAGCCGGAAGTCCGCGTCTGCCCGCACGCCTTCGGGATCCCCGGTCGAGCCGCGCTCGGCGTGGACGAGATCGAAGAGCGCCCAGGCGTCCCGCTCCGCCTCGGCGAGGACGCCGGGCTGGATCACGACCGGTCCGCGGTGCTCGCCGGGCGCCTCGGACGGCGACGGCGCCAGCGCCGGGACGAGGGAGCGGAGGCGCTGCAGGGTCTGCCGGGCCACCGGCTCCGGATGGCCGTCGGCCTCGAAGGTGAGCGCCTTCAGGCCGGTGCACCGGGGCAGGATCCCTTCGAGCATCGCGAAGAGCTCCTCGCGCACCGGCTGCCCGTGATCGTCGACGTAGAACCGCCGCTCGCCGCGGGCGGTGATCACGCCGCCGGCGATGTGGATCTCGGCGACGCGATCGAGGGGGAAACCGTCGAGTCCGGTGCCGGGCTCGTGGCCGTGCACGAGCTGGTAGGCGAGGAGGTGGCCCAGGTCGAGGAGGAGCGGCGCCCCCGTCTCGCGGTGGAGCGCCGCCATGAAATCGAGGACGTGGAGGTCGCCGTTGCGGAAGAGCACCGCCGGGTTCTCGAGGAGGAGCGGCACGTCGATCGCCGCCTGCACGTGGACGGCGTGTGCGGCGCATTGCGCCACCGCCGCACGGGTCAGGGGCGGCACCACGTAGAGATAGCCGGGAAAGGGCGCGTCACGGTGGTGCCACCAGCCCACGTCGTTCCCGACCCACGGCGAGCCGATCGCGCGCAGGTGCTCGGCGAGCGCCGCGAGGTTCTCCTCCGACTCCAGGGCGGGACCCCAGAGGTTGAGGTGCACCGGGTGGAAGATCGCCGGCAGCTCGGCCCGCCGATCCCAGAGGGCGGAGAAGCGGGCCGCCTGCGCGCGCGCCTCCTCGATCCGCAGCGGTGCACTGTATTCGACGAAGTCGAAGAGGCCCGGCGCCGTGTCGTGGAGCAGCCAGGGATCGGGGCGGTCCCGGGGCCCCAGATTGGTGCTGAGCCCGAGGCCCATCCATGGCAGCGTCTCCATCGTGCCCTCCGCAAAAAGGGGCGCACCGTAGCACAGCGTCCTGATGCAAACATCGCGTCGGGCAGGACGTGCCGCGCCGCCGCTTGCCTACCTTCCTGTGCCCGGGGTCCGGGCCTACGCTCCCATGCAGGCAACCAGGGAGGCACGGGATGGAAACGCTTTCGATCGAGGAAGAGCGGATGCCGGCGGGGAACGTCTGCCTGCGGGTGGGGGGATCGCTGGACCGGAGCGCTGCCTACGAGCTGCGCGATCGGATCCTCGGGCTGGGGACGCAGGAGCTGGTGCTCGACTTCTCCAAGATCGGCCACGCCGACGACGTCGCCCTCTCGGTGCTGGCGATGTGGCTGGCCGATCGCAACCAGAGCAAGCTGAAGGTGCAGCTGGTGGGCCTCGATCACCACGCCCGCCGCATCCTCCAGGTCTTCGGCGTCGACACCGAAGTCGGCCTCGGCGTCAACCAGGCGATCTGAATCGCAAGCGCGCCGGCGCCCGGCGCGCGGACGATCCTCCGGCACGCCCTATTTTTCCAGGGAACCGCCGGAGGATTCGCAGTGGAAAACGCCGACGTCGCCAGGCTGCTCACCGAGATGGCGGACATCCTCGAGCTGACCGGCGGCAATCCTTTCAAGGTGCGGGCCTACCGGCAGGCAGCGCAGGTGCTCGACACGCTGCCCGAGCCGGTGGCCGAGCTCTGGCGCCGCGACGAGCTCACCCGGCTCCCGGCCGTGGGAAAGGGGATCGCCGAGCACGTCGGCGAGCTCCTCACCACCGGCCATTTCCACGAACACGACGAGCTCGCCAGGCAGGTGCCCCTCGGCGTCCTCGAGCTCCTCCGCCTCGAGGGGGTCGGGCCCCGCACCGTGGCCGCGGTGTGGAAGAAGCTCGGCATCACCGATCTCGCGGGCCTCGATGCTGCGTGCAGGGACGGCTCGCTGCAGACGCTGCCGCGGATGGGCCCGGTGCGCTGCAAGGGGATCCGCGACGCGATCGATCGCTACCGGGGCCGGGGCAGCAGGCTGCCGCTGCACCGCGCGGTCTTCTACGCGGATGGATTGCTCCAGCGGCTGCGCAAGGTCCCCGGCGTGGTGCGGGCGGAGCCTGCCGGCTCGCTGCGCCGCCGGCGGGAGACGGTGGGCGACCTCGATCTGCTCGTCTGCTCCGAGCGCCCGTGGGCGGTGATGCGCGCCTTCGTCTCCCTGCCTGGCGTGGAGGCGGTGCTGGCCAGCGGCGAGACGAAGAGCTCGGTCCGCCTGCGCGCAGGGCTGCAGGTCGACCTGCGGGTGCTGCCGCCGGAATCGTGGGGCGCCGCGCTCCACTATTTCACCGGCAGCAAGCGCCACAACATCGAGATCCGCGCGCGGGCGGTGAAACGGGGCCTCAAGATCAGCGAATACGGCGTCTTCGATCGGGCGGGCCAGCGGCTCGGCGGCGCCACCGAGGCGGAGGTCTTCGCAGCGGTGGGCCTGCCCTGGATCCCGCCGGAGCTGCGGGAGGCCGACGGCGAGATCGAGGCGGCGGAGAAGGGGCTCCTGCCCGTCCTCGTGGAGGAGGCGGACGTCCGTGGCGATCTCCACGTCCACAGCAGGGCCTCCTCCGACGCGAAGGCCAGCCTCGAGGAGCTGGCTGCGGAGGCGCGGCGGCTGGGGCGCGAATATCTCGCCATCACCGACCACTCGCGAGCGCGCCCGCTGGGCCTCGACGAGGCGGGGCTGCGCCGCGAGATGGCCGCGGTGCGCGCCCTCGATCGCAAGCTGCGCGGCAGGCCGCGCCTCCTCACCGGCGTCGAGGTCGACATCCTCCCGGACGGCTCCCTCGACCTCCCGGTGGAGCTCCTCGCCGAGCTGGACTGGGTGGTGGCGAGCATCCACTCCCACTTCCGCGATCCGGCGCGGCGTACGACCGAGCGCCTCGTCCGCGCCATCCGCTCCGGCGTGGTCGACGTGATCGGCCACCCCAGTGGCAGGCAGATCGGCAAGCGCGACCCCTACCCCTTCGATCTGCACGTCGTCCTCGAGGAGGCGGCGGCCCGCGGCGTGGCCCTGGAGATCAACGCCATGCCCGATCGCCTCGACCTCACCGACGAGGCCTGCAAGCTCGCCCGTGCAGCGGGGGTGCAGGTGGTGATCGATTCCGATGCGCACATTGCAAGCCATCTGGCCAACCTGCGCTACGGCGTCTGGGTGGCGCGCCGCGGGTGGCTGGAGGCCGCCGACGTGCGCAACACCCGGCCGCTGCCGCGGCTGCGCCAGCGGCGGGAACGCAGGCGGGAAGCGGAGGTGCGGAGATGAACGGCGAGGAACGTGAGGTCCAGGTCGACGCGGGGCCGGTGACGCTGGAGGGATCGCTGGGTCTTCCCGACCGGCCGAAGGGCGTGGTCCTTTTCGCCCACGGCAGCGGCTCGAGCCGCTTCAGCCCGCGCAATCGCTACGTCGCCAGGGTGCTCCGCGACGCGGGCCTCGCCACCCTGCTCATCGATCTGCTCACCGCCCACGAGGAGGAGATCGATCTGGTGACGCGGCACCTTCGCTTCGACATCCGCCTCCTCGCCGAGCGCCTCGTCGGCGCAGCGGACTGGCTCGCCGCCTACGACGCGACCCGCGGCCTCCCGATCGGCACCTTCGGCTCGAGCACCGGCGCCGCCGCGGCGCTGGTGACGGCAGCAGCACGACCGCAGCTGGTGCATGCGGTGGTCTCCCGTGGCGGCAGGCCTGATCTCGCCGGCGACGCCCTCTCCCAGGTGCAGGCGCCGACGCTGCTCCTCGTCGGCGGCAGGGACGAGCCCGTGATCGAGCTCAACCAGGAGGCGATGGCCCGGATGCACGCGCCGGTGGAGCTGCGGATCATCCCCGGGGCGACCCATCTCTTCGAGGAGCCGGGCACGCTGGAGGAGGTGGCGCAGCACGCGGCCACCTACTTCGCCCAGCAGCTCGAGGCGGCGGCGGAAGAGGCGGCTCTCTAAGCGCGTGCAGCAGGCGCAGCGACGAGGACCCGCGCCTCCTCGAGGGCGGTGAGCACGCGCTGTACCGCCTCCTCGTCCTCGCTCCGCCAGGCTTCGATCACGGCGCCGTCCACCTCGATGAGCAGCGCCACCGAGGGGCGGCGGTGCGAAGCGCCCCAGAAGCCGAGGACGAGGAGCAGGAGCCCTGCGCCGAGGACCGGCAGGCCGTGGGGCTCCCCGTGCCACGAGGCCCTGGCGCCGAGACCGAGGGCGATGATCGCTGCCATGAAGACGAGCTGCAGCCAGGAGACGTCCGGCTCCACCCAGCGCAACCGCGCCGGCCCGACGACGAGCAGCGGCCACCTGCCGGCCGGCGTGATCAGCGCGGTATCGGTGATCCGCACCGGCCCTTCCTCGTGGCGTGCGATCTCGATCATGGCGCCCCCTCGTCCGAACAGGCTCCCTCGCCACGCCGCCCGAGGCAAGTGCGGGCAGGCAGGCCATCGGGGTTCGCAGCCCCCATTTTCCGGGGAAGGAGGAAGAGATGCAGCCGACGCCCCGCACCGACACCGCCCTCACCCAGCGCAAGCGCGACCGCGACAACGTCGTCGTGGGCTCGCTCTGGATGGTGGGCCTCACCCTCGTGCTCTTCTGGCTCCCGCTGCTCAACGGCCTCATCGGCGGCCTGGTGGGCGGCTACCGGGTCGGCAGCGTGGGCAGGGCGCTGACCGCCGCGATCCTGCCGGCGGTGGTGGTGGCCCTCGGACTCTGGCTCCTGCTCGCCGCCTTCAACCTGGGTGGCTGGGGCCTGCTCGCCGGCCTCGGCGCCGGCCTGCTGATCGTCGTCGCCGACCTCGGCATCTTCCTCGGCGCCGCGGTGGGCGGCGCGTGGGCGCAGGCGAAGGCCCGGCGCAGCGCGACGGTCTGATCGGCAGGGCGTCCGCTGCCTGCGGGCGCTCCCCCGCCTCGAGGAGGGATCGCGACGGCGCTCGTGACACCGCTGTCGCACCCACCGGGACCGTCTTCGCCGGCGGCCAGTGATTTCAGGACCTTGCGCAAGGCATGCCGGTTGCAAAACACCGGTGCCCGGAGGGTCCATGAAACATTCGCGATCGCTACCGCTCCTTCTCCTCGCCGCGGGCACCGCCGCCTGCGGCCTCGAGGGCAGCTCCCCCGGTGAGCTCGGCAACGGCGCATTCGCCTACCGCTGCGCCGGCAACACCGACGCCTGGTGCGAGTCCCCCTGGCATTACGGCAACAAGCCGCGCCTCGCCATCGGCGCCCCCTTCGCCGTCGACTACGACGACACGGCCCTCGGGAGCAGCTACGTCGAATCGGCTGCCCCCGGCCGCCTCGCGTTCTCCCGCGGCCGCTTCGCCTTCCTCCGCCAGGGGCCGGCGGCGGTGCTGGCGGTCGATCACGTCGGCGTCGTCCGCGATTTCTTCCACCTCGACGGCGAGGCGATCGACTCGATCGAGCTGGTGCGCGCCGAGGCGGGACAGCTCCAGGGCACGGCGCCTTCGCAGCAGCTCACCGCCGATCCCTGGGCGATCGAGCCGCTCGCGCAGGTGGTGATCGGCGCCGGGGAACGGATCGGCCTCTTCGGCTACCCCGTCGCAGCGGACGGCGACGTGCTCGCCGGCTCGGCGCCGTGGGGCTTCTCGGTGGAGCCGGCGGGGATCGTCGCGGTCGAGGCGGCCCTCGGCGACAACGTGGCGCATCTCGAGCCGCTGGCCGCCGGCAGCGCCACCCTCTTCGTCCGCGCCGGCGATGCGGTGCGCGAGATCCCCGTGCACGTGGAGGTGGGCCCGTGAAACGTTCCCTGCTTCTGCTCTTCCTGCCCCTCGCCACCGCAGCGTGCGGCGAGGAATACACCCACCTGCGCTTCGACCGGCTCACCCAGCCGCCCCGCTCCTTCTCGGCGACCCGCCGCCACGTCCAGCTCTACGAGGGCAGCGCGCTGGCGGTGAAGGCGGTGGCGATGGACGGCGACGATCCGATGGAGGATCCGCCGAAGGTGGAGCTCTGGCCCTGCGATCCCTCGATCGTCGGCGTGGCGCCGGCTCTCGAGGATCGCCACTGGCACGAGGGCTACGAGGCCTACGAGGACGACGACGACGATCCGGTGGAGAACGCCCCCGCCTTCGTGCTCTGGGGTGCAGGCTCGGGGCGCAGCTGCCTGCGGGTGGTCCTCGACGGCGCCAACGAGGAGAGCATCTCGGTCGAGGTGATCGGCGGCTGAAGTCCACTGCCGACCGCTTCCCCACCGGGAGCGGCCTCCTGCCGCGCAGCGCAGCCATCCGTTCGCCACCTGGCGGGAGGATGGTGGAAGCGCAATCCGTGCAAGGAGCGCTGCGTGAAGGCAACGGATCCCGCTGGCCTCGTCCACCACATCGAGCGGCTCGTCGCCGTCGGCGATCGCTCCTGCGGCTCTCCCGGGAGCGCCGCCGCAGCAGGCGAGCTCGAACGTGCGTTCCGCCGCCTCGGCCTCGCGGTCCGCGAGGAGAGCTTCCGCTTCCTCCGCTGCAGCGTCGCCTCGTCGGCGCTGCTCCTCGACGGCAGGCAGCTGCGGCACCTGCCCCTCGCCTATGCCGGCGCCGGCGCGGTCGCCGCCACCGCTCTCGACGGCGGGATCGGCGAGGACGATCTGGCCGATCGCCCCGAGGTGCAGGGCGCGATCGTGCTGGTGCGCCGCGACCTGCTCCGCCACCGGCAGGCGCAATACCGCGCCTGCGTGGATGCAGGCGCAGCGGCGATGGTGCTCGTCTGCACCGCACCCGACGACCGGATCCAGGACGGCTCCGTCCGCGAGGCCTGGGAGGGCCCCGGCCCCATTCCCTGCATCGCGGTGGGAAACGAGACCGGCGAGCGGCTCCTCGAGCGGGCTGCGGGCGGCACGCTCCGACTCGAGCTCTTCGTCGACGCGCTCCACGCAGAAGCCACCGGCCGCAACCTGGTGGCGACGGTGGAGGGCCCGGGCTCGCGGCGCGGCATCGAGGTCGGCGCCCACTACGACGCGTGGGGCCCCGGCGCGGTGGACAACGCCAGCGGCTGCGCCGGCCTGATCGCCGTCGCCGAGCACCTGATCCGCAAGGGCCCGCGCTCCCCGGTGGAGCTCGTCGCCTTCGACGGCGAGGAGCTCGGCCTCCTCGGCGCCTGGCACCGGGTGCGCCACCGCGGCAGGGGGCCCGGCGCCCTGATCGATCTGGAGATGCCCGCCTCCCGCGAGGCGATGATGCGGGCGCTGGCCGTCACCTCCGCGCTGGGGTGCAACGAGGCGGCGGAGGCGAGCGGCCTCGCCGCCTGCTACGAGGTGGCAGGGCCGATGGCCTCGGCGCCGGATCTCCTCGGTGGCTACATCCCCGCCGACGTCTGGCCCTACTACATGGCGGGGCTCGGCGCCCTCTGCACCGTCTGCGACACGCCGCACTACCACACCGAAGGCGATCTCCCGGAGACGGTGGACGCGCAGGCGCTGGCGCAAGTGGCGGAGGCCACCGCCGAGGCGGCGCGGCGCCTCGCGGGGATGTCGAACGACGCCCTCGTCGGCAGGGACGTGCCGGTGGGCCGCATCGCCGCTGCGGAGCGGGACGGCACGCTGCACGTGGAGGCCGCCTTCGCCTGGGAGGACGGGCTGCCCGCAAGCGACGACGCGCCGGTGGAGCTGCTCGCCTTCGCCGACGACTTCCGCCTCCTCGCCAGGCTCCCCGCGGACGGCCTCGGTGGCGGCAGGTTCCGCGCGGTGTTGCCGCTCGACGGCGCGCAGGGGCCCATCGATCTCACCGTCCACCGCACCGCCAGCGGCGAGAGCGCCGAGGCCCATCTGCGCTGGAAGCGGCGGTGAGGATCACCTGGCTCGGCTGCGCCGCCTTCGCCGTCGAAGCGGAAGGCAGGACGCTGCTCCTCGATCCCTTCGCCACCCGCTGCGCGCTCCACCGGGTGGCCTTCGCGCCGCTGGAGCCGGATCGGGCGGCGATCGATCGCTGGATCCCACGGGTCGACTACGTGATCTGCGGCCACGCCCACTACGACCACGCCCTCGACGCGCCGGCGATCGCCAGGCGCGACGACGCGCTCCTCGTGGGCTCGCGCACGTTGTGCCTGGTTGCCCGCGCTGCAGGCGTGCCGGAGGCGCAGCTCCGCGAGGTGCCGCCGGACGGCGCGCGCCTCCGGCTGGGCCCCTTCAACGTGCGCCTCGTCCCCTCGGTCCACGGCAGGTGGGCCTTCGGGCGGATGCTCTTCGCCGGCTGCCTGGACGAGCCGCCCCGGCTGCCGATGCGGGCGGCGGGTTGGGTCGACGGCGGCGTCTTCGGGATCCACGTGGAGGCGCAAGGCGCCTCGCTCTACCACGCAGGCTCTGCGGGGATCGTCGACGGCGCGCTGCAGGGCCTGCGGGCCGACGCGGTCCTCGCCTGCCTCGCCGGCAGGCGCTTCACGCCGGGCTATCTCGAGCGGCTCGCGGGCGCCCTGCGACCGGGGCTCCTCGTCGCCAGCCATTTCGACGACTTCTTCCGAGGCCTCGACCTGCCGCTGCGCACGCTGCCCGGTACCGGCGTGCACGACTTCCCCCGCGAGGTGCGGGCCCTCGGCGTGACGCCGCTGGTCCCCGCGCACCTCGCGTCGTTCGTCGTCGGCGACTAACCGCGTGCCTTGCGCAAGGCGAGGAGCGCGAGACCCTCGAAGAGGAGCGATGCGCCCAGGTGGCAGGTCATGTCGGCGTGATCGAGCGGCGGGGCGATCTCGACGAGATCCATGCCCACGAGCCGCACGCCGGCGAGGCCGCGGACCAGGTGCAGCGCCTCCCGCGAGGTGAGGCCGCCGGGGACCGGGGTGCCGGTTCCCGGGGCAAACGCCGGATCGATGCCGTCGACGTCGAAGGTGAGCCAGGTCGGCCGCTCGCCGATCCGCTCGCGGACCTCCGCCATCACGAAGGCGATCCCGCGCTCGGCGATCGCCTCGATCGGAAAGATCCGCGCGCCGTGGCCACTGGCGAAGGCGAAGTCGTCCGCCCCGCCCCAGGCGCCGCGGAGGCCGAGCTGGTGGAGCTGCCCCTCCGCCACCAGCCCTTCGGCGAGCGCGTGGCGCAGCGGCGTGCCGTGGTGGAACTCGTCGCCCCACAGATCGCCCGTGCTGGTGTCGGAATGGGCGTCGACGTGGACCACCGCCAGCGGGCCGTGCCGTGCCGCAGCCGCGCGCAGGGCCGGGAGCGCGACCGAATGATCACCTCCGACGACGAATGGCGCAGCGCCTGCGGCGACCACCGCGGCGACCTCCGCCTCCACCCGCTCCCGCATCGCCGCTGCGTCGAAGGGCGAGACCGCGACGTTGCCGCCGTCGAGCGCGGCGATCGTGCCGAAGACGTCGATGCCGTGGACCGGGTGGAAGCGCTGCACCAGCGCGCTCACCCGGCGCAACTCCCAGGGCGCGAGCCGCGCGCCGGGCTGGTAGGTGGTGCCGCCGTCCCAGGGCACGCCGAGGAGCACCGCCTCGGCGCCGGCGCCGGCGTAGGCCGAAGGATCGGCGAAGGAGGCGCAGGGGAGGCGGAAGAAGGGGATCTGGCCGTGGCGCAGGTAGTGGGCTGCTGGCTGCTGGGACATCGCTTCCCCTTCGGCTACCGGCAGCTGCCGGCGAGGAGATCGTTGATCCGCCAGTGGGCCTCGATCGCGAGCGCCTCGGCGGTGCTGCAGGCACGGGCCTCGATCGGCGCACCGATCGAGACGTGGGCGCCGGTGCGGTGGCGCGCGGTGGTGCGCAGGTAGTGGGGCAGGAAGTCGTCGTCGCCCACCCAGCAGAGGGACGGATCCTCGTAGCCGAGGGCGATGGGGACGATGGGAACGCCGGCGAGGCGGGCGGCGCCGAAGAGGCCGCGGTGGAAGGGAAGCAGCGTTTCGCCGGTGGTGGTTGTCCCTTCGGGAAAGCAGAGCACGTGCACGCCGGCCTCGAGGCAGCGGAGCGCCTCACGGAGCACGGCGGCGCCGGAGAAGGGATCCGAGCGGTCGACGAAGAGCACGCCGAGGCTCCTGGCGCCGCTTCCGATCACCGGCCAGTCGGCGACCTCGCGCTTGGCGATCGGCGCCGCGGGGACGAGGCCGGCGAGGACCATCGGGTCGAGGTAGCTCGAGTGGTTCGCCACCAGCACCGCAGGGGCCTCGGGGATCCTGCCGCGAAGCACGGTGTCGATCCGGTGGATCCTGCAGAGCTCCGCCAGCACGGCGCGGAGGGCAGCGGCGCGCTTGCGCCGGGCGATGGCAGGCGCGGCGTCGTGGGCGTCGAGGCGGGCGCTGCCGATCCCCTCCAGCACGCGGAAGGCTGCACGGGAGAGCGTCCCGCCGAGGCGGAAGGCGCCGCCCCAATCGACGGCGGCGGACCTCACGCCGCCTCCACCTGCAGCGGGCGCTGCTTCCTGCCGTCGACGAAGCCGAGGCGCTCGTAGCGGCTCTTCAGCCTGTCGAATGCTTCGCGATCGATCCGCGAGACGATCCGATCGTCGCCTGCGCCGTAGAAGTCGTGGCGGGTGCCCACTTCCTTGGCGCCGAGGGTGGCGTGGAGGGCCCGTGCCGGCGCGTTGTCGGCCTTCACCGTGAACCAGCAGCTGTCGACGTCGCGCACGAGGATGGAGCGGACGAAGGCCTGGAGCAGCTGGTGCACGACGCGGGTGCCCTGGTAGGCGGGCAGCACACCGAGGGTGGTGCAATAGGCTTCGCGATCGCGGACGAAGCAGAGGAGGTAACCGACGGGCCTGCCGCGATCGAGGGCGACGAAGCAGGTGTCGGCGAAGAACTCGCAGCAGAGGCGAACGTAATAGGGGCCGAGCAGGGTCTCCCCGTCCGCACCGAAGACTTCCTCTTCGAGCTGCATCAGCCTGGCGAAATCGTCCTGCCGGAGCGAGCGCACTTCGTAGCGGGCCATGGTCCTCTCCTCTCGTTCGGTGGAGAGGAGCATCCACGGCGCCGGTGACGGGCCGGCGGCGGCGAGCCGACGGCCCGGAAGCGACGCGACGAAAGCTCGGTGGCAGGGGGCGGGCTCCCGCCCCGTGCGGAGGGCTACCGGCGCTTCCGGCGCAGCGCCGCTGCGACCACCGCCCAGCCTGCGAGCTGCACGGCGGCGGAGGGCCCTGCGCCGCTGCAGCCGCAGCCGCTCGGCTTCACCGGGGTCTCGGCCACCCGCACGCTCACGTCGGCGGCGCCGACGCCGCCGCGGGGATCGCTTGCCGTCACCTCGAAGAGGAGGAGCGCCGGATCCGAAGGAGCGCGAAAGCGGGCGCGCCCGCCCTCGAGGATCTCGAGATCCACGTGCGGCCCCTCGAGCTGCCGGAAGGCGAAGGTGATCGGCTCCCCGTCGGGATCCTCGGAGGCGGCGGCGTCGATGACCACGTCCCTGCCGAGGACCGCGTCGAGGTGCGGCAGCGTCACCACCACCGGCGCCCGGTTCACCTCGCGGACGTGGACCTCGACGAGGGCGGGCTCGCTCTCGAGCCTGCCGTCGGTGGCCACCAGGGCGAAGACGAGGACCTCGTCTCCGTCGACGTCGGGGAGCAGGACGAAGGGCTCCTGCGCGCTCGGATCCTCGATCAGCGCCTCGGTGCCCGACACCTGGCTCCACTGCCAGCCGAGCTCGTCGCCGTCGGGATCGGTGCCGCCCCCCTCGACGAGCTGCACGCGGCTGCGCTCGTCACCGGTGATCGCAGGCCCCGCCACCGCGGTGGGCGGCCGGTTCTCCGGCACCACCGCGACGACGACGTCGGCGGCCTCGCTCTCGGCCTCGCCGTCGGAGACCACGAGGGTGAAGTGGAGAGAGCCCAGCACCATCGGCGCGGTGAAGCGGGGCGCCGGCGCCGTCTCGTCGTCGAGCTCCACCAGGCGGCCTGCCACCTGGGTCCAGCGGAAGGTGATCGGATCGCCGTCCGCGTCGGCGCTGGCGCTGCCGTCGAGCACGGCGACCTCGCCCACCGCCACCTCGGCGGGCGCAACCACCGTCGCCTGCGGCACGCGGTTCACCTGGCGCACCATGAGCGTCGCGGTGGTCGAGTCGACCAGCGTGCCGTCGCTCACCTCGAGCTGCAGCACGATCGGCTCGTCCTCCAGCACCTCGGGCGCGAAGAAGCGGGCGACCGGGCTGGTCATGTCGACCCAGGTCACCGCGGGGCCCTGGAGTTGGCTCCAGCGCCAGGTGAGCGGATCCCAATCGACGTCGTAGCTGCCGCCGCCCTCGATCAGGGTCTGGTTGCGCTCGTCGATCGCCGCCGGCGCGACGATCACCGCCACCGGCGCGCTGTTTTCGCAGTTGCCGCTCTCGGGCGTCGGCGCCGGGAAGGGAAGGTTCGCGATCCCCTCGAGCCGGACGTCGTCGACCTCCCAGCCGTGACCGCCGATCGCCGCGTCGCTCCCGACACGGAAGCGGATCCGCACCGCCTCGCCGGCGTAGGCCGTGCCCAGGTCGACGCTCACCTCTTCCAGCGCAGGCCAGCCCGCGCTCCTGCCGACGAAGGCCTCCCTGCCCGCCAGCGGGTTGGAGCTGCGGTTGTCGAGGCTGCCGTTGTAGCCGGCAGCCACCGGCTCCCAGGTCATCCCGTCGGTGCTGATCTCGACCACGGCGCCGTCGGCGGCGCCCTCGCGCTCCTCGAAGGCGAAGCGATGGCGGAAGTGGAGGCGCAGCGGCACCTCGTCGCTCGCCAGCAGCGTCGGCGTCACCAGCGACTGGTCCGCGCGCAGCCCCACGGTGGGGCCGAGCCAGCGCCAGCCCGCCCCCGCCACGTAGATCCGGCGCCACGGCGCGTCCGCGAGGGATGCGTCGCCGGCGGTGCGCCACACGTCGCGGGCGCCTTCCATCGAGTCCTCGCTGCTCGCGGCGGGGCGCTCGTCGAAGTGGCCCCAGGTCCCCCAGGCGAAGGTGCGCGGCGCTTCGAGCCGGGGATCGTCCACCACGATCTCGAGATCGAGGAGCAGCGCCTCGGTCGCTGTGTCGAGGGAGATCGGCACCGCGATCTCGGTGGTCTGCAGCGGCTGCAGCGCCGGCAGCTGCACCGTGCCGCCGAGCTGGAGGCCAGCGGTCGGGGAGGTCACGGTGACGGTTGCCGACTCGAGGGCGCCGATGCCGTCGTTGCGGAGCACGAGCACGAGCTGCCCCGCCTCGCCCGCGTCGAGGATGCCGTCGGCATCGCAGCCCGCCTGCGCGTCGTCGATCCGCGCGGAGACGAGGCCTACGTCGTAGCCCGCCTCGAAGCTCTCCACCACGCCGGCGTGGTCGTGGGACCAGCGCTCCGGCGCCACCGCCCGCAGGCCCGCGCCCCTGCGGGCGAAGGCCTCGAGGAAGAGCGCGTACTCGGCGGGATCGCTCGCCCAGGCAGCCGCGAGCATCGCGTCGCGCGCCTCGAGGAAGGTGGGATCGCTCGGAGTGATCTTGAGGCTGGCGACGAGGAGTTCGAGCATCCGCTGCCGCGCCTCGGGGAAGGCGAGGCTGCCGTCGCGAAGGAGCGCCACGTAGCACTCCCAGAGCATCGTCGCCCACACCTCGCCGGAGCGGTGCACCTCGGCGTTCCACCTGCCGCTCCGGCCCCAGGCGTAGGGCGCGGTGGAGGGGAGCTGCACGTCGTTCTCGATCAGGCCGAAGGTGAGCGGGTTCTTGCCGAAATCCACCGAGTAGGGATAGCGGCGCATGCCGTAGTAGTAGCCGCGGTTGCCGCCACCGCTGCTCACCCAGGTGCCGATGGCGTAGGTCCCGCCGAACGCGGCGTTGCTCGCCACCTGCGCGTCCTCCTCGCGCACGAGGAAGAGGAGCGCGGCGAAATCGCTCCAGCCCTCGCCCATCGATCCGCCCTGGTTGTTGCCGAGGCCCGCTGCATCGCCGATGAGGCGGCTGCTCACCATGTGGGTGAACTCGTGGGCCACGACGCTGGTGTCGAGGGCGCTGTCGCGATCGATCGCCTTCTCGCGGAAGAGCCGCACGGTGAGGCCGCTGCTGCCGCGCAGGGTGTTGCCGTCGTTCTGGCTCACCGAGACGACGGGGATGGTGATCCACTCCTCCTCGCCGCTCATCCCCGGGGCGCCGCCGTCCTCGTTGTTTCCGATGACGATGCCGATGCCGCCGGCGTCCTCGACGCGCCTGGCCTTCTCGGAGAAGGGACAGATGCCGCGATCCACGTAGACGATGGCGCCGGTGAGATCGCCCGTCGGCGTCTCGCAGCCGTCGGTGGTGTCGCCGTTGCCGTCGTCCATCACCACCAGCGGGCCGCTCACGTCGAAGACCTGCGGACCGAAGGCGGCGAGGCCCACGCCGTAGTAGGCTGCGGCGCTCTCCGGCGCGGTGACCTGCAGCCAGCGCTGGAAGTTGGCGGCGAAGCGGTGCATCTGCATCCGCGGCCTGCCGCCGTCCGCCGGCGTGCCCATGCTGGCGTTGTTGTAGCCGCTCCAGTCCTGCGCTTCGGCGAGGAGGCGATCGCCGGCGGCGCCGCCGCGGCCGTAGTTGTCGGCCTGGGCGTTGCCCGCCGCCTCGTCGAAGCCCGCGTCGTAGAACCAGTCGTGGAGCCAGTTGGAGACGTAGAAGAGGTGGGTCGCCGCCGCCATCGATTGCGCGTCGTTCGCCTCGGGATCGCGCTCCACGTCGTAGATGCGGTCGAAGACGCCGGCGCTGGTGGTGGAGGGGCGGAGGTCGTCCGGGCCCTTGCCGTCCGGCGGATCGAAGTCGGCGTAGGCGTCGACGTTGTTGCCGGTGGTCGCCACCGCATCGGTGGGCAGCCAGGGATCGCCGGTGGAGATCGGGCCGTGGAGCAGATCGATCCGCGCCGGCGCGGTCGGGCTCGCCTGGAAGCCGTCGGGCTGCGCGGTGGGATGGGGCGAGCCCGCGCTCCCCTGCGGTCCGTCGAAGGGCAGGTTGCCTGCGGAAGGATCCGCCCAGACCCGGTAGGCGTGCGACTGCACCAGGTTGCGCCGGTAGAGGACGGCGCCCTCGACGGCGTCGATCACCCAGGCGTGGTGGGCGGGGCCGATCTCCAGCTCGAGGTGCCAGGCAGGGAGGAGCCCACCGGGCAGGTGGAACCAGACCGGGCGGATCCGTGCCTCGCGATCGAGGCCCGGTGCCTCGAAGAGGGCGAAGCCCGCCTCGTCGGTGCCAGCGGCGCGGAAGTCGGTGGCGGCGCTGGGGCTGCCGAGATCCGCGGCGGCGATGGCGAGGGCGGCGGTGGGATCGAGATCGAAGCCCGTGTGGACCGGCTCCTCCGGCGAAACGTATCCGGAGAGCGCCACCAGTCTGCCCTTGCGATCGAAGACGACGCGGAGCTGGTCACGGAAGATCGGGATCTCGTCGACGTCGCGGCCGAAGGAGACCACCACTGCCCCGCGCCCCGTGTCGTGGAGGCTGCGGAGGCGCAGGCCGGCGAGGTCGCCGTCGTCGAGGCGATAGAGGCTCGCGTGGCGCTGGACCTGGGCGAACGCCTCCTGCTCCCAGCTGCCCGACGCCGCCGGCTGCTGCGGCGCGAACGCCGCCCACACGAAGGTGGGTAGCCCGAGCCGCCGCTCCTCGTGGAGGACGCGCTCGCCTGCAGGGAGCGCGGCGAGGTTCACCGCGCGGGCCGGCGCGACCAGCGAGAGCGCATCGGCGTTGGGAAGTGCTGCAGCATCGGCTGGGGCTGCGTGGCCGGGGAGGGACCACACCGCCAGCAGGGACGCCAGGGCGACCGCGAACCGCTTCATCGATGACCTCGTAGGCGCCGAACGCTATCCGACAGACGGCGACACGACAACCGACTCCGCGCCCGCCTGCCGGCCAACCACGCCCCGGGCTCCCCCAGCCCCGGGGCGGGGATGCTAATGGAGGGGAATGCGCCTTCCCCTCCTCGCCGTGCTCCTCCTCCTCGGCGGTTGCACCAGCGCCCAGCCGGCGCAGCCGCCCTTGGTCGCCGCCGCCCTCGAACGCCTCGTCGCCGAGGCGGCTGCGACCCAGAGCACCGCGATCGTGGTCCGGCAGGGTGGGCGCGAGGCGGTGCGGCGCTGGTTCGACGAGAGGCCGCGGCTGGTGGGGACCCAGTCGGTCACCAAGAGCGTCGCGGCGCTCGCCGTGGGGAGGCTGCTCACGATAGGCGCGCTCGATTCACTGGACGTGCCGATGCACCGCTTCTTTCCCACGTGGGCGCACGACGGACGAAGTGCGATCACGCTGCGGCACGTGCTCACCCACAGCAGCGGCCTCGGCCCACCCGAGGTGCGCTACCCGAGCGCCGTGGCCACCGCCCTCGCTGCCCCGCTGGTCGCGGCGCCCGGCACCTCGTTCCGCTACGACGGCGTCACGGTGCAGCTGGTCGCGGAGGTGGTGCGCCAGCTTGCGGGAAAGCCGCTCGATCGCTTCGTCGGCGACGAGCTCTTCGCCCCCCTCGGGATCACGCGCTGGCATTGGCGCACGGATGCGGTCGGGTTGCCCGACGTGAGCGGCGGCCTCGCCCTCGCCGCCGAGGATCTCGCCACCGTTGGTCAGCTCCTTCTCGACGGAGGCACCTGGCAGGGCAAGCAGCTCCTCTCCGCCGCCTTCCTCGCGGAGCTGCAGCGGCCCAGCCAGGCCCAGCCCCGCTACGGCCTGCTCTGGTGGCTCGAGCCCGACGGGATCCGCGCCAACGGCTGGCAGGGACAGCACCTGCTCGTCCTGCCCGCGAAGAAGCTGGTGGTGGTCCGCCTGCGGGAGCCGCGGGACCTCCACTCGCAGGAGGAGAACGAGCGCTTCGGCTTCCACGAGGCATTGGCGCCGCTGGCGCGGGCGCTGGTTCCCGCGCGCCTCGATGGCACCGCGGGTGCGTCCGGGGCAGGCCGATCGCCGGGCCGTTGACCCGGCTGCTCGGAAGCGGAGATCCTCGGGGGATGCCCCGCCTCGCCCTCCTCCTCGCGCTCCTCGCGCTCCTTGCGCTCCTTGCCGGCTGTGCCGGCTCGACCGACCGTTCCGTCGAGGGGAGCGGCGGTGCCGGGGGCGCAGGTGGTGCTGGCGGCGCCGCGGGCGCTGGCGGAAGCGGCGGTTTCGGTGGCGGCGGCGGCGCTGGGGGCGGCGCCGCAGGGGCCGGGGGAAGCGGCGGCGCCGGGGGCGACGAGCGATTCGTGAACCCGGAGGTGCTGGCGCTCGAGCCCGCCGAAGGGATCGTCGGAACCGCCGTGCGCATCACCGGCGAGCATTTCTCGCCCCTCGCGGCGGTGAACGAGGTCCGCTTCCGCGGCGCCGCAGCACGGGCGGAGGAAGCGAGCGACGACGGCGCCAGCCTCCTCGTCCACGTACCCGCTGGGGCCCGCACCGGCCCCGTCTCGGTCTGGATCGTGCGGGACGGCGTGGTGCTCCGCGGCGAGGGTCCGGTCTTCACCGTCCTCCCCTCGCCCCCGGCGATCACCACGATCGATCCCCCCTTCGCCACCTGGGGCATCGAGTCGTTCCACCGCATCGAGGGGAGCGGCTTCACGCCGGAGATCCGGATGTGGATCGGCGACCATCCGGTGCGGCCCGCGTACCTCTCGCCGACCACCCTCGAATTCGCCCTCGATCGCGAGGAGGTGCCGCCGGGCGATCACCTCCTCGCCCTCAACACCTCCGCCGGCACCGGCACACCGGTGCCCTTCCCCCTGCTCCTGCCCTGGCTGCTGCAGCGCGTGGAGGCGACGGCGCCGGACGCAGTCCTCCTCGACTTCAACCGCGTCCCGGACCTCGCCACCTTCGGCCCCGAGACGATCCACTTCGCGCCGGCGCTGGAGATCCTCGACGTCTCCCCCGGCGCCAGCTCGGAGCAGGTGGTCCTGCACACCGCCCCGCAGCCGCTCGGCACCATCTACAGCGTGCTCCTCGATCGCGCCGTCCGCGCGGCCGATCCGCAGATCGGCTGGCTCTACCGCGACAGCGCCGTCTTCGGATCCTTCGGCGAGCTGCCCGCCAACACCGGCAGCTGCAGGGGGCGCTGGGATTGCTCGCCGGGCTGGGTCTGCACCGTTCCCACCGTCTGCGACGGCGGCGTGTGCCAGCCGAGCGGGCCCGCCTGCGGCTTCACTTCCGGCACCTGCGTCGACGCGCGGGGCTGGCTGCCCGACGAGGACGGGCGCGTCTGCGGCTGCAACGGACTCTGGTACGAGACGAGCGCCGACACCGCGTGGGGCACCACCGCCCACGAGCTCGATCCCGACGCGGCCGCAGCACGCTGCGACTCATCGCGCCCCTGCGCCGCCGACGACGATTGTTTTCCCGACGGCTACTGCGAGCGCGTCGACTGCGGGGGGCCCGGTGTCTGCAGCCCGCGGCCGCTCTTCTGCACCGACGGCGATCCCTGGCCGGTGTGCGGCTGCGACGGCGTGGTCTACGAGAGCGTGTGCAAGGCGGCGCAGGCGGGCGTTTCGGTGCGGCACGCAGGGGCCGACGTCTGCGCGGCGCGGTGACGATGCGCGGCGCACCGGGCCCCGCCGGTGGCGCCCCTGCGAGGGAGTTGTCGCGCCCCATCCAGGGAAAACCAGACCCACTTTGACCGGGCGGCGCCCCGCTTCACGGTTGCGCAACGGAAGCCCACCCGGGCTCCCTCGATTGTGCGGATTGTCGCCAGCCGCTCGGCAGCCCACCTTGACCCACGTCACGGAGCCACTGGGCTCAGGGCGGAGGTAGGTGATGGGCGTGCTGCGATGGTTGGCGGCGGTGGTACTCGCCGTCGGGGGTACCACCGCGTGCAGCGTGGTGAAGGACGGCGGCCAGCAGGAGAAGCCGATCGACGATCCCGGTGCGTGCGAGGTGAAGGCGGGGCCGAAGACCCTGCACCGGCTCAACCGCACCGAATACAACAACACGGTCCGCGACCTGCTCGGCGTCGACCTGCGTCCGGCGGACGCCTTTCCCCGCGACGACCTCGGCCACGGCTACGACAACATGGCCGAGGTGCTCACGGTGGCGCCGCTCCTGGTCGAGAAATACGACCAGGCAGCAGCCAACCTCGCGGAGGCGGCGCTCCAGCCCGGCAGCAGCGCCCGGGCGCAGCTCGTCACCTGCGACCCCGGCGCCATCGGCGCGGGGGCCTGCGGCAGGCAGGTCCTCGAGCGCTTCGTTCCCAGGGCCTGGCGGCGTCCGGTGGCGGAGCAGGAGCTCGCGCAGCTCCTCGGCTTCTTCCAGCTGGCGCAGAGCGAGGGCGAGGATTTCGACGCGGGCCTGCGCCTGGCCGTGCACGCGACGCTGATGTCGCCCCACTTCCTCTTCCGCGTGGAGAAGGCGCCTGCTGCAGGCGAGGTCCGCAAGCTCGACGGCTACGAGCTCGCCTCGCGCCTCTCCTATTTCCTGTGGAGCACGATGCCGGACGACGAGCTCTTCTTCGCGGCGGAGAGCGGCAAGCTCGACAGCGACGAGGGGCTCGAGGAGCAGGTCGACAGGATGCTCGCCGATCCCCGGGCAGAGGCGGTGGTCGACAACTTCGGCGGCCAGTGGCTCACCACCCGCGCCCTCTCCTCGGCGACGCCGGATCCGCAGCTCTTCCCCGATTGGGACGAGGAGCTCCAGGCGGCGATGCAGCGGGAGACCGCGCTGGTGATGGGCGAGATCCTCGCGGAGAACCGCAGCCTCCTCGATCTGCTCGACGCAGAGTTCACCTGGGTGAACGGGCGCCTCGCCGAGCACTACGGCATCGCCGGGGTGAGCGGCGACGACTTCCAGCGCATCACCGCACCTGCGGAGCGCGGCGGCGTCCTCGGCCACGGCGCCTTCCTCACGCTCACCTCGAACCCCACCAGGACCTCGCCGGTGAAGCGCGGCAAGTGGGTGCTCGCGCAGCTCCTCTGCGAGGAGCCGCCACCGCCGCCACCCGGCGTCGAGGGCCTGCCCGACGGCGAGAAGCCCACCGGCTCGGTGCGCGAGCAGATGGAGATGCACCGCTCCGATCCGGTCTGCGCCGCGTGCCACCAGCTGATGGATCCGATCGGCTTCGGCCTCGAGAACTTCGGACCCACCGGCGTCTTCCGCACGGTGGACGAGGCGGGCTTCGAGATCGACCCCCGCGGCGAGCTCCCCGACGGCCGGATCTTCGAAGGCGCCGTCGAGCTCGCGCAGACGCTGCGCGACGACGCCAAGCTCTCCGGCTGCATGGCGCAGCACGCGATGATCTACGCCCTCGGCAGGCCCCTCACCCGCGCCGACAGTTGTGCGGTCGAGGAAGTGAGCGCCCGCTTCGAGAAGGGCGGCAACACCTTCCAGGCCCTCGCGAAGGCGATCGTCACCAGCAAGGCCTTCCGGATGCGCGCTGCGGCGCAGGAGGAATCGAAGTGAAGCGCAAATGGGAGATCTCCCGGAGGACGGTCCTGCGGGGCCTCGGCGCAGCGATGGCGCTTCCGATGCTCGACGCGATGGTCCCTTCCGTCGCCAGGGCACAGGCGGTGGGCGGCACGCCGCGGCGGCTGCTCTTCTTCTTCGTCCCCAACGGCATCTACATGCCGAGCTGGACGCCGAGCGGCGAGGGCACGGGCTACGCCTTCACGCCGACGCTGCAGCCCCTCGAGCCCTTCCGCGACGACATCCTCGTCGTCTCGGGACTCGACAACCGCCCGGGCGAGGACGTCATCGCCGGCAACCACGCCCGCGGCACCGCCGCCTTCCTCACCTGCGTTCCGCCGGTGAAGACGAGCGACGGATCGCTGCGGGTCGGGATCTCGGCGGACCAGGTGGCGGCGCAGGCGATCGGCAAGCAGACCCGCTTCGCTTCGCTGGAGCTCGGCGCCGAGCCCAGCGTCGAGGCCAGCTCCTGCGACTCGGGCTACAGCTGCGCGTACATCAGCAACATCTCCTGGGCAGGTCCCGAGACGCCTATGGCCAAGGAGGTCGACCCGCGGCTGGTCTTCGACCGGCTCTTCGCCGGTGGCCAGCCCGGCGAGAACGCCGAACAGATCGCCCGGCGCAACCGCTACAAGAAGAGCATCCTCGACTTCGTCTCCGAAGACGCGAAGACGCTGCAATCGCGGCTCGGAACCAACGACCGGCAGAAGCTCGACGAGTACCTCACCGGCGTGCGCACCCTCGAGCAGCGCATCTCCGCCTCCGGCGAGCAGACGTGCAGCGCAGGCGCTGCGCCGGGCGGTGCGGCGAACCGCCAGGAGACGGCGCAGCAGATGTGCGATCTGATCGCGCTCGCGTTCCAATGCGATCTCACCCGGGTCTGCACCTTCATGCTCGCCAACGGCTTCACCAACACCGCCTACTCCTTCCTCGGCGTCGGCGAGGGGCACCACGAGCTCTCCCACCACCGCGAGCAGGACAGCTACATCGATCACCTGAAGCGGATCGATCGCTGGGAGGTGGAGCAGTTCGCCTATCTGGTGGGGAAGCTGAAGGCGATCCAGGAGGGCGAGGGCAGCGTCCTCGACAACAGCCTCGTGCTCTTCAGCAGCGAGCTCTCCGACGGCAACAACCACCACCACATCAACAAGCCGGTGGTGCTGGCGGGCCGCGGCGGCGGCGAGGTCCGGCCTGGCCGGCACATCTACTACCGGGGCGCGGGCGGCGAGTTCCCGGTGGCGGACCTCTACATGACCATGCTCGCCAACGTGGGCGTGCACGTGGAGAGCTTCGGCAGGGGCCACGACGGCAACCCCTACGGCACCCGGGTCCTCACCGAGCTGGGCTGAGGTCCCCACGGCTCCGCCCTCCTGCCGGCCCGGTGCGCTGCGGCACACCGGGCCGGCGCCGTTCCTGGATCCGACTTCACGGCAGGTGAAGCCTCGAATCTCTGAGGGCGCGGGGCCTCCGAACGCCGGATTTGCGTGGCCAGGGGCCTTCGGCAAAGTTGGAGGCCCAGGGAAATCGGCAACTTGCCCGATGGACGGCACCGGGCACCGGCCTTGCTTTCGATCCGGGGTGAGCCGGGGAGCACTTCCGGCACGAGAGGGAGGGAAGTGATGCAGGCATTTCCGAGGATCGGCGCGCTGGCGCTGGCCGCCGTACTGGCGGTGGCGTGCAGCGACGCCAACGTACGGGACGGCATCGTCGCCACCCCCGATCCGGAACCGGGCGCGACGACCTTCGTCTCCGCCGACGATTCCCAGGGCACCAACGCCTCCAGTGGCGGCGACGATCTCGATTCGGGGGCCCCCTCCTCCGGCGACGACGAGGGCGAAGGTGGCAACGGCGGCGAGAAGACCGTCGAGGAGGGCGACGTCTACCGCACCTTCGGCGCCGGCAAGCTCCTCAACCTGAACGCCTACCGCGGGCTCCAGGTCGTCGACATCGCCAACCTCTCGGCGCCCGCGATCGTGGGCCGCCTCGAGATGAGCGGGTCGCCGGTGGAGCTCTACACCTCCGGCAACCTCGCCTACGTGCTGATGAACGACTGGCGCGGCTACTGGGGCAGCCGCGAGGACATCGCGGTGGAGACCTTCCAGGGCGGCGTCGTCCTCACCGTCGACCTTGCCGATCCGGCGAACCCCACGGTGGTCGACCGCGAGGTGGTCCCCGGCTGGATCTACAAGAGCCGGCTGGTGAAGGGCGGCGGGCAGGAAGCCCTCTACGTGGTGAGCCAGGAGTACGGCTATACCCAGGACGCCTCGGGCACGAGCCAGTGGACCACCACCACCCGCGTGAAGAGCTTCGGCATCGCCGCGGGCCAGATGACCGCCGCCAGCGATCTCGACCTCGGCGGCTGGATCCGCGACATCGCCGCGACGCCGAACGCGCTGCTGGTGGCGCGCTACGACTGGCAGAACAACACCGACCGCAGCCTGGTCTCGCTCATCGACATCTCGCGGCCGGACGGCACGATGATCGAGGGCGACGAGATCCAGACCGAGGGCATGGTCGAGAGCCAGTTCAACATGGACCTCCGCGGTGACGTGCTCCGCGTGGTCTCCAGCAGGAGCTGGGGCTCGAGCTCCAACGCCAACCACCTCGAGACCTTCGACGCCACCGACATCCAGAACCTGCGGCGGCTCGATCACGAGACCTTCGGCGCCAACGAGGATCTCTACGCGACGCTCTTCATGGACGAGAGCGCCTTCTTCGTCACCTACTTCCGGACCGATCCCTTCCACGCCTTCTCGATCACCCCCCAGGGCGACGCCACGGAGATGAGCGAGTTCATCGTCTCCGGCTGGAACGACTTCTTCCGCGCGGTCCACGGCGACACCCGGCTCGTCGGCATCGGCACCAACGATCAGGCCGGCCGCACGATGGCGGTGAGCCTCTACGACATCACCAACCTCTCGAACCCCAACCCGCTCGTCGCCAGGGCGGAAGTCGCCGCCGACCACAGCTGGTCCGAGGCGAGCTGGGATCACCGGGCCTTCTCGGTCCTCGAGAACGCGGTGGCGGTGCAGGCGGGCAACGTGGTGGAGACGGGCCTCGTGCTCCTGCCCTTCAGCGGCTGGAACGCCCAGACCCAGACCCATACCGCCGGCGTGCAGATCTTCACCTTCTCGGACAGCACGCTCACCCGCCGCGGCCTGATGAACCACGGCAGCCCGGTGCACCGCTCCTTCCGCCCCGCAGCTGCGACCGCCGCGAACCTCTCGCAGCAGGAGCTCTCGCTCTTCGACATCGCCGATCCCGACCAGCCCGCCGAGCTCTCGCGGGTCGATCTGGCGCCGAACTACACCGACGTGATCGCCTTCGGCAGCCACGCGGTCCGACTCAAGGCGCCCGACGATTGGTACCGCTGGTACTACGGCAACAACACCCAGCCCCGCCCCGCGGTGGCGCAGGTGATCGAGCGCACCGGCCATCCCGACAGCGCCCCGACCGTGGCGAGCTTCGAGATCCCCAACGGCGCCTTCCTCCAGAAGGTCGGCACCAGCCTCCTCGCAGCGATCCACACCACGCCGGTGGACACCAGCACCTGGCCCTACGTCTGGGAGACCACGGTGCAGGTCTACGACCTCTCCAACCCGGTGCAGCCCGCCGCCCGCGGCAGCGTGACCACCCGGGCGATCGATCCGACCAACGGTTACTACTACGGCTACTACGGTCCGGAGATGGATTGCTTCGACTGCGGCGGCTACTACGGCGGCTGGTACGGCGATCTGCCGGTCCACTCCGTGGGCGACGCCCTCGCCTTCGTCTCCCGCCTGCCCGAGGAGGAGAACCTCGGCACCGAGCGGGTCTGCTACACCTGGCCTACCGAGCGCGGCACCTGCTCCGGCGAGATGACCGACGGCTGCACCTGGTTCGACGGGTACGAGATGTGCCGGACCCGGGGCGGCCAGACCGCCTGCACCGGCGCCTTCGCCGAGTGCACCTGGGACGCGGACACCAGCAGCTACGATTGCGAGCCGATCGACGCCTCGCAGATCACCACGCAGCGCGAATGCCGCGACCAGACGGCGATGCGCTACTGGTCGCGCTTCGAGGTCGACGTGGTCGATCTCTCCAACCCGGACGCACCGCAGGTCGTCGCGCCGATCACCAGCGCCCGCAACGACGAGGCGGTCGGCGTCGTGGCCCGGGGCAGCGATCTCTGGCTGAGCTACAAGCGGCCCTACAACGTGCCCGGCGACAGCAGGCCCTACGTCCGCTTCTTCGCCAGGCGGATCGGCCTCGCCAACCCCTCGCGCCCCGCGGTGGGCACCGGCGTCAACGTGCCGGGCCAGCTCCTCGAGGTGGACGGCACCACCCTCTTCACCCGCGACCAGGTCTGGGGCAGCACCCAGATCGAGGCGGCGGTGGCCCGGCTCTCCCTGAACGGCAGCACCGCCATCCTCGAGGCCCACCGCCGCTTCCCGGACCAGGTGGTGAGCTCGGTGAACCTCGACGGCGCGGGCCACGTCCTCGTCAGCCACCGCGAGGGTTGGTACGCGAGCTACGGCTACTATGGCCGCTCCAGCCAGCAGACGCAGCAGCAGCTCACCCTCCTCGACGCCGCGTCCGCGAACCTCGCGGTGATCGCACGGACCCCGGTGGACAGCTGGGCCACGCTCAAGGACGCCCGGGCGGGCCGCGCCCTCTTCCAGGTTCCCGGCGGCCTGCTCGTCTTCAACCTCGACAACCCGGCGTCGCCCTGGCCGCAGGCCTATTTCGCGACGAAGGGATGGCCGCAGGAGATCGTGGTCGACGGCAGGAAGATCGTCTTCGCGGCGGGGCCCTACGGCATCTACGAATTCGATCTCGACGAGAGCAATCTGCAGCCGGCGCCGTAAGGGCCGGCAGGAGCGCCGCCTGTCCGCGCTCCACCTCGCCGGGCTCCCGCTCGACCGGGAGCCCGGCGTTTTCTTTGCCCGCAGCGATGGTTCGCGCGGGGCGTACCGGAGGGATTGGATGAGGAAGTTCGTGACGATGGCGATGGCAGCGCTGCTCCTGCTCGGCTGCAGCACGGAGGACGATGGCGGCGGGGCCGGGGGAGCCGGCGGCGTCGGCGGCGTCGGTGGCTCGGGTGGCGACGGAGGCGCCGGTGGTGCGGGTGGTGCCGGTGGAGCGGGCGGTGCCGGCGGAGCAGGCGGTGCAGGCGGAGCGGGCGGTGCAGGCGGAGCTGGTGGCGCAGGCGGCAGCGCCTCCTTCTGCGAGCGTGCCCACGCCTGCGATCCGCAGCTCGAGAACCTCACCGAGCTCCTCGGCGCCGATGCCGAAGCCTGCGCGGTGATCGATCCCCCGCAGCCCCTGGCCGAATGCCTCACCGACGCTGCCGATTGCGCGGAACTGGGCGGATGCACCCGCTGCATGGAGCAGGCGGACAGCACCTATTGCGAGGACGCGTGCGATCTGGCGGTGGCGTGCGGCATCCGCGACGAAGCCGGCCAGTGCCAGATCGATTGCAGCATGTACACCGCCGGCTTTGCCGGCTGCTTCCACGGCTACGAGCGCTTCTGCTGGGAGGCGGCGGTGGCGGCGCAGGATTGCGACGCCGCAACCGCCTGCAGCGCCTTCGGCGGCTAATTGCGTGGCGGTGGATCGCCCTTCTGCAGCGTCCCGCGCACGTAGAAGTGATCCACCGCCACCATCACCACCGCGAGCAGCGGCGCCGCCACGAAGAGCGCCACGATCCCGAAGGCGGTCACCATCGCGATCTGCCAGAGGAGCAGGATGGCCGGCGGCAGCTCGATCGCCCGCTTCATGATGATCGGCGTCACCGCGTTCCCCTCGATCTGCTGGATCACGATGTAGAGGAGCGTCGTGTAGATCGCGAGCTCAGGCGACTGGGTGAGGGCGAGCGCCACCGCCGGCACCGCCGAGAGGATCGGCCCGGCATAGGGCACGATCTCGAGAGCGAAGGCGATGGTCCCGAGGAAGAGCCAGCTGTCGAGGCCGAGCGCCCAGGTGCCCAACGCGGTGAGGCTGCCGACGGTGGTCATCGAGAGGAGCGCGCCGACGATCCACCCGCGGATCACGAAGAAGAGCCGGTGGACGAAGGCGCGCACATCGTCCTCGTGGCGCCGCGGCACCAGCCGCAGGATCCCCTCCACGTAGAGGGAGGGCCGGAAGGCGAGGAAGAAGGCCACGCCCAGCACGAAGACCGCGGCGATGATCCCGGTGAAGAGCCCGAAGGCGAGGGGCAACGCGTTGGAGACGAGGCCTGCGGTCTTCTCGACCAGTTGCTGCTCGATGGTGGCCGGCACCTCGCCGGCGCCGCCGGGCAGCGCGGTGAAGGGTGCGCGGCGCTGCAGCTCGTCCCACCAATTGGTCGCCCTGTCGACCAGCTCGGGGATGCGGCCGACCAGCACCGCCGCCTGGTGGTAGAGCCTGGGCAGGAACCACCAGCCCACCAGGCCGAACGCCCCGAGGAGCAACAGCAGCACGAGGAGCGTCGCCAGCGGCCGCGGCAACAGCCGGGAGAAGAAATCGATCGGATAGTGGAGGAGGAAGGCGAGGAGCACGCCGACGACGAAGAGGAAGATCGGCGTCGAGGCCCTACCGAGGAGCTGCGCCAGCGCCCAGACCAGCAGGACCGTCGCCGCCGCGCCGGCGATGTAGCGGAACGAGGGCCAGCTCTTCCGCTCCGGCATGCCCCCAGGCTGCACGCGATCCCCCGTCCCGCAAGGGCAGGCCGGGCGGCGCCTGCCCATCCGGAGGGAGGCTTGGGACGGTGTACCGCCGGGGCACCTACCCGCTCAGGTCCCGGCCAGCAGCTCCCGCAGGATCCCCACCGACCAGCGGCTCGCCACGTCGGCGACGAAGCGGGCGAAGTCGTGGGGCGCCCCCTCGTCCGCTGCGTCGGAGATGGTGCGGATCACCGTGAGGGGAACGCCGTATTCGTGGCAGACCTGCGCCACAGCGGCGCCCTCCATCTCGACGCAGGCGAGACCCGGGAGCCTGCCGCAGAGCTCGAGCAGCTCGGACCGGTCGGCGAAGAATTTGTCGCCGCTGGCGATGGCCCCCAGCACCGCCCGCGGTGCCTCGATGCCGAAGGCGGCACCTGCCTGCGGGGGCGAGGCGAGGAAGCGGCGCGCGGCGGCGAGGGCTGCCGCGGTGCGGGCCTCGTCGGTGGCGAAGGCGCTCCTGCCGAGCAGCGGGATCTCGTGGCGGGGAAAGAGCGGCGCCGCGTTCATGTCGTGCTGCACCAGCGACGCCGCCACCACCACGTCGCCCACGCGCAGGCCGGGGTCGGCGCCGCCCGCAACGCCGGTGAAGAGGATCTCCCGGACGTCCTCGGCGACGAGCAGATGGGTGGCGGTGGTGGCGGCGGCGACCTTGCCCCAGCGGGAGAAGACGACCACTGCTTCTCTGCCGAAGAGGCTGCCCCGGTGGTAGGTGCGGCCGCCGTGGCTTTTGGTGGAACGGTCCGGCCCCATCGCCTCGATCAGCCCGGCGATCTCCTCCTCCATCGCACCCATGATCCCGATCGCCATCTGCTCGGCCTCCGCGAAAGCGGCGGCACCCTACCCCGCTTCCGGGGGGCGAAGAAAGCGCGCGTGTTCCTTGCCGCCGCACGCCCCACGGCGGAGCTTCATCCGTCGCGAAGGCACGAGCGCTCCATGCACGGCTCGCGGAGGAAGGCAGCGGTGGGTTGCATCCGGCTGGTGACGTTCAACCTCCAGGGGCTCGCGGCGGGGTGGTTCGAGGGACGGGAGCAGGCGGTGATCGAGGGGCTGCGCCGCCTCGATCCGGACGTGGTCCTCCTCCAGGAGGCGAGCATCCGCTACGGCTCGGGAGTCGACAACGAGCCGCGGGTCTACAACCAGGCCCGCGCCGTCGGCGACGGGATCGGGCACCACTTCTGCGCCTTCGCGCCCTACGGAAATCCGATCGAGACGATGAGCCCGCAGCAGGGGGGCCTCGCGACGGTGAGCCGGCTGCCCATCGTGAGCGTGCGGAGCCGGCGCCTTCCCTCCGGCCACCGCCACGACGGGCGCGTCGCCCTGCTCTGCTCGGTGCAGACGTCCTTCGGTGAGATCGAGCTGGTGAACACCCATCTCTCGTGGCGCCCGGAGGAGACCGAGACCCGGCTGGTGCAGCTCGGCCTCGTGCTCGAGGAGGTGGCGCCGGCGCCCTGGCGCGATGGGACACCGCGGGCGGTCCTCGCCGGCGATCTCAACGCGGAGGAGGGGGAGGCTGCCATCGCGCTGGCCCGGCAGCGGCTCCGGGATGCCTGGCGGACGCTCCATCCGGCGGGCCCGGGAACGACCTGGGCGACCTGGAACGGCCTCAACCGCCATCCAGAGATGGGCGACCGCAGGCTCGACTACGTCTTCTGCCCGCCGGAGGTGGAGGTACGCCGCTGCGAGGTCGTCCTCGACGAGGCCGACCCCCACTGGCCCTCCGACCACTTCGGCGTCCTGGCGGAGCTGGAGTGGAGCCCGGGGGCGGACGCCGCCGCCCCCGGGGCGTCCGCTACTTCTTCAGCATCTTGAAGACCTGCTCGACGTCCTTGTCACCGCGCCCCGAGAGGTTGATCAGGAGCACCGCATCCTTCGGCAGGGTCGGAGCGAGCTCGAGCGCGTAGGCCACCGCGTGCGCGCTTTCCAGCGCCGGGATGATCCCTTCTCGCTTCGAGAGGATCTGGAAGGCCTGGAGGACCTCCTCGTTGGTCACCGTGTGGTACTCGGCCCTGCCGCTCACCTTGAGGTGGCTGTGCTCGGGCCCGATGCCCGGGTAGTCGAGGCCCGCCGCGATCGACCAGGTCGGCTTCGGGTTGCCCTGCTCGTCGAGGAGCACGAGGCAGCGGAAGCCGTGGATCACCGCGGGGACGCCGTGGGTGAGCGTCGGCGCCTGGTCGGGTTCGACGCCCACGAGGCGCACCGACGGCTCGTCGATGTAGTGGGCGAAGGCGCCGATGGCGTTGCTGCCGCCGCCGGCACAGGCGATCACCGCGTCGGGGAGGCGGCCCACCGTGTCGAGCATCTGCTGCTTCGACTCCTCGCTGATCACCGACTGGAAGTACTTCACCATCGTCGGGAAGGGGTGCGGCCCTACCGCCGAGCCGAGCAGGTAGAAGGTGTTCTCGTAGTTGGCGACGAGATCGCCCAGCGCCTCGTCCACCGCGTCCTTGAGGCGGCCCTGTCCCTTGGCGACCGGCACCACCTTCGCGCCGAGCAGCTCCATCCGGAAGACGTTGAGCGCCTGGCGCCTGGTGTCCTCGGCGCCCATGTAGATGGTGCAGTCCATGTCGAACATGGCACAGGCGGTCGCGGTGGCGACGCCGTGCTGGCCGGCGCCGGTCTCGGCGATGATCCGCTTCGCGCCCATGCGGCGCGCGAGGAGGATCTGGCCGAGCACGTTGTTGATCTTGTGGGCGCCGGTGTGGTTGAGGTCCTCGCGCTTCAGGTAGATGCGCGCGCCGCCCAGCTCGCGGGTGAGGTTCTCCGCGAAGGTGATCGGGCTGGGCCTGCCCACGAAATCCTTCAGATATGCACGGAACTCCGCATCGAACTCGGGGTCGGCGCTGTACCTCTCGAACGCCGCGGCGAGGTGATCGAGGACCGCCTGCAATTCCGGCGGAACGAAGCTCCCCCCGAACTCTCCGAACCACCCCTTCTCGGACTGCTGCCTCTTCTCCACGTTCTCGACGTGCATCTTCGGGCCTCCGGCTGCGGGTAGGTCGGCGATGCTAAAGCCCGCGCGCTCGCGGATCCAAGCGACGCAGCGGTGTGCAGGGTCGCACCACCGCTACCTCTGTCGCCTGTTGGCCAATGCCCCGGCGCCAACGATAGGATGCCGCGCAGATGCAGAATCATCCCGGGATCCTCCAGCGATGCGCGGCGCTTCTCGCCGCGCTGGTATTGACCACGAGCGCCGCGCGGGCCGAGGCGGCGGAGCAGCTCCAATTCTCGCCCTGGGTCGACGGCGGCATCGCCGCAGGTGCAGCGGGCCTGTGGCTCGGCCTCACCAGCGCGGCGCCCGATCCCGAGCTCCTCGGCAGACCGCGCAGCAGCGCACCCGGCGGCATCGACGGCTGGGCGCCCACCCACGTCCGCGGCGCGTGGCTCGACGCCAGCGACACGATCCTGGTGGGCTCCCTCGCCCTCGGCAGCGTGCTCACCCTCGCCGACGGTCTCCGCGACGAGAACGTCGTCGCCCACGCGGTGATCTTCGCCGAGGCGCTCCTCGTGAATGGCATGGTCACAGACAGCACCAAGCAGCTCGTGCTCCGGCAGCGGCCCTACTCGTATGCGGAGGGCGTGGACGACGCGGGTGATCTCCACTCCTTCTTCTCCGGCCACACCTCGTGGACCGCCACCGCGTCGTTCGCCGCAGCGCGGATCTTCGACCTCTCCGGCGATCTCACCACCTGGGAGCGGATCGGTCTCTACGGCGGCGCCACCGCGCTCACCGCGGGGGTCGGCGTGGCGCGGGTCGCAGGCGGCATGCACTTTCCCACCGACGTGCTCGTCGGCGGCCTCGTCGGCGCCTCGATCGGCCTGGCGGTGCCCGAGCTCCACCGGCCCGACGGCTGGATCTTCGGCGGCGGCGCGGTGCCCGGCGGCGGGGTGCAGCTCTCGCTGGCGACCGCGCTCTAGATTCGCTCCCAGTAGGCAGGCTCGCCGATCCGCGTGCGGAAGAAGTCGACGAAGGCGCGGGTCTTCGGCGGCAGGTGCTCGCGGGCGGTGGTGATCGCGTGGATGCCGTGCTCCGGCAGCTGCCAGTCCGCCAGCACGCGGCGGAGCCGCCCGCTCGCCAAATCCTCGCCCACGGCGAAGAGCGGCATGCGCGCGATCCCCAGGCCCTGCAGCGCCGCCTGCCGCAGGGCGAGGCTGCTGTTGGCCTGCAGGGGGCCGCGCATCCGCACCACCTCCGTCTGCGCGCCACGCGAGAGGGCCCAATCGCTCCCCGTCGAGGCGAGCGAGTAGAGGAGCGCGTCGTGGCCGGCGAGATCCGCCGGCACGGTCGGCGTGCCCCGGCGGGCGAGGTAGTCGGGATGGGCGACGAGGGCGTTGCGGCTGGTGCCCACGCGCTGCGCGACGAGCGCCGAGTCGGGCAGCGTGCCGATCCGCACCGCCAGATCGAAGCCGCCCTCCACCAGATCGAGCACGCGATCGTCGAGGACGAGATCGATCCGGACCTCCGGGTACTCCCTGGCGAAGTCGCCGAGCGCCGGCACCACGTGGAGGAGGCCGAAGGACATCGGCGCGTTGATGCGGAGCGTGCCCCGGGGCGAGGTCCGCAGCTGCGCCGCCGCCTCCTCCGCGTCCTGCGCCGCGAGGAGCGCCCGCTGCACGTGGGGCAGCGCCGCGCGCCCCGCCTCGGTGAGCGAGAGCCTGCGGGTGGTGCGCTGGAAGAGCCGGACGCCGAGGCGGGCCTCGAGCCGCGCGACGGCGGTGCTCACCATCGCCTTCGAGACCCCGAGGCGCCGCGCGGCCGCGGAGAAGCCTTCCGCCTCCGCCACGGCGGCGAAGACCGCCAGGTCGCCGAGCCAGGGGCTTTCACCGTTCGTTTTCATGAACGGTAAATTCGCAATCGCCCCGATTATCCGTCAATCGCGAACGGCCTACCCTCCTCCCGAACCCACGAACCGGGCCTCGCCCGGAGAGGAGCCCTCCCATGCTTTCGCGATTTCTCGCCGTCGTTCTGGTCGCCGCCCTGCCCGGCCTCGCCCTCGCGGGAGGAGGCGCTCCCTCGCCCGCCGGGCGGAAGGTCGGCGCGGCAAAGGCCGCGCGCAGCCCCTGGGGTCCGAACGACGAGATCGGCCGCCTCAACCTGATGACCGAGGCCTCGCGCGCAGCGATCCTCTCGCGCATCGCCGGCGGCAGGGTCTACGACCTGGGCGTCGAGTACCACAAGGGCATGCCGAGCTGGTCGCTGCTCGGCGATCCCACCTACCAGATCTGGATGACCCACACGCCGCAGGGCACCGTGGTCGACAACCCGCTGGAGCTCGGCAGGAAGATGCACGAGCACGTCTCCTATTCGGGCGACGCGGTGCTGATGTACACGCACACGGGCACGCACATCGACAGCCTCGCCCACTTCGGCCTGAACGGCGAGACGTGGAACGGCTTCTCCCACGAGGAGCACCAGGGCGATCTCGGCTGGAAGAAGGCGGGCGCGGAGAAGCTCCCGCCCATCGTCGCCCGCGGCGTGCTCATCGACGTTGCCGCCTACAAGGGCGTCGCGATGCTCCCGGAGAGCTACCGGATCCTGCCCGCCGATCTCCAGGGCGCGCTGAAGAAGCAGGGGGTCGCGCTGCAGGAGGGCGACGCGGTCTTCATCCGCACCGGCAGGATGCAGGTCATCGGCGACAAGGAGAAGTACATGGCCAACCCGCCCGGCATCGGCCTCGATGCGGCGAAGTGGCTGGTGGAGAAGCAGGGGGCGATGCTCCTCGGCGCCGACAACCTGAGCCTCGAGACCTTCCCCGTGGAGACCGAGGACAACTGGGTGCCGGTCCACACCTATCTCGAGGCCGAGCAGGGGGTGGCGATCATGGAGGTCGTCGATCTCGAGGCGCTCGCGCGGGATCGCGTCTACGAATTCGCCTTCATCGGCGCGGCGCTCAAGCTCCGTGGCGCCAGCGGCTCGCCGATGCGGCCGATCGCGCTGCCGGTTCGTCCGCGCTGATCGCCGGTCCGAGGGAGGGGGACCCTCACGCAGGCGGCAGGCCGGTGCGCTTCACCTGATCGTCGCGGAAGAAGGCGCGCCACGACTCCGGCGGCTGGCTGGCGTGGTTGGGGATGATCACGATCAGCAGCAGCGTCAGGCCGACGAGGATGTCGTTTTGGTAGCCGGGCGCCGACGGGTAGCCGCCGGCGAAATAGCCGAAGAGCACGAGCCACGCGACCACCGCCAGCGAGGCGAGGTGGGCGTATTTCGTCTTCGGCCTGAAGGAGAGGCAGGCGAAGAACACGAGCAGCGTCCCGCTGGCGAAGTCGCCGTAGGCGAGCCAGGGATCGCTGCCGTGGTGGCCGAAGACGAAGGGGCTGAAGACCAGCCAGATCCCGATCATCATCTCGATCACGCGGGCCCACATCGCTTCACTCTCCCAGCGAGACGTCCCACGCCTCGCGCGACGCCCTGCCCCAGAAGACTTCCCAGAACTTCTTCCTGTCCCCATCGACCCGGCGCCAGACCCGGGCCAGGTATTTGAGACAGGCCCAGACCTCGTCGTACGCGAGGAAGACGAGGCCGAGCGAGATCGCCGCGGTGACGAGGCAGGGGAAGCACCACGAGCCGACCACCACGCCCTGCACCACCACGAGGATGGCGGAGACGATGCCGAGCGGGATCACGTCGAGGCCGAAGAGGAGCACCATCCACGGCCGGAATTGCCAGCGCCTGGTGGAGCCGACGAGGGAGAGGATCACTTCGCTCAGGTAGCCGAAGGCGCCGAAGGCCGAGTCCGGAACGCGGAGCACCGCGTCGAGCGCCTTCGCCGCCGGCGACTCGAGCACCTTCTCCGATCCATCGCCGAAGACCGGATCCCAGACCGAGTCGATGAGCCCCACCTGGAAGAGCGCCATGTAGGCGGCGATGACCGTAGCCGCCGCTGCCAGGATCGCGATCGGGACGCGCTGGTTCCAGGCGGAGGGGTTGCGGTCGAAGGGAGGCGGATGGGCGTCGAGATCGACGGCGTCCTCCCAATGTGCCCGAAGGCCGACTGCCACGTGGTGCCTCCCCTACGAATGCGGAACGCGGCAGGTATGGGCACGTAGGAGGGGTGGTGCAACCGTGCGGGAGCGCCCTGGCGTGGTCGGCGCGCAGCCTCCCACCCGCTCACACATGTGGTGACATGCATGTCGACAAGAAGATTGCAGATTCCGCACACCGTCGCTTAGAACCGGCAGCCCCCCTTGGCTCCCGGAGACGACATGCGCCGCTGCCTTCCGCTCCTCGCCCTTCTGCTCGCTACCGCCTGCGGCGGCGGGTCCGACGAAACGCGCGGCGGCCCGGACGTGGTGGACGGCAACGCCCGGCCCGTGGCCGACGCCGGCGCCGACCTCCAGGTGCTGGTGGGCGAGCAGGTGGTGCTCAACGGCAGCGGCAGCGAGGATCGGGAAGGCTCCGTCCTCGGCTACGCCTGGTCCTTCGCCGGCGTCCCCGAGGGGAGCACCGTCCGCTTCACGGACGGCGACGACCGGATCGTCAACCCGCGCTTCCTTCCCGACGTGCCGGGCAGCTACGTGATCCGCCTCGTGGTCGACGACGGCGTGCTCGAGAGCAAGGCGGACAGCGTCACCGTGGTGGCTGCGGCGCTCCCGCCCGACGTCGACGCAGGGAGCGATCAGCTCGCCGTGATCGGCGGTACGGTTCGCCTCGACGGCTCGGCGAGCGTCGATCCCGCAGGCGGCGCGCTCGCCTGGACGTGGCGCTTCACCGAGGTGCCCGAGGGCGCCGCGGCGACGCTGGAAGGCGCAGCTACCGCCACCCCCTCCTTCGTGCCCGACCGCGCGGGGCGCTGGCTGCTCGAGCTCACCGCCACCACCGCCGACGGCGGCAGCGCGGCGGACGTCGTGGCGGTGGAGAGCTACGCCCGCGGTACCGAGGGACGCGTGACGCCCTTCGCATGGGACCTGGTCGACGCCGAATACGATCGCGCCCACGACAAGCTGGTGGCGGTCTCCGCTGCACCCAATCTGCTCCACGTGATCGATCCGTCGACGCTGGAGGAGGCGAGCCTCGCGCTGCCGAAGGCGCCGCTCTCCGTCTCGATCGCCCCGGGTGGCGCCACCGCCGCGGTGGGCCACGACGGCAGCCTCTCGATCGTGCGCCTCGCGCCGCTGGCCCTCGAGGCGACCCACGACCTTGCCGCGCGCGCCGACGAGATCGTCCTCGCGGCAAACGGCTGGGCCTACGTCTTCCCGGGCCTCGGCGAGCCCGACGGCGCCTGGGCCGTGGAGCTCTCGAGCGGCACGGTGCACGAGGCGGACGGCTGGAGCATCGACTCGGGCACGATCGCGCGCCTCCACCCCGACGGCCTGCGGATCTACGGCGCCGAGAACGGCCTCAGCCCCGCGGACATCGAACGGTACGGCATCGCGGAGGGCGTGCTCACCCGCGAATACGACTCGCCCTACCACGGCGACTACCCGATGTGCGGCGACCTCTGGCTCAGCGAGGACGGCGCGCGGATCCTCACCGCCTGCGGCAACGTCTTCCACGCCTCGAATACCCGGGCCGAGGACATGACCTACGCTGGCTCGATGAGCGTGAAGCCGCTGCGATCCGCGGACGACTCCCTCGCCGCCGGCAGGATCGCGACGCTGCCGGTGACGGGCGGCCGCAACCAGCTGCCCAACGAAGCAGTGGAGCTCTTCGACCGCATCTCCCTCGAGCACGCCGCGACACGCCCGCTGCCGCCCTTTCCCGGCGAGGGGCGGAGCTGGTCCGCGACGGGGCGCTTCGTCTTCTTCGACGCGGCGGGCGGCGCGGTCCTGGTGCTGGTGCAGGCCGAGGCGGGCTCTGCGCTCGCGGCGGACGACGGGATCGTGCGCTTCTCGCTGGGCGAGTAGCCGCGTGCCGCTTCAGAGCAGCGCGCCGGTGAGGAAGAGCGTCGCCGCCCCGAGGTAGATGAGCAGGCCGGTGACGTCCACCAGCGTGGCCACGAAGGGCGCCGACGAGGTGGCGGGATCGAGCCCCATCCGCTTGAGCACGAAGGGGAGCATCGAGCCCACCAGCGATCCCCAGAGCACGACGCCGAGCAGGGAGACGCCGATGGTGGCAGCCACCCGCGCCGAATATTCGGTGTAGTCGGCCCAGCCCATCCACTGCCAGCCCTCCACCCGGATCAGGCCGAGGAGGCCGAGCCAGAGGCCGAGGAGGAGCGAGGTGGCGAATTCGCGGCGCAGCACCCGGAACCAGTCGCCGAGGCGGAGCTCCTGCAGGGCGAGGGCGCGGATGATGAGGGAGGTCGCCTGCGAGCCCGAGTTGCCGCCGCTGGAGATGATGAGCGGGATGAAGACCGCGAGCACCAGCGCGTTCGCGAGCGCCCCCTCGAAGCGCTCCATCACCGTGGCGGTGAGGAGCTGCCCGGCGAAGAGGATCGAGAGCCAGGCCCCGCGCTTCTGCACCATCCGCCACACGGAGACGTTGCGGTAGGGCTCGTCGAGGGCCTCCATGCCGCCGAGGCGCTGGATGTCCTCGGTGGCCTGCTCCTCGGCGAGATCGAAGACGTCGTCGGCAGTGATGATGCCGAGCATGTTGCCGGCCACGTCCGTGACCGCGATCACGAAGCGATCGTAGCGCTCGAAGGTGCGGACCAGCTCCTCGCTGCTGGTGGTGGCCGGGATCGAGATCATCGGCCGGTCCTCGAGCTCGGAGACCTGCGTGTCCGGATTGGCGAGGGCGAGGGTGGAGAGGTTCAAGTCGTCGAGGAGCTTCCCCGACGCGTCGACCACGAAGACGACGTCGAGGGTCTCCTTGCCGGCGGCGTTGGCCCGGATGTGGGCGAGCGCCTGCGCCGCCGTCATCTCCGGCCGGATCGCCACGTAGCGCGGCGTCATGAAGCGGCCGGCGGAGTCCTCCGGGTAGCCGAGGAGCTGCCGCGCCTGCTGCGATTCGCGGGGGCCCAGCGAGGCGATGAGCCGCCGGGTCACCTCCGCCGGCATCTCCTCGAGGAGCCTGGTGCGATCGTCCGGCGACATGCGCCGGAAGATCCCCTGCACCTGCTCGTTGGTCAGGGACTCGACCAGCTCCTCCTGCCGCTCGAAGGGCAGGTAGGAGAAGACCTCGGCGCTCTGATCACGCGGCAGCAGGCGGAAGAGGACGAGCGCCTGCTCGATCGGGATGTCGACGAGCAGGTCGGCGATGTCCGGCGGCTCGATCTCGGAAAACTCGCTGCGCAGCTGCTCCCATGCACCCTCTTCGATCAGGTGCTCGAGCTCGGCCTGCAGCAGCTTTCCGATCATCCAGGTCGTCCTCCCCTTGGCAGCCGGGGGCTATACACAGCGGACGGCCCTGGAGTGCAAGCCCGATTCTTCAGCCCGCCGGCTGCAACGTCCGCAGCGTGGCGCCGAGGCCTGCCGCCGGGGTGCTGATCTGGCAGCGGGCGCCGCCGTGGACCATGCCGGCCAGCGCGCCGCGCTCGTCGAGGAGCGGCGAGCCGGAGTCGCCGGGCCGCGCGTCGAGGGTGGTGTGGATCGCGCCGTCCACGCCGGGCAGCGAGGGGCAGCGGGCGATCCGGGTCACCTCCACCTCCTGCGGCGGCATCGGGCGCTCGGGCCTGCTCCCGAAGAAGAGCCAGGCGCCCGTGGCGGGGAGCTCGTCCGCGATCGGAACGGGACGGACCCGGGCCGGGCCGTCGAGCCGGAGGATCACGTGGTCCTTCGCCTCGTCCCGGTGGGCGACGGTGGCGCCCAGCGTGCGGCCGTCGTGGAGGCGGACGTGCAGGCGCTCGCCGTCGACGCAATGGGCGACGGTGGCCACGTGGCGATCGTCCTCCACCACCGCGCCGGCGCAGCGCGAGGGCAGGAGCGTCACCGTCGCCTCGGTGGCGAGGCGCGCCACGGGGACGAGCTCGGGGTTGGCCGGGCTGGGCTCGGGGACCAGGGCCAGCGCCAGGGGCAGACCGCCCGCTGCGATACCGAACGCGATGATCGACCTGCCCGTCATGACCCACCTCCCTACCCGTTGGACGGTAGGGAGCGTGGGGCGCGCCGGCAGGGGGTTGGAGGCAGCGCCGCCGCCCGCAGCGGGAGCGTGCAGGCAGGGGGCAGGCGGCTACTTCGTGAGGCCGATCTCGCGGAGGCGCTGGAAGAGGAAGTCGCGGGTCTTCACCGGCGCCGCGAAGCCGGGCTTCATCGGCGTGATCACGTACTCCGGGTTGGGATGGAGGAAGACCGGCATCGAGTAGCGGCCGCCGTCCCTGCCACCGGGCGGGTTGACCACGCGATGGGTGGTGGCGGGCAGCTGGTTCGCGGTGAGCAGCGCCATCATGTCGCCGGTGTCGCAGACCATCGCGTTCGGCGGCGTGTCGATGGGCACCCACTCGCCGTCGCGGGTCATCAGCTCGAGGCCCGGCTGCGTGGCGGCGGGGAGGACGGTGAGGAGGTTGATGTCCTCGTGGGCGGCGGAGCGGACCGCGCCCTCCGGCGCGTCGGGGCCGAGGTCCGGGTAGTGGATCACGCGCAGGAGCGTGTTCGAGTCGCGGACCATCTCCCGGAAGAAGGCCGGGGGCTGGCCGAGGTACTCGCCGATGGCGTCGAAGAGCTGGAGGGAGAAGGCCTCGATGCCGGAGAAGAGCTCGAGCATCGTGGTCCGGAAGGCGGGGACCTCCTCGGGGAAGCGGTTCGCCGGCACCACGCCCGACTGGCGCTGCGGGTGCTCGGCGGGGAGCTCGCGGCCCACGTGCCAGAACTCCTTGAGGTCGGGCACGGTGGTGTACTTCGCATGCTCGATGCCGAAGGAGGTGTAGCCACGCTGGCGGCCGTCTTCCGGCGTCTCGTAGCGGCGCTTGTTCTCGGTGGGCAGCGCGAAGGTCTCCGTCGCCACCGCATAGGCCCTGGCGAGGAGCTGCTCGTCGACGCGGTGGCCCACCACCGAGACGAAGCCGAACTTCTCGAGCCCCTCGCCGAGGACGCGCACGAACTTCGCCCGGCGCTCGCCCTGCCCTTCGCTGTAGTCCCGCAGGTCGACGACGGGAACCCGATCCATCACCATCCCACCGCTCCTTCCCGGCGTTTCGCCGCGCGTGGAAAACGGGCCCCTTCTAGCGGAGAGGGCGGGGTCGGTGGAAGCCCTGGCCGTTCAACCTGCGGCTGCGAGGACCTCCTCGACGATCCGCTGGCAGGCCTGGTCGAGGCGGACCTCGTCGGGTGCCGCAGGGAGGGTCGTGGTCCGGGCCGCGTCCTCCACCGCGGCGAAGAGCGACTCCGCCTGCTCCACCAGCTCTTCGTAGCTCCAGCTGCCGGCGCGGATGGCGAGGAGCTCGTCGCGGTCGGGGCGCCGCACCTGCACCTGCCCGGTGGCGAGGATCTCGCGGGCCATGCGCAGCAGGCGCACCAGGTGCATCGCGTGTTTGGTGTCGTAGCCGAAGCGGGCCTCGGCTTCCGCGCGCTGCGGGTTGCGGCTGCGGAGCCAGCTGCGGTGCGCTTCCCATTCGCGTCGCGCCGCCTGCCAGCGCTTCTCCCGATCGAGGAGCTCGAGCAGGCTGGTGGGAAGCTCCTCGCCGGCAGCGAGCAGCGCCTCTGCGGCGCCCTGCTGCTCGCGGGCGAGGCCCCGGTTCGGCGGCAGGCCGAACGCCTCGCGGCGGGGCTCTTCCTGTGGCGGTACGAGGAGCCAGCGCCGGTGGGTCTGGATCCGGCGGAGCTGCGCCATCGCGTAGTGGGCGAAGCTCCGCTCCACCTTGCGGGAGAGGAAGAGCTGGCGCAGGGCAAGGAGCTTCTCGCCGGCGGCGGTACAGACGAGGTGGTCCGCGGGGGCGGTCCACAGCACCTCGATCAGCGTCGGGTTGCTCGCAGCGAGGAGGCGGAAGAGCTTGCGGATCTCGTAGCGGACGTGGTCGGGCGAGAGCTCGATCTGCTCGGGGCCGCCGCGGTAGCCGTGGTACCAGGCCGGCGGCCCGACGATCACCCCGCGCACGTCGACGTCGGAGGTCGCCGTGGCGACGCCGTAGGCGCGGCTCCCGTGCACGGTCTCGTAGATGAGCGTCGGCTCCATCCGCCCAGCATGTGCACCGGGCGCCGGCGGATGAAAGCGGGCGGGCCATCGTGTTGTCTTCCGGTGAGCCGCCCCCGCGACATCGAGCCGATGCTCGCCCGATCGGCCACCGCGCTGCCTGCCGGCGAGCGGTGGGCCTACGAGGTGAAGTGGGACGGCTTCCGCGCCCTCGTGCACGGGGACGGACGGAAGGTGCGGCTGCAGAGCCGCAAGGGGAACGACCTCACCCCGCTCTTTCCCGAGCTGCAGGAGCTGGCGGCGCTGCTCCGCCCTGGCACCGTGCTCGACGGCGAGATCGTCGCCTTCGCCGGCGGCAAACCCGACTTCGAGCTGCTGCAGGGACGGCTCGGCGCGTCGGGGCGGAAGGCGGCGGCGCTGGCTGCTGCGGCGCCGGTGCGCCTCGTCGCCTTCGACCTGCCCGTGGACGCGGGCGCCTCCCTGCTCGGCGTGCGCTGGAGCGAGCGCAAGGAGCGGCTGCAGGACCTGGGCATCGACGGCCCGCGGATCTGGGTGCCGCCCCACCACCTCGGCCCGGAGGGCGGCGCGCTGCTGCAGGCGCTCACCGTCGAGCACGGCCTCGAGGGCGTGGTGGCCAAACGCGTCGACAGCCGCTACGAGCCCGGCCGCCGCAGCGGCGCCTGGCAGAAGATCAAGAACTGGAAGCAGATCGAGCTCCGCGTCGGCGGCTGGGTCGCAGCAGAGGACGGCGGGCCCGCATCGCTGCTCCTCGGCGAGCCGTGTGCCGACGGCCTGCGCTACGTCGCGGTGGGCGACCTCGGCCTCTTCGGCGCCCTCCGCCGCGCGCTGGCAACGACGCTCCCCGACCTGGCCTGCGCGCAGCGCCCCTTCGCCGACGTCCCCCGCATCCCCGGCGCACGCTGGGTCGCACCGCACGTGCGCCTGCGCTGCCAATACCTCGAGCGCACCACCTCCGGGCGCCTGCGCCACGTGCTCCTCCTCGGCCTCGCCCTGCCGGACGCCTCCTCCGCGGCGTGAGCGCCGCACGGCGTGCGGTCAGCGCGCGGCGGTGGCGGGGAGCTGGCGGGTGAAGCCGCGGCGGTAGAAGGCGTAGCTGAGCGAGGCCATCAGCGGCACCACCGCGGCGCCGAGGCCGGGGACCCACTGGAACGCGAGGATCACCACGAGCGCCACGCGGAGCAGGAAGCGGGTGAAGACGCGGCGGCCACGCGGCACGTAGCCTGCCAGCGGCGCCACGAGGCTGAAGCGGTAGTAGACGATGCCGGGCACGAGGCCCAGGATCGGCACGGCCGAGAGCAGCAGCGAGATGGCGACGACCAGCGGCACCTTGCGATCGAGGTGGCGCACGTAATCGGCGCCGGTGGGGAGCTCGGTGAGGATGCCGAGGGTGCAGCCAGGGCACCTGGTGCCGGGCGGGACGCTGCCGATCCGCGTGGCACAGCGAGGGCAGCGCCGCTTCTCCAGCAGATGGAAGGCGTGGCCGCTGCGCGCGGCGCTGCCCACGCAATTGCCGAGGAAGCCCACGTCGTGGGGCGCTTCGACGGGATGCAGGTTCGGGCAGGTGAGCGCGCAGCGGTACGTCTCTGCGCCGCAGGTGGTGCAGGGAAAGAGGCTCCGGCGCTCGCGCTTCTTCGCCACCCACTGGAGGCCGAAGAGGAACGCGAGGACGATGCCGGTGATCACCAGCATCAGCAGCGGGAAGAGCAACACGAGGACCGCGGCGCCGATCGCCCAGAAGTCCTCCGCCCATTGGAGCAGGCCGGCGAGGCCGAGGCTGTCGTCGGCGTCGGCCTCGTCGAGGACGTCGATCACCCCGCGCCTCGCTTGCGCCGCGAAGTAGACGCCGGCGCCGACGGGCACCGCCGCGATCCAGTCCAGAGCCGAGGCCTCGAGGGCACCGCGGGTGAAGGCTTCCTCGGTGGCGCTGAGCACGCCCGCCTGTGCCAGGGTGGCTGCACCCGCCTTGATCCACCCCTCGAACTCGGCGAGGAACTGCCGCACCTCCCCGCTCCGGGTGGCGATCAGCTCGAGGAGCGAGAGCACGCCCAGGATCCAGAGGCTCGCGTCGGAGGTGAACCAGGTCGGCGCTCCGCCGATCTCCTCGAGCACGCCGAGCTTGCGGACGAGCGCGATCTCCGGCCCCCAGCGGAGCACCGCCGCGATGACGAATGCGGGGAGGAAGGCGCGCGACGTGAAGGGGCCGATCGAGCCCAGTCCGTGGATCAAACCGAGTGCGGTCACGCGGGCAGCCCATCGCAGGGCACCTGCCCGGTCAAGCGCCTGGCGAAGTCGCTCTGTCGGGCGCGCGAAGTGCCCGACGGCGGACATCCGGCCGGGTGCGATCGCATTCGCAGCTTTACCGCCGGGGTCGCCTGTGAGAGGAATGCAGCTGCCGCTACGTTTGTCTCCATGCGAGTGCGCAGGTCGGGTACTTCATCCGACCCCCGCGCGCTCGCCGACGTTGTGGTTGCAGGCGACTTCCGAAGTACTTCGAAGACCCTGTACTACATGGGGCACCGCCGTCCCGCATGTCGCGGCTCGGCATCAACACCAGCTCCCCATGAGCTAGAGAAAGAGCAAGAAAATGGCACAGGGTTCCGTGAAGTGGTTCAACGACGAGAAGGGCTTCGGATTCATCGCGCAGGACGACGGCGGCGACGTCTTCGTGCACCACACCGCGATCAACGCTGACGGCTTCCGCTCGCTGGCCGAGGGCCAGCGCGTGGAGTTCGACGTGCAGCAGGGCCCCAAGGGCCTGCAGGCCTCGAACGTTCGGGCGATCTGACGCCCTGCCGGAGCCTCGCCTCCGGTACGATTGCGAGGGTCTGCGCGAGCGGGCCCTCGCATTTTTGCGTGGTCGGTGCCCATACGTCCGCGCGCCCCCAAAACCCAGGAGCTCCATTGGCAAAGAACGCACGACCGTCATTCAGCAAGCGGCAGAAGGAACAGGCGCGCAAGGAGCAGGCAGCGCGCAAGGAAGAGAAGCGTCTGGAGCGCAAGGCGGAGAAGGAAGGCCGCGGCGACGCGCCTGCCGGCGTCGATCCGGACATCGCCCATATCGTTCCGGGCCCGCAGCCGATTCCCGAGGAATAAGGCGCGGCGCCGTCTCTGCCGGCGACGGAGCGAACGCAAGAGCGAGCGTCTCTCGCGCGGCGCGTGAGCGAAGAAATCGGGCCGGCCCCTGCCGGACCGATTTCTTCACACGCTCCAGGCAGGGCTCGCGCGCGAGCTTGCTCCGCGGCGCAGCCAAGCCATCCTTTGAGTATTTTGACTTGAAGGCGTCCCAGCGGTAGGCTGCCTCCCCGGCAACCGACCGTCTCCAGGAGCCTTCCCCGTGTCCCGCATCTCTGTCGCCCTCGCCCTCTCGCTGATCGCCGGCCTTCCCGCCGGCGCCGCCGCGGACGACGCGCTGGCCCGCGGCATCGATCCCGTGGGTGGCAGGCTCGCCGTCACGGCCGATTCCTTCCTCACGGTGGAGAGCGCGCGCACCGCGCCTGCCGGTTCCTTCGGCCTCTCGCTCCTCGCCGACTACCACCACGGCTTGATGGCCCTGCAGATCGGCGACGAGAAGATCGACGATCTGCTCGCCCACCGCCTCGACCTCCATGTGATGGGCAGCTACGCGCTCACCAACTGGCTCGAGGTCGGCGCCGACATGCCGCTCACCCTCGTCCAGTCGAACGGCTTCGACCGCCTCGCGGACGAGACGGGCTTCCCGCAGAACGAGCCCTCCTCCGCAGGCCTCGGCGACCTCCGCTTCGTCGGCAAGGCGCGCCTGCTGCAGCAGGAGGATCACGGCGTGGGCCTCGCCGCGGTGGCCGAGGTGCGCCTGCCCACCGGCGACGAGGAGAGCTTCCTCGGCGAGCGCGGCGTCGCGCTGGCGCCGTCGCTGGTGGCGGAGCGCAGCTTCGGCGCCGTGCGCCTCGCCCTCGGCGGCGGCTACCGCTACCGCAGCGATGCGGGCCGGTTCCTCAACCTCCATGTCGGCGACGCCATCGGCTTCTCGCTCGCCGGCGCCTACGCGCTCCCCTCCTCCTTCCTCGGCGAAGGGTGGGACGCACTCGCCGAGGTGGTGGGCAGCACCCCTTCGCGCGCTCCCTTCAACGGCCCCGATTCCGACGCGATGAAGACCGGCCTCGAGGCCCTCGTCGGCCTGCGCGGCGATCTCGGCGCGGGCTTCCAGGGCCTCGCCGGCGTGGGCACCGGCCTCTCGGGGGAGTCGGGCTTCGGCCGCGAGGGCGTCCGCGGCTTCGTCGGCGTGCGCTACCAGCGGATGGTCCACGACCGCGACGGCGACGGGATCGAGGATGACGTCGACCGCTGCCCGGACGTCCGCGAGGATCGCGACGGCTTCGAGGATTCCGACGGCTGCCCCGATCCCGACAACGATCGGGACGGCATCGCCGACGACGAAGACATGTGCCCCGACGAGAAGGGCCCCCGCGAGTACGAGGGCTGCCCGGATCCCGACGGGGACGAGATCCCGAACCACGAGGACGCGTGCCCCGACGAGTACGGCCCCGCCCAGTGGGAGGGCTGCCCCGCGGGCGATCCGCTCGCCCGCTACGACGGCGACAAGATCGAGCTCCGCGGCGCGGTCAACTTCGACACCGGCCGCGCCAGCATCAAGCGCGAATCCTTCGGCGTCCTCGACCAGGTGGCGAAGGTGCTGCAGGAGAACCCCGAGGTGAAGCGCGTCCGCATCGACGGCCACACCGACGACGTGGGCAGCGCCCGCCTCAACCGCGAGCTGAGCCGCAAGCGCGCCGCGGCGGTGGTGCAGTACCTGATCGGCAAGGGCGTGGCGAAGGAGCGCTTCGCGAGCGAGGGCTTCGGCGAGGACAAGCCGATCGCCCCGAATCGCACCGCCCTGGGCCGCGCCAAGAACCGGCGCGTCGAGTTCACCGTCGTCGAGCAGGAGTGATCACGGCGCCGTGGTGAGCTGCAGGTCGAGGTCGAAGGAGAGATCCGGCGAGCTCTTTCCGACCTGCTTCACCATCACCGCGATCACGTTCTCCCCGCTGACGAAGGGATAGGGATCGAGCGCGATGCTCGCTGCCGCCACCTCGTTCTCGGCGGAGGCGCTCGCCGACCGGTTGTGCTCGAAGCGCGTGATGTTCCGCGAGAAGACGAGCGTCCCGTTGACGTAGACGGCGATGCCGTCGTCGAAGAGGACCTGGAGATCGGCAGCGGTGATCCGCTCGCCCACCAGGAAGGTCCTGCGGAAGTAGACGCTCAACGCCGTCCGCTTCGGCTGCTGGAGCACCGTCGCCTCGTCGCCGTCCCCGTAGCCCAGCTCGGCTGCGCCCAGCGGCCAGGCGCCGTCGTCGTAGGCGAGGCCCGCCCAGCCGGCGCCGGGATCGCTGCCGTCGTCGTGGTAGCGCCAGGTGCTGCCGAAGGGGATCTGCTCGGTGATCCCGCTGGGCGGCGGGGCGATCGCGAAGGGCGCGTCGCTCACGTCCTCCCGGGCCACCCCCTCCGCATCGCGCACGCGGACCAGCGCCGCCTCGGTGGTGATCTCCGGCAGCGTCCATCGGTAGGGCGACCGATTGACGAGGCGGGTGGCGATCGGCGTCCAGCTCGCGCCGCCGTCGGCGGAGAAGTCGATGTCGACGAAGGCCACCGGAACGCTCGCGTCCCACGCGACGTCGATCGCCTCCCCGGCGAGGAACTGCTCCCCGCCGTTGGGCGCGCGCACGAAGAGCGCGGGATCCGGCGGGCTCGAGGGAAAGGCCATCTCCAGCTGCAGATCGAAGGAGAGATCCGGCGAGGTCCGCCCCACCTGCTTCACCACCACCGCGATCTGGTTCTCTCCCGCCACGAAGGCGCCCGGCGGGATCTCCGCCCGCTCGAAGGCGTTGTCGGTGGAGGCGGAGGCGTAGAACCGGTGCTCGAGCCCACGGTCCACGTTGCGGGCGAAGATCAGGCTGCCGTTCACCCAGACCGCGAGGCCGTCGTCGTAGATCACCTCGAGGAAGGCGCGATCCGGCACCTGGTCGAGGACGATGCGCTTGCGGAAGTAGACGCTGGTCTGCGACGGATCGGTGCGCTGCAGCGTGGTCGCCTCGTCGAGTTCGCCGTAGCCGAGCTCGCCCCTGCCCTCGGCCCAGCCGCGATCGTCATACGCGGCGACGTTCCAGCCGGAGCCGGGATCGGTGCCGTCGTCGTGGTAGCGCCAGAAATCACCCCAGACGATGGGGCGCTCCTGCGTCGCCGGCGGCGGCGGCTCTTCACCCGCCTCGCGGAGCGCGCTCGCCAATGTCTTCACCACCGTTCCCTGCCCGGCCCGCACCGCCAGCCAGCCGAAGAAGGCGTCGAGGGTGTCGGGGTGTGTGGTGTAGGTGCCGCAATCGCCCGTGCAGATCTGGTGGAATTTGAAGACGACGAGGCCGCCGCCCGCCTCCTCCGCTCGGATCACCTGCGCCTGCAGATCGGCCAGCGTCTCGGTGATCTGGCTGGAGGAGAGCCCGCGGATCCGGAAGGGATTGAGGGGCGGCAGGGATTCTGCCGCCGGGCAGGTGGCGCAGCCGAGCCCCGCGGCGACCTGCGCTGCCGCATAGCCGCACTCGGCCACGAGCGCCTGCACCTCGGGCGAGGTGCGGGAGAAGGGATAGCAGAAGGTCTCGGGCGAGTGGCCGTGGGCCACCAGCGCTTCGCGCCCCTCGCAGATCTCGCGCCGCGCCTCCTCGAGCGAGATGGCGGTGAGGTCCGGGTGGCTCACCGTGTGGCCCGCGATCTCGTGGCCAGCGGCGGCGACGGCCGCGAGATCGTCCCAGCTCATGTAGCCCGAGGCGCCGACCCGTCCGGTGATGATGTTGAAGGTCGCGTGCAGGCCGTGCCGCTCGAGGAGCGGCAGCACCTGCAGCTGCGAGGTCCGGTTGTCGTCGAACGTGAGCGCGACCACCGTCTCGGCGGCGTGCGCGGCCTTCGGCAGCACCCCCAGGCAGAGCACGAGCGCCACGGCCAGCGCGGCCCCTCCCCCCTTCGCCATCTCCCCCTCCCCCGCAGCAGCGGTCCTGGGGAAAAGCTGCACGCCAGGCGAGCTGGCGCACAGGCCACGGCAGGGGGCACCCGGCGCGCTACCGGCTGGTCAGCCCGCGCAGATCTGCTCGATCCGGATCTGGTCGCCGTGCTGCAGGCGGCACTTGCCCTCGAGGGTGATCCGGGCGGCGGCCCCGCCGGTGGGGGCCTCGTAGCTGAAGCCGTCGCCGCTGCGGCAGCTCACCTCGGTGCCGTCGGCGCGCTCGAGCTCCACCCGGAGCAGACGTGCGTCCGCCGGCGGATCCTCCAGCTCGAGGACCTGCGGCGCCTGCACCAGCGTGGCGATCTCCTGCAGCGCCGCGCCGTAGTCGTCGGCGCAGATCGAGGCCGTGGTGCCACGCTCGCCCATCCCCGCCGCCGCTTCGAGGTAGCGGACGCCGATGCCGGAGGCCTCGTCGGTGGAGGAGATGCAGCGGGCGGCGTCGCCGGTCTCCACGTCGATCGGCGCGATCGCCGCGAAGTAGGTCTCGCGCTTGCGGCCGGTCCCCGTGCCGTCGTCGAGGTTCTGCAGCAGATCGACGTAGCGCTGCACCGGCTCGAGGAGCGCGCGGCCCTCGCTCGTCTCGCAGAAGTTGGGGAAGCAGACCCGGCGCCCGTCGTGCGGGAGGCAGTAGCTCCCCTCCGCGCCGCAGTCGGCGTCGCTGCTGCAGGAGACGTCCTCGCAGCGGGGCCCGAGGGTGAGGGCGGTACCGGTGGGATCGGAGCAATCGTCCTCGTCGGTGACCACCACCACGAGGAGCCGCGCGCCGGGGCGGAGGAAGCCCTGCTCGGTGGCCAGCGGCTCGGTGAGGGCGAGGCGCATCGCCTCGAGCCCCATCTCCTGCCCCGAGCCCGAGGTGCCACGGCGCACGAGGGCGGCGAAGCGCGGGAGCAGGTCGGGATCGTTCCAGGAGAGGACGGTGGGCCCGGGGCCCTCGTCGCCGGGGAGCGTCGCCGGCTGGAGCCTGCCGCTCTCCTCGGGGAAGGGCGTGTAGTGGCTGGGCTCGCCGGGCTCGCAGCCGCCGGCGTTCTGGCTCACGCCGGTGGTCGCCAGGCCGATGCGGAAATCGTGGGCGACGGGGCCCTCCGCCAGCGCGGTGACGAAGGCCTCGAGCTGCGCCGCCACCTTCTCCTGCTCCTCCCGCATCGAGATCGAGTCGTCGACGACGAAGAGGATGTCGGTGGAGACGCCGGGCGGCAGGGCCACCTGGCTGCTGCAGTCGGCGACCACGCCGTCGGGGGCGCCGCCGACGCCGCAGCCAGCGAGGGTGGAGGCAAGGAGACCAGTTGCAAATAATCCAAGGCGCATGGGCGCAGCGTACGGGGGTGGCTGCCGGCGGTCAACCGGGCGGCTGCCGATTCGTCGGGGTCCCCCCGGCCCCGCTGCAACGGGGCCGGGGGAACGGGCCGGGATCAGTAGGCCGCGACCTCTGCAGGCGCCGCGAACCAGGCGGCGCCGTCGCCCAGGCGGCCCATCGAGCTCACGCCCCAGCACGAGGCGCTGCCGGCGACGCCAGCGCGGAGGGCGCAGCTGTGGTGTCCGCCGGTGGTGATCGCCCGCCAGCCGGTCGCCTGCCCCACCTGCGTCGGCGTCGGGTAGGTGCCCTGCATCTGCCCGTTGCCCATGAGGCCGCCCGCCGCCTGGCCCCAGCAGTAGGACTTGCCGTCGCGGACGCCGCACGCATGCCAGTAAGCGGCGGAGACGTCGGTCCAGTCGGCGTACGAGTTCACCAGGGTCGGGCTGTACTGCCAGGTGTAGCCCCAGGCGGTGCCGAGCTGGCCGAGGGTGTTGGCGCCCCAGCAGTAGAGGCTGCCGCCGCGGATGCCGCAGCTGAACTCGTGGCCGAGGCTGGCGTGGGTCCAGCCCACGTCGGTGCCGACTCGCACCGGCGTGGTGCGGCTGCTGAGGCTGCTGTCGCCGAGCTGCCCGTTGCCGTTGTCGCCCCAGCACCAGAGGCTGCCGTCGTCGAGGATGCCGCAGGTGTGGCTGTGGCCCGCGTAGACCTCCGCCCAGTTGTTGCCGGTGCCGACGCGGAGCGGGTAGCGGTTGGTGGTCCACGTGGAGCCGGTGCCCAGCTGGCCGTCGTCGCCGCGCCCCCAGCAGTAGAGCTCGCCGGCGCGGATGCCGCAGGCGTGCTGGTGGCCCGCTGCGATCCGGCTCCAGTCGCTCGCGCTGCCGACCTGCATCGGCGTCGTGCCGGCCTGGCCGGTGCCGGTGGAGCCGTAGACATCTGCGCCCCAGCACCAGAGCGTCCCGGCCCGGATGCCGCAGGTGAAGTCGTAGCCTGCGCTCACCCGGCTCCAGTCGGTTGCGGTCCCCACCACCACCGGCGTCTGCCGCGGGCGGGTGTCGCCGAGGCCGAGCTGCCCGGAGCCGTTGCTGCCCCAGCAGCGGAGCTGGCCGTCGGTGCCGGTGGCGCAGGTGTGCCCGTCGCCTGCCTCGAGGGAGGCGAGCGGATCGGTGGTCATCACCGAGGTGGGCGTGCCGGTGTGGCCGTAGGCGCCGATACCGAGCTGGTTGAGGCTGTTGCCGCCCCAGCAGGAGAGCATGCCGCCGGTGTCGAGGCCGCAGAGGTGGAAGACGCCGGCGAGGGGCTGCGACCAGTTGGTGGCGGTGCCGATGCGGACCGGCGTGGCGCTCCGCGCGATCGTCTCGTCGCCGAGCTGGCCCTGGCTGCCGTCGCCCCAGCAGTGGAGCTCACCGGCGGAGACGGCGCAGGTCTGGTAGTCGCCGACGGCGTAGGCGCCGACGGTAAGCGAGGCCGCCGCCGCCACCGGCTGGCTCCGGGCGGAGAAGGTGCCGTCGCCGAGCTGGCCGCTCTCGTTGGCGCCCCAGCAGTGGAGCGCGCCGCTGCTCTTCTGGGCGCAGGTGGTGCTGCCTGCAGCGTCGACCGAGGCCCAGTCGGTGTCGGTGCCGACCTGCACCGGTGCCTGCTGGGTGACGCCGGTGGTGCCGATCCCCAGCTGGCCCCAGGCGTTGTTGCCCCAGCACCAGAGGGTGCCGTCCGAGGCGCGGGCGCAGGCGTGCCCCCAGGCCGCGGCGAGATCGGTCCAATCGCTGCGGCCAAGGATCCGCGAGGGGCCCAGCGCCGTGACGCCGCCCAGGCTGCCCCAGCACCAGAGGGTGCCGTCGGTCTTCGTGGCGCAGTTGAACGTGCCGCCGACGGAGAGCGAGGCCCAGTCGGTGTCGGTGCCCACCTGGCTGGGCGAGGGGATCATGCCACCGTTCATGCCGTTGCCGAGCCTGCCGTCCCAGCCGGCGCCCCAGCACCAGACGGTGCCGTCGGTCTTGCGCGCGCAGCTGTGGTAGGTGCCGGCGCCGACCTCCGCCCAATCCGTGGCGGTGCCGATGCGCACCGGCGCGGGCCGCTTGGTGGTGGTGCCGTCGCCGATCTGGCCGCTCACGTTGTTGCCCCAGCACCAGAGCTCACCGGCGGTGCTGATGCCGCAGCCGTGCTCGCGGTCGATGTCGGCCTGCGCGAAGGCGCGCTCGATCGACCAGGCGTGGCCGGTGGGTGCCGAGACGTTCCCCACCGCGTCGGCGGCGCGGACCGCGAAGTCGTGGGCTGCGCGGGAGAGCCCGGTGTAGCTCGCGGGCGAAGTGCACGCAGCGAACGCCCCGCCGTCGAGGGCGCATTCGAAGGTGCAGCCGGTCTCGCCGCCGCAGTCGAACTCGAAGGTGGCGTCGGTGCCGGACTCGGCGGCGTTGGGCGCCGCCGTGATCCGGACGGTGGGCGGCGTGAGGTCGACGTTCCAGGTCGTGGTGGGCGTCGTGCCCGTGTTGCCGGCGGCGTCGGTGGGCGTCACGGTGAAGACGTGCCGTCCCTCGCTCACATTGGTGAAGGTGTGGGGCGAGGTGCAGGCGCCGACGCTCACGCCGTCGAGGCTGCAGGCGAAGATGCAGGTCTCGCCGTTTTCACAGCCGAAGGTGAAGGTGGCGTCGGTTTCGCCCACCGTCCAGTCGGGCGCCCCGGTGACCTGCACCACCGGCGGGGTGGTGTCGATCGTCCAGGTGTGCGAGGCGACGGGGCCCTGGTTGCCGAAGGAATCGACGGCATAGATCTGGAAGGTGTAGCTGCCGTCCGCGAAGTTGCCGTAGCTGAGACCGCCCTGACAGGAGGTGAAGGTGCTGCTGCCGGGGAGCATGCAGAAGTAGGTGCAGCCGCTCTCGCTGCAGGTGGCGCCGATCCAGCCGTCCCGTGCGTTCGCCGGGGTGTTGGGCGAGAGGGTGATCGTGGGGGCGGTCGCGTCGATGAACCAGCCGTAGAGCACGGCGGCGCCCACGTTGCCCGCTGCGTCGATCGCGCGGAAACGCGCCGTGTGCTGGCCGTCGTCGAGGCCGGTCCAGGTGGTGGTAGCGGGACAGGCGTTCCAGGCGCCGGTGTCGAGCATGCACTCGAAGGTGCTGCCGGCCTCGTTCGACGTGACCTGGAAGACCGCGGCGGCGCTGGTGCTGCGATAGGCCGGATTCTCGAGGATGGTGAGCGTCGGCGCGGTGGTGTCGACGGTGAAGTCGTGGCGGAGCGTGGCGCTCACGTTGCCAGTCGGATCGACCGCCTGCACGGTGAAGGAATGCGCTCCCTCGGCGAGCGGTCCCGCGACGAGGGGCGAGGTGCATGCGAAGGCGGCGGCATCATCGAGCGCGCAGGTGAAGCTGCAGCCGTCCTCACCACTGCAGTCGAAGGAGAACGAAGGATTCTCGTTCCTCGACGAAGCGGGCGGCGTCTCGGTGAAACGCACGGTGGGTGCGGTGCGGTCGATCGAGAAGATACCCGACGCCTCGGCGCTGTTGCCGGCTTCGTCGCTGGCGGTGACCGCGAAGGAGTGCGCGCCCTCGGCAATGTCCTGCCAGGTGAAGGGCGAGGTGCACGCTGCCGGAACGCCGCCGTCCACGCTGCAGGAGAAGGTGCAGACCTCGTCGACGCAGGTGAAGGTGACGACGAGCTCGGTGGCGGTGGAGCCGCCCTCGGGCAGGCCGGCCAACTCGAGCTCCGGCGCGGTCTGATCGATCCGCCAGCCGTGCGAGGTGGCGTCACCTGCGTTGCCTGCGGCGTCGGTCGCGCGGACCTGGAACGAGTGCTGCCCCTCGGCGAGTCCGGACCAGGTGGCGGGCTGGGGGCAGGCAGCGAACGCCTCGCCGTCCAGCGCGCATTCGAAGGAGGAGCCGGCCTCGTTCGATTCGAAGGTGAAGGTGGCGTCCACCGCGTTGGTCGCCGCAGGCGGCGCGCCGGTGATCGTCACGGAAGGCGGCGCGATGTCGTTGTCGAAGGCGGCCGCCTCGCTGGTGCTCTCGTCCTCACCCTCGGCGACGACGAAGACCCGGGCGCGCTCGTTGTCGCCGAGGGAGATGGCGGCGAAGGAGCCGTCGGTTTCGACGGCGGCGCTCGCCACCAGCTCGGAGAGCGATTCGTCCGCGTAGACGTGGACCTGCTGCGCGCGCGTGGCGGCGGCGGCATGGCCGACGATCGTGTCGTCGGCTCCCGGCGCAGCCGCGAGCACCTCGATCTGGCTCGCATCGAGCGTGGGCTCGGTGCCTGCCGTGCCACCCGTGCCGCCCGTGCCGCCGACGCCGCCGACGCCGCCGACGCCGCCGACGCCGCCGGTGCCGCCGGTGCCGCCGGTGCCGCCGGTGCCGCCGCTTCCGCCGCTTCCGCCGCTTCCGCCGCTTCCGCCGCTGCCACCGGCGCCTGCCGTGCCGCCAGCGCCACCCTTGCCACCACCGGCGCCGTCATCGCCGCATGCCGTGCCTACGAAAAGCAGCACGCCCAGCAGGAGCGCCGCTGCCTTGCCTGATTTCACCACGAGTAACCCCCGAACATAGCTCCCGATCGGGAGCTGAACGCGCGGGGTTATGGCGGTCCGTACGAGCACGAAGAAGTGCGGATTCTTGCACCTCTGGGTGGATGTAGGGCGCGCTCTCTCGTCGACCGGACGTGATCCACACCGAGCGTGCGGGTGGATCCGGGACGCCCCGCCCTCACCCGAGCCGGCAAGCAGCTCGCGGGCGCCCTCGCCGATGCGCCCTCCCCACGTGGCGCCCCGTCACCTTCCTGCGACCGCAGATCTCAGCTTGTGGTGCCCCGACGACCGGGGAAGGAGGGCGTGATGCGACGGCTTTTTCTTCTGGGCGTGTTGCTCCTCGGTGCCTGCACCGAGGACGGACTCGACCGGACCAGCGGCAGGATCGAGGACGGTGGTGAAGGCAGCGCCCTCATCGACGAGGGGCGCGAGGTCTTCCGCTTCGACACCTTCGGCAGCGAAGGCTTCTTCGGCGGCACGCTCGGCCTGCACCGCGCCATCGCCGGCGCGGCGAACGGCGGCGTCGGCCCGGGCGTTTCTCCGACCGCTGCGCTGGGACTCGGACTCAAGGTGGACGCGGAGGCGCTCCCTGCCGAGGTCGTCGCCGCCCTGCAGGCGGGCGAGTTGGATCTCGAGGATCCCGCCACCACCCTCGCGCTCCTGCAGGCCGAGGCGGTGGTCGGCGTCCGCGGCTTCTTCGACGAGGCGGGAACGCTCACCGCCATCGGCACCACCTGCGCGTTCTGCCACTCGACCGTGGACGACTCCTTCGCGCCAGGCATCGGCCGTCGCCTCGACGGCTGGGCCAACCGGGACCTGAACGTCGGCGCGATCGTGGCCGCGTCGCCCGACCTCGGCTTCTTCGTCGACGCGCTCCAGGTCGACGAAGCGACGGTGCGCCAGGTGCTCGAGAGCTGGGGCCCCGGTCGCTACGACGCGCTCCTCGTCCTCGACGGCAAGGCCTTCAAGCCGGACGGAACCACGGCGTCGGTGGTGATCCCGCCTGCCTTCGGTCTCGCCGGCGTGAACCTCGCCACCTATACGGGCTTCGGCGACGTGACCTACTGGAACGCCTACGTCGCCAACACGCAGATGCACGGGCTCGGTACGTTCTACGATCCGCGTCTCGACGATCCCGAGAAATATCCGGTGGCGGCGCGGCTCGGCCTCGGCAACATCCGCTCGGAGGAGGATCGGATCACCGCGGTCCTGCCCGCCCTGCACGTCTACCAGCTCTCGCTGCTCGCCCCCACGCCGCCCGCGGGCTCCTTCGACGCGGCGGCGGCGGAGCGCGGGCGGGCTGTCTTCGAGGAGCAGGGCCGCTGTGCCAGCTGCCACGTGCCGCCCGTCTTCAGCGAGCCTGGCCACAACCTGCACGACCCGGCGGAGATCGGCATCGACGACTTCCACGCCAGCCGCTCGCCCACCGGCATGTACCGCACCACGCCGCTCGGCGGCCTCTTCACCAGGGAGAAGGGCGGCTTCTACCACGACGGCCGCTTCGCCGATTTGCGCGCGGTGGTCGACCACTACGACGCGACGCTCGGCCTCGGCCTCGCAGAGGCCGACAAGAACGACCTGGTGGAGTACCTGCGCTCGCTCTGAGGCGATCGCGGGCCGGCAAAGGAAAAGCCCCGTAGGTCCGAGGACCTACGGGGCTTCCAGGTGGCGCGGTGTACGGGACTCGAAAATCTACGCAGGAGGAGGGGCCAGTGCGCTCTGGGCCCTCGCGGGCACGGCCCTGCAGAACAGCCCCCGAGGCTCAACCGTGAACTCGGTGGAACATTGCGTTCCAGTCCTGCTTCATGTCCACGACGAGCCAGCCGCGCCTGGGTGCCTCCTCGAGGGCTTCGACGAGCTTGCCGCTGCTCTGCGTCTCGGCGTCATAGGCATATTCGCGAACGTCGTCGGTATGGTGGAGGATCAGGCCGAGACCAGGGCCCGGGTTGTTGCGGGTGGTGTATTGCAACATCGCGTGATCGCCGTCGCTGTTCCCCGCGCAGACCGTGGGTCGCCGGCCGATGAATTGATGAATGCCGGATGGCTTGCCCTGCCCGTCATTCACGAAAAGATAATCGAGTGTCTTTGTCAGCACCGGCCCGCTTTCTCGTAGCTCGAATTTCGTCCGTGCTGTCGAACCGACCACCTGCTCCGGTGGTATGCCGTACACGCGCTCCACCCAAACGCGCATGAAGTCTGCGCCGCCACCGGAGACAATGAAATTCTTGAAGCCATTTGCCCGCAGATAGCGCAGGAGTTCCTGCATCGGTTGGTAGGTGAGTTCGTCGTAGGGCCTCCCAAATCGCGGGTGCTTCGCCGACTTGAACCACGCCTCTACGGCGTCGCGAAACTCGTCGACCGTCATGCCTGCATGGGTGAGCGCCAACACCTGCATCAGGCCATCGAGGTGATCGCCTTGCAGGAGCTTTTCGAGGTCTCCGGACAAGGCGGCTTGCACCATGGGATCCGAAGCGAGCCTGGGCTCGGTGCGGGTGCATCGCTTCAGCTCGTCGATGGCAAAGGCTGCCTGAAACGGCATCGGCTTCTCGGGCCAGAGCGTGCCGTCGTTGTCGAACACGGCAATGCGGTCCGACTGTGGCAAGAAATCGGTCGATCCTCGAGTCGTCACCCTGGCGACGAACACGAGGACCCCACGTTTGGCAGGACCATCGTTCCAGGAGGGGAGCGGATCAACAGCGGTGGAGGCCATGGAGTTAGCGGTGGAGGCCATGGAGTTTTGTTTGTGCGACCCCGTAATCCCCCAGCTGGTAGAGGCTCACGGATACGGGCCGGATGATGAAGGGCTCGAATGGCTCCACTTGCAAGGCGTTCAGGAACGCACGGGTACCGATGCCGACGGTGAGATGCGGGTGATAGTTCGTGCCGGTATGGGGGCCGACGAAGTTCTTCACGTACTCCACTGTCGGCTGGCTGATCGCCCCGCCGTCAGGGCGGGGCGCAAAGGCCGCGCCTGTCCCCTTCTCCACGGCGAACGGGGCGACGGCGTCGATGACCTTCTGCTGTAGTCGACGCAATTCCTGGGTCGGTTCGATGACGATTCCCAGCAAACCGAGATTCTCGTGAGCCAGGTCATAGTAGCCAGTCGCCTTGCATTCCCATTTCGCCGCCTGCTCTGAACGCAGCACTCCAGCCACGGCATTGGCTAGCTCGCCGAGCTCCGCCGCCCGCACGAACCGTTGGAGAATGGTGATGTGCGGCGCGTGATTGGCATCGAGGGCGAAGCCTGCCGGATAGTCCTCCAGCAGCCGAGCGTTCGTTGCCCGTGCTTTTGCAATCGTGGCGGCATCTGGCTCGAGCAGCACGTTGATCGCGGCCACGGTCGTGTCTGGTCTCATTTCCTGGAAGTTGGTGACGACATCCAGTGGCTGCATCCACGCGCCGCGTGGTCCGCCGGTCTCATGCAGATCGTAGAGACGAAGGATGTGCCTGTTGGCCTGCAGGGCGAGGCGCTCACGGGTACATACATCTACGACCGCCAGTACCCGGAACTTCCGGCCATCACCTCGCACGACTCGGCTTCCGGGACCGCCGCCTCCACGACCTGCGCACCGCGCGAGGCTGGGTGCCGCGCTGCCGGGAGATGGCGAAGCTCGAGGTGGAGCTGCGGGAGGGGACGGTGCTGGCCTTGCCGATGCGGGCGACAGCCGCGAGCGGCCCCGAACCGGCCACCGCCGGGCCCGACGACGAAGGCGCTATCTACCGCACTCTCTTCCACCGCTTTTCCCGGGCCGCAGATAAGCGAAAGCCCCGTAGGTCCGAAGACCTACGGGGCTTCCAGGTGGCGCGGTGTACGGGACTCGAACCCGTGGCCTCCGGCGTGACAGGCCGGCGTTATAACCGACTTAACTAACACCGCACATGCTGTTCCATCACTGGAACGGCGGGCGTTGTAGCGAACATTCCGGGCGCTGTAAAGGCGCAAGAACGCACCGCCCCGCACGAGATGCCGCTTCCTGGAGAGGCCCCGTCGACCCGCCCGGGGAGAAGCCGCCCGGCCCTGCGGCCCCCATGGTGGCGCCGGAGGTATCCGCCGATGCTCCTGCGACCGCTCGCCCTGGGGGCGCTGCTCTGCGCCGCCCTGCCCGCCCGCGCCGCCTCGCCCCTCGAGGAAGCGATCTTCGAGCTCGAGGACGGGCCCTTCTACGTGCTGCTCAACGAGGGCACCTACGGCGTCGAGGGAACGACCTACGACGCCGCCGACGTGAACCAGCAGGAGAACCTCTTCTACTCGTTCCGCCTCTCGCTCGAGCTGCGGCCCTGGGAGCGCCACGGGCTCGTCCTGCTCTGGGCGCCGCTGCCGATCGACACCACCGCCACCCTCGACGAGTCGATCAACTTCCGGGGAACGCTCTTCGAAGCAGGAGAGACGGTAGAGAGCGCCTACTCCTTCGACGGCTACCGCGGCACGTACCTCTACCGCCTGGTCGATGGCGACGCCTTCACCTGGGACGTCGGCGGCGCGCTGCAGATCCGCAACGCCTACGTCTCCCTGCGGAGCGGCGACGGGGCGACCTACGCGCAGCGCAGCGACATCGGGATCGTGCCTGCGGTGGCCACCCGGATCTTCTGGTGGCCAGCGCCCTCGTTCTACACGCACCTCGAGGCGACCGGCCTGTCGAGCTTCGGGATCGGCGACGCGGATGGCGGGCTCTACGACGTGGCGCTCTCGATCGGCCTGCCGCTCGACGAGCGCAACGACGCATCGATCTTCCTGCGCACCCGCGTCTACGGCGGCGGCGTCGATCTCTCCGATGACACCGTCGAGACGTGGGCCTCGTTCCTCTTCCTCACCGCCGGCGTGCGCGCCGATCTGGTGGGGCTGATCGACCGGCTCTGAAACGGGCGCGCGGCAGCACCGCGCGCCCGTCTTCCAACGCCTCAGCCGCGGCGGCGACGCAGCAGACCGAGGGTCGCGAGCGGCAGCAGCGAGACCGCGCCGGCGCCTGCGGCGTTGCAGCCCAGCGGCGCCTCCTCGTCCTCGAGGTCGTCGTCGCCGGCAGCCTGCTCCGGTGCACCGACGCCGCCGTTGTCCTCTCCCCTGGTGCCGCCGCCGCCGTACTCGCCACCGCCGACGTGCGACATCATCGCCTCGAGCTGCGCATCCCAGCCCGCAGGCAGGCAGACGCTCTCGGCCGCGTAGGTCGAATCGTCCTCGCACGGCCTGCAGGTGCAGTCGCCCTCGTCGGTGCCGCCCGTGCCGCCGTCGCCGCCGGTCTCGTCGTCGCCGCCGCGCTCGCCGGTGCCGCCGCTGGAGACGCATTCGCAGATCTCGCAGCTGCCGTCGGAGGAGCCGCCGTAGCCGAGGTCGGTGCAGCTCCAGCCGTTCGTGCAATCCGCGTCGCTCTCACAGGCGTCGAGCGGCGGCAGGCAATAGCCGCCGGTCACCACGCAGTCGACCTCGTCCGGCACGTCGTCGCAGTCGCAGGGCGGACACTCCTCGCCTGCGGGGCAGCCGGGGCAGGCGCAGCCGCCACCGCCGCTGCACTCCTCCTGCGCCTGGCAGACGAAGCCCGCCGTGGTGCAGTCCGCATCGGCGGTGCAGCTCTGCGGCCGGAAAACGCAATGCTGCGCCGACGTCGTCGTGCAGTCCGGACCGCCGCCGCCCTGCTCGCGCCCGCCGCAATCACAGGGCTCGCAGACGGTGTCGGGCTCGCAGGGGGCGCACTCGCAATCGACCGGCGTGTCGTAGCAGGGGATGTCGACCGTCTCGCAGGCGAAGGCGAGCGGGCAGTCCGCCGTGGAGCTGCAGGTGGTGCCGACGAGCATCTCCTCCGCGTGCGCCGCGAACGGCAACAGCACCAGGGCGGAGAGCGCGAAAGGAAGCAGACGAAGCAACATGGCGAACCCCCTCGGGGCCGGCGCTCGACGGAGCGTTGCCGGCGATCGAGGGGAGCCTACCGCAGCGGGAAGGCACCGGGCAGTCCCTGCCCCGACTTGCCGTATTCGAGGCGGGATACGAAGGCGCGACTTCACTGCCGGAAAAAGAAAAACCCCGCTGGCAGCTACCAGCGGGGTTCTCCATTTGGCGCGGTGTACGGGACTCGAACCCGTGGCCTCCGGCGTGACAGGCCGGCGTTATAACCGACTTAACTAACACCGCACAAAGCCGTTCCGTTGCCGGAACGACGCGCTTTGTAGCCAACAACACCAGCGCTGTAAAGCCCTTTTCGCTCGTACAACAGCGGTCAGCGCTCGGGGATGAGTCCCCGCTCGGCGGCCTCCTGGCTGGCCGCCGCCGAGAGGAAGCGGAAGCCATCCGCGTCGAAGACCGACAAACCTTCGAGCCGAGCCGCCGCACGGACAGCCGATCGGGAAGCCCGGTAGACAGCACGAAGGTCCTCAATGCTGGGACGATGGCGTGAGACGAAGCTCCCCCGCAGAAGTCGCAGCATCTTCATCGGCTCCCCGTCGTGGATCTGGGGATCGAAGCCGTTGAGATCGCTCAAGGTCCTCGTTAGCCGGTAGCGCACCTCCTCGAAGATGAGGAATTGGTGCGTGCGCTTCTCCTTCCTGAGCGAATAGGCGAGGCCGAGCTCGAAAGGCATGTTGAAGCGGGCCTCGCGTCTACGTGTGCTTCCCTGGACACGGCTCAGGTCGTGGATCGAGTACTGCGACTCACCGAGAAGGCGGTAGATCCGGTTCAAGCGCCCTTCTCCGGACTCCACAATCTCCATAGCGCAACGCGGGATGCAGCCGAGCGCGATCAGGCCCGAGACGAGTGCGGTGAAAAGTCGCTCATACGCTGAGTCAAATGGCACATGAGAAAGACGTTCGGGCCCTCGGGCGCTGTTCGCTGACGTCCCATGCAGGCCTAGCGTAGCAGCCACGTGAACGTTTGTCCCGTACACCTAGTCGCGGACCGATGCGGACGTAGTGGTGCGCTTAGGACCCGCGACTCGTCTGCGACTGCTTGTCGCCCCTTCGGCGGCAGAGCGTTTGGCGCTCGTAGCGGCAACCTTCCTGGTGCGGACCCGCTCGAGGAGCTTGCGGTCTGAGGCGGTCACACCGAGCGCTCGCTGAATCGCAGCGGCGGACGCCCGCCGGATCAGGAAGGCCTTCGCTCGCGCTCCGTCGCGACTCGCACTCTTTCTCGCCGTGCTTGCCATAGGCTTCGAAGATAACACCAGCCGCTATCTCGAGGCCATGTGCCAAGAGAGAAACGGCGGCAGGGGCCCCGACCTCCCGAGCGACCTGCAGAGCCGAGGCAGAACGGGCCCGTCGAGCGTGAACCTCGCTCCCCGCCCGCCGCAGAAAAACGAAAGCCCCGTAGATCCAAGACCTACGGGGCTTCCATGTGGCGCGGTGTACGGGACTCGAACCCGTGGCCTCCGGCGTGACAGGCCGGCGTTATAACCGACTTAACTAACACCGCACAAAAGCTGGTGGGCGCAGTAGGTTTCGAACCTACGACCCTCGCCGTGTAAAGACGATGCTCTAACCAGCTGAGCTATGCGCCCGGTCAAAGGTGGCGCTTTCTACCGCGCCGCTCGCCTCTCCGTCAAACCGAAACACGCCGCCGCGGAGCCGGCCAAACCGGCCCCGCGGCAGCGAAGGGATCAGGCGCCAATCACCGGCTCGGAGGCGACGTCCTGCTCGGCGGGGACACGCGCGCCCCCGTCCTCCACCGGCATCGGCCGGAAGAACTCGTCCGGCTTGTCTAGCACCAGGGCGTGGCGGAGCACCTGGTCCATGTGCTCGACCGGGATGATCTGCAGCATCTTGCGGACCGCGTAGGGGATCTCCCGCACGTCCTTCTCGTTCTCCGACGGGATCAGGATGGTCTTGATGCCGCCGCGGTAGGCGGCCATCGCCTTCTCCTTGAGACCGCCGATGGGCAGCACGCGGCCGCGCAGGGTGATCTCGCCGGTCATGGCGATGTCCTTGCGCACCGGCACCTTGGTGCACGCCGAGATGAGCGCGGTGGCCATGGTGATGCCCGCAGACGGACCGTCCTTCGGGATGGCGCCTTCCGGCACGTGGATGTGCAGGTCGGTCATGTCGAAGAACTTCCGGTCGATGCCGAATACCGGGGCGCGGGAGCGCACGTAGCTCATCGCCGCCTGCGCCGACTCCTGCATCACCTCACCGAGCTTGCCGGTGATGATGAGCTTGCCCTTGCCCGGGAAGGCGGTCACCTCGGTGACGAGGAGCTCGCCGCCCAGCTCGGTCCAGGCGAGGCCGGTGACCAGGCCTACCTGGTCGTGGGCCTCGGCCATGCCGTGCTTGAAGCGCTGGGGCCCGAGGTACTTCGGGACCATCTTCGAGGAGACGACGAACTTCTTCTCCTTGCCCACCTTGAGCACGCGGCGGGCGATCTTGCGGGCGACCGCGTTGACCTCCTGCTCCAGCTTCCGGACGCCGGCTTCGCGCGTGTAGTGGTGGATGAGGGCGAGCAGGCCCTGGCGGGTGAACTTCACGTCCACGCCGTCGAGACCGTTCTGCTCGAGCGCCTTCGGAACCAGGTAGCGATCGGCGATGTGGAGCTTCTCGCGGTCGGTGTAGCCGGCGAGGCGGATCACCTCCATGCGGTCGAGCAGCGGCCCGGGGATCCCGTGCAGCGTGTTCGCGGTGCAGATGAACATCACCTTCGACAGGTCGTAGTCGACGTCGAGGTAGTGGTCGCCGAAGGTGGCGTTCTGCTCGGGGTCGAGGACCTCGAGGAGCGCCGCCGACGGATCGCCGCGGAAGTCGGTCGACATCTTGTCGATCTCGTCGAGGAGGAAGACCGGGTTGTTCGAACCCGCCTTCTTCATCGACTGGATCAGCTTGCCGGGCATCGCGCCGATGTAGGTCCGGCGGTGGCCGCGGATCTCGGCCTCGTCGCGCACGCCGCCGAGGGAGAGGCGCACGAATTTGCGGCCGGTGGCCTTGGCGATCGACTTGCCGAGCGAGGTCTTGCCGACGCCGGGAGGACCGACGAGGCAGAGGACCGGGCCCTTGATCTTGCCCACGAGCTGCTGCACCGCGAGGTACTCGAGGATGCGCTCCTTGGGCTTCTTCAGGCCGTAGTGATCGGCGTCGAGAACCTGCTTCGCCTCGCCGATGTCGAGCTTGTCCTTGGTCTGGTCGTACCAGGGCAGCGTCAGGATCCAATCGATGTAGTTGCGGACGACGGTGGCCTCGGCGCTCATCGGGCTCATCATCTTGAGCTTCTTGAGCTCGCGCTTGACCTTGACCGTCGCCTCCTTCGACATCTTCTTGTTCTTGATCCGCTCCTCGAGCTCCTGCACCTCGTTCTTGAACTCGTCCCGCTCCCCGAGTTCCTTCTGAATGGCCTGCATCTGCTCATTCAGGTAGTACTCCTTCTGCGTCTTCTCCATCTGCTTCTTGACGCGGGTGCGGATCTTCTTCTCGACCTGCAGGATCTCGATCTCGCCCTGCATCAGCTCGTAGAGCTTCTCGAGGCGCTTCGCTGCCGACTCGGTCTCCAGGATCGACTGCTTGTCGTTCAGCTTGAGCGAGAGGTGGGCGACGATGGTGTCGGAGAGCCGGCCCGGATCGTCGATCGAGGCCACCGAGACCAGCATCTCGGGCGGGATGCGCTTGTTGAGCTTGACGTACGCCTCGAAGGTCGAGTGCACGGAGCGGATGAGCGCTTCGAGCTCGACGGAGCGCTCGGAGATCTCCTCGACCTCCTCCGCCTCGGCGAGGAAGAAGCTCTCGGTCTGCTGGTAGCGCCGGACGCGGGCGCGCTTCTTGCCCTCGACGAGGACCTTCACAGTGCCGTCGGGCAGGCGCAGGAGCTGGATGATCGTCCCCAGCGTACCGACCTCGAAGATGTCCTCGGGGGCGGGATCGTTGGTCTTGGCCTTCTTCTGCGCGGCAAGGAGGATCTCCTTGTCGTGGGCCATGGCCTCTTCGAGGGCGCTGATGGACTTCTCACGCCCCACGAAGAGCGGGACGACCATGTGGGGGAAGACGATGATGTCCCGCAGCGGGAGCAGCGGAACGAGGCGCGTCTTCGCCGGGCCACCCTTCTTGTCGTCTTTGCCGAAGAACATGTGCTCTAGGACCTCTCGGGCTGGCGGTGGGCTCCGGGCTTGCCGGCGCCCCCCCTTCATGCGGACTGCTTGCTTCGAACCTCAGGAGAACAGGCCCTCTGGTGACAACCTTCCCCGTGCGCCCTCGAAGCGGGCCGGGCCGAAACGAAACCGGCCGGCGGCCTGGCTGCAGAACGAAGCAGCAAGGGCGCCGGCCGAAGCTCGACCGGGAAACCAACGCCCCGGCTACGCCGATTCGGCCTTCTGCTGCTCGTAGATGATCAGCGGCTTCTCCTTCTTCGCGATCACGTCTTCACCGATGACGACCTCCCTCGCAGTCTTCTGAGAAGGAATGTCGTACATCACGTCGAGCATGGCACCCTCGACCACCGAGCGCAGGCCACGGGCACCGGCCTTGTTGCGCAGCGCTTCCCTGGCGATGGCATGGAGGGCGCCCTCGGTGAACTTGAGGTTCACGCCGTCCATCTCGAGCAGCTTCTTGTACTGCTTGACCAGGGCGTTCTTCGGCTCGGTGAGGATCTGCACCAGCGCCGGCTCGTCGAGCTCCTCGAGGGTGGCGGTGACGGGCAGACGGCCGATGAACTCGGGGATCAGGCCGAATTTGAGCAGGTCCTGCGGCTGCGCGTCGCGCAGCAGCTCGGTCTGGTTCTTCTCCTGCTTGCTCTTCACCTCGGCGCCGAAGCCCATGCTCCTGCCGCCCTGCCGCTGCTCGACGATCTTGTCGAGGCCGTGGAAGGCGCCGCCGCAGATGAAGAGGATGTTCGAGGTGTCGACCTGCAGGAATTCCTGCTGCGGGTGCTTGCGGCCGCCCTTGGGCGGGACGTTGGCGACCGTGCCCTCGATGAGCTTGAGCAGCGCCTGCTGCACGCCCTCGCCGGAGACGTCGCGGGTGATCGACGGGTTCTCGCTCTTGCGGGCGATCTTGTCGATCTCGTCGATGTAGACGATGCCCTTCTGCGCCCGCTCGATGTCGTGGTCGGCGGCCTGCAGCAGGTTGACGATGATGTTCTCGACGTCCTCGCCGACGTAGCCCGCCTCGGTGAGGGTGGTGGCGTCGGCGATGGTGAAGGGAACGTTCAGCAGCCGGGCGAGCGTCTGGGCGAGCAGCGTCTTGCCGGAGCCCGTGGGGCCGAGCAGGAGGATGTTCGACTTCTGGAGCTCGACGTCGTCCGCAGAGGTGGCGTTCCCCTTCTGCTCGATCCGCTTGTAGTGGTTGTGCACCGCCACGGAGAGGATCTTCTTGGCCCGATCCTGGCCGATCACGTACTCGTCGAGGACCGTCTTGATCTCGCTGGGCCGCGGAATGCGGATCTTCTTGTCCTTCCGCTCCTCGTGCTCGATCTCCTCCGCGATGATGTCGTTGCAGAGACCGATGCACTCGTCGCAGATGTAGACCGTCGGCCCTGCGATGAGCTTCTTGACCTCCTTCTGGGACTTGCCGCAGAAGGAGCAGCAGAGCGTGTGGCTGTCGCGCCTGTCCAAAACCACCTCTCCCGGCTTCCAGGGTCTATCCCCGGCACATGCCATTGAGGGTAACAACCGGGGGGAGGCCAGTCCATCCAACCGGAGGTACCGTCCTCCCGCCCGCTCGAATGCCCCGAAGGCCTACTTGCCTTCCTTGCCGGGCGGAACGTGGTGGCGGACGTAGACCTGGTCGATCAGGCCGTATTCCTTGGCCTCGCCGGCGCCCATGAAGTAGTCGCGGTCGGTGTCCTTCTCGATCCGCTCGATGGGCTGCTTGGTGTGGTGGACGAGGATCTCGTTCAGCTTCTGCTTCAGCCGGAGGATCTCCTTGGCCTGGATGTCGATGTCCGTGGCCTGGCCGGAGAAGCCGCCCATCGGCTGGTGGATCATGATCCGGGCGTGGGGGAGCGCGTAGCGCTTGCCGTCGGCGCCGGCAGAGAGGAGCAGCGCGCCCATCGAGGCGGCCTGGCCCATGCAGATCGTGGAAACCGCCGGCTTCACGTACTGCATGGTGTCGTAGATCGCGAGGCCCGCGGTCACCGAGCCACCCGGCGAGTTGATGTAGAGGTTGATGTCCTTGTCCGGGTCCTCGGACTCCAGGAAGAGGAGCTGGGCGATGATGACGTTCGCCACGTCGTCGTCCACGGGGGTCCCGAGGAAGATGATCCGGTCCTTCAGCAGGCGCGAATAGATGTCGTAGGAGCGTTCGCCGCGGTGCGTCTGCTCGACCACGAACGGCATCGGGATGTAGCTCATTTGCTCTCCTCCAGGGGCGGCCCGGCGCCTCGGAGGGCGCCGGGGGGCGGACTCGAATCTCCTGCTCGGGTAGGACCGTGCAGAAGACTAGCCGGTAACCTTCGCCTCGCGCTGCAGGAGCGCAACCGTCTTTTCTTCACGCAGACGGTTCTTGAGCGCGTTCATCTCGGCGGCGTCCTTCTCGAAGTGGGCCCGGACCTTCGCCTCGGGCATGTTCACCTCGGTGGCCAGCTTCGCGTAGTGGTCGGCGAGGTCGGAGTCGGAGACCTCGACGCCCTCCTGCCCGGCGATGGCCTCGAGCAGCAGCGCCGCCTTGACCTCCTGGGTCGCCTTCTCGCGCAGATCCTCGCGGATCTTGCGGAAATCGAGCCCCATCTGGCGGATGTCGAGCCCCTGGCGCTGGAAGCGCTCGGCGGCGCCGGCGACCATCATGTCGATGCCGCGCTCGACGAGGGCCTTGGGCACCTCGATCGGATTCTTCTCGACCAGCGCCTTGAGCAGGCCTTCGCGGTTCTCGCGGTCGGCGCGCTGCTTCTCGGCGGTGTCGAGCCCCTCGCGGATCTTCGCCTTGAGCTCGTCGAGGGTCTTGGCCTCGCCGCCGAGATCCTTGGCGAGCTCGTCGTCGAGGGCCGGGACGTCGCGCCGCTTCAGGCTCTTCAGGGTGAGCTTGAAGGTGGCGGCCTTCCCGCGGACCTTCTCGTCCTGGTAGTCGGGCGGGAACTCGACGGTGGCGTCGACGGTCTCGCCCACGTTCTTGCCGGCGAGCATCGGGGCGCTGCCCTCGAGGAGCGAGCCCTCGTCGACCTTGACCGTGACGTCGGTGCCCTTGCCACCCTCGATCGACTCCTCGCCGAGGAAGCCCTCGTGATCGATGATCGCGTAATCACCCACCTGGGCGGTCTGGCGGTCCTCGATGGGCTGGAGCTGGGCGAGGCTCTCCTGGATGCGGGCGAGCTCGTCGTTCACCATCTCGTCGGTGACCTTCGGCTCGGTGCCCGTGTACTCCAGGCCCTTGTAATCCTTCGCGGTGACCTCGGGCTTCACCTCGACGCGGGCCTCGTACTTGAACGGCTTGCCCTGCTCGAGGCGCTCGGGGGAGACCACCGGCTGCGCCACGGGGAAGAGGTCCTGCTCGTCCACCGCCTCGCGCCAGGTGTGCTCGACGAGGTGCTGCACCACGTCCTGCTCGACCTGGTCCTTGTAGCGGGCCTCGAGGATCCGGCGGGGCACCTTGCCCTGGCGGAAGCCGGGCACGCGCACGCTGCGGGAGAGCCCCCGGTAGGCGCGCTCGAGCTCGTTGGAGACGCGGTCGGCATCGACCTCGATCAGGAGCTTCTTCTCGACCGGGGAGACGGTCTCGACATTGACCTTCATCAGCCAAACCCTCGTAGCAGTATCGGAGGAGGAGTTAAAAGAAGCCGCCGAATAGACGCCGCCCTTCGGGAAGTCAAGCAGGCCGGCGGGCTCTCCCCCACCCCGCGGAAAGCGCGGTGAACGGTCGCCACCCTACCCCAGCGGCGGAAGGAGTACCCCCGCTTTCGCCGCGCCCCGGATCGAAAAAGGCGCCGCGGTCCGCGGGGACCTTCGGCGCCTTCGTCTTGTGCAGGCCGGGGCGGGTCAGGCCGCTGCGGCGCTTTCCTGCTCTGCCCGCCGCTCCACCGTCATCGCGGGGAGGTTGCGCGAGCGCACCAGCAGCCAGGTGCCGATCCCCACGAGGAGGAAGGCGGTGTACTGCGCGGGGGTGAGCCCGGCGATGCGCCCGTCGGAGAAGGGCAGATCGGTGGCCCGGAGGAAGTCCATGAAGAAGCGCGGCACCGCGTAGGCGATGGCGAGCACCCCCATGAGGAAGCCCTCGGGGCGCGGCTTCCTGGCGAGCAGCCAGAGCACGCCGGCGATGGCGAAGAGGAGCACCGCCTCGTAGAGGCCAAGGTCGTGGCGGGCGCCGCCCGGGAAGGCCACGGCCAGGGGGAAGTCGGTGAGCGTGCCCTTGTGATCGTGGGCGGCGAAGCAGCCCAGGCGGGCGATGCCCCAGCCCGGCGCGATGCCGAGGGCGAGGGCGTTCAAGGAGGGGATCAGCCGCCACCGCTTCCAGCGGAAGAAGAGCACGATGGTGATCAGGCCGCCGAGCACGCCGCCCATCGAGGAGAGGCCGTCCCAGACCTTGAGCAGCGAGGTCCAACCCTCGGTGGCGAGGATCTCCGGGTGGTAGCCGAGGACGTGGACGAGGTGGCCGCCGATCACGCCGCCGACCACCATCCAGGGGGCCGCCTCGACGATGGGCAGGTCGTCGCCGGGGCCGATGGTCCGCGCGGCCTTCGCCGCGAGGCGGGCGCCCACGTAGATGCCCAGCGCGGCGAGGGCGCCGAAGGCGTGGAGCTCGAGGGGGCCGAGGGAGAGGGGCGGAACTTCGAAGTAGGGGATCATCGGTGGCCCAACCACAGCAGGGATCGGTCCATTCCGGCTGCCGCAGCCGGGAGGCGCGCCCGGAGGCCGCCTCGGCGATCGATCGATATGGTGGGCAGGGAGGGACTCGAACCCTCACGCCTTGCGACACTGGCTCCTAAGACCAGCGCGTCTACCAATTCCGCCACCTGCCCCTTGCGGCGCTCCATAGAACGACCCGACGCTGCCGTCAAAGGTCTCGTGCGAGGAAACGCCCGGGTACCGGGAAGGTTCCCGGCGGCGCAAAAAAGAAAACCCCCTGCAGTTGCCTGCAGGGGGTTTCCAAAGTGGTGAGTGCGGAAGGAATCGAACCTTCAACCTATGGATTAAGAGTCCATTGCTCTGCCAATTGAGCTACGCACCCGACTTTTCTCAGCTTTTCTCGGCGACGCTGTTTCCGTCCCGAACGAGGTGGCGGTTTAGTCGAAGCGGCTCTTGGAGTCAACCGCTTTTTTCCGCCCTGCCTCGAAGCTGCCTTCTTCTCGTTGCGTCCGGTTTCCCGGCACGCGGCCGCTGCTTCCGGCCTTCTGCAAAATGGGGTGAGCGATGGGGCTCGAACCCACAACCCCCGGAGTCACAGTCCAGTGCTCTGCCAGTTGAGCTACGCTCACCACAAACTTCGATATTCTATTTTGGCGCGCCAGGAAGGAATCGAACCCTCGACCTACGGCTTAGAAGGCCGCTGCTCTATCCAACTGAGCTACTGGCGCTCAACTTCCGCACCGGGCCCCGTGGGACCCTTGGCGTTTGCTGCAAATGGTCGGGGCGAGAGGATTCGAACCTCCGACACCCTGCTCCCAAAGCAGGTGCGCTACCAGGCTGCGCCACACCCCGCGAAAGCGGCGGCTGATGTAGCGCAGAGCCGCGATCGAGGCAAGCGCTATTCACCCTCGGGTCGTTGAAACGCCGATCGCCGGGTTGCGATTCCCCCCTTGCCCCTTCGTGTAGAGTGCGCCGCCATGTCCGGACACGAAGGCTGCGGCCAGGTCATCCACGGCGAGAATCTGGCGGTGCTGCGCGAGCTGCCCGACGGCTGCGCGCAGCTGGTCTACGTCGATCCGCCCTTCAACACCGGCCAGAAGCAGAAGCGCGAGGTGCTGCGGACCGTGCGTGATCCCGAAGGGGATCGCACCGGCTTCGGCGGCGTGCGCTACCGCACCGAGAAGCTCTCCTCCGCCTCCTACGGCGACCGCTTCGACGACTACCTGGGCTTCCTCGAGCCGCGACTGCGGGAGGCGCGGCGGCTGCTCGCCCCGAGCGGCTCGCTCTACGTGCACCTCGACTACCGCGAGGTGCACTACGTGAAGGTGCTCCTCGACGGGATCTTCGGGCGGGACTGCTTCGTGAACGAGATCGTCTGGGCCTACGACTACGGCGCCCGGTCGAAGAAGCGCTGGCCCGCCAAGCACGACAACATCCTCTTCTACGCGAAGGAGCCCGCCGGCTACTTCTTCGACATCGAGGCGGTGGACCGAATCCCCTACCTGGCGCCCGGGCTGGTGGGACCGGAGAAGGCGGCCCGGGGCAAGCTCCCCACCGACACCTGGTGGCACACCATCGTCAGCCCCACGGGCAGGGAGAAGACGGGTTATCCCACGCAGAAGCCGGTGGGGATCCTCGAGCGGATCGTGCGGGCCTCCTCGCGCCCCGGGGACCTGGTGATCGATTTCTTCGCGGGAAGCGGCACCACCGGCGAGGCGGCGCTCCGCCACGGCAGGCGCTTCCTCCTCGTGGACGAGAACCCCGCGGCGATCGAGGTGATGCGCAGGCGCTTCGCCCCCAGCGGGGACGAGGTCCGCTTCCTCGTGCACGGGCAGGGCGCCCCCGCGTGACGCTTCACCGGCCGAGCGAACGGTGCACAGCTTCTTCGTGCGGCGAGCAAAAAGTGCCGCGAAAAGGAGCGTGGGGGATGGCTGCGAAGCACAAGGGGAAGAGGCCGGACGAGCTGCGCCGCGAAGCGCAGCGGGAGACCGAGGGGCGCAACATGGAGCAGGGCCGTGACGTCTCGCGGGGCGAGCCGGTCAGGCCGGGCGGCGGGATCAGCGAGGAAGGTGGGCAGCGGCCCGGCGAGCGCCGGAACCGCTAGCGCGTAGCCTGTGATCGCCTCCGGCGTGGGGAACCACGCCGGAGGCGAGAAGTGCCGGGGGGCCCGCGCCGGAGGCGAGAAGTACCCGGGGGGCCCGCGCCGGAGGCGAGAAGTACCCGGGGGAAGAGCGCTCCTACGCCTCGTGGGGGCCTGCTTCGTTCCCGAGCAGCGCCTCGAGCACCGGCCGCATCGCCTGCATCGCCCTGCCCCGGTGGCTCTGCCGGTGCTTCTCCTCGGTGGAGAGCTCGGCGGAGGTCTTCCCCTGCGATGGCAGGAGGAAGAGCGGGTCGTAGCCGAAGCCGTTGGCGCCCCGGGGCGAGAAGGCCACCTGCCCGGGCCAGCGCCCCTCCACCTCGCGGGTGGTGCCGTCGGGGAAGGCGAGGCAGAGCGCGCAGTGGAACGAGGCGCCCCGCAACGCCGCGGGCACGTCGCGCAGCGCCCGGAGGAGCTTCTCGTTGTTGCGCGCGTCGCGATCCGGCACCGGCTCCTCGCCGGAGTAGCGGGCGCTGTAGACGCCCGGCGCGCCGCCGAGGGCGTCGACGCAGAGCCCCGAATCGTCGGCGATGGTGGGGATCCCGAAGGCCGTGGCGAAGGCGAGCGCCTTCTTCCGCGCGTTCGCGGCGAAGGTGGCGCCGTCCTCCTCCACCTCGGGGAGCTCCTTGCCCAGCGACGCCGGCGAGACCACCTCCACCGTCAGCCCCTGCGCCAGCTCCTGCAGCTCGGCCAGCTTCTTCTTGTTGCCGGAGGCGACCAGCAGCTTCACGCTTCGTTCTCCTCGGCCAGGGTCGTCTCCGCGGCGCGGCGCTCCCAGCGCTGCGGGCCGCCCTTGCGCGGCGGCCGGAGCCCGGCGCTCCTGGCGATCTCCGAGGCGGCGCGGGACGGATCCGCCAGCAGCTCCTCGTGGCGCCTGCCGCCTTCGCGCAGGATCACGAGGCGATCCCCCGCCACCTCGATCGCCTCGATCCGCTCCAGGGGCACGCCGGTGGTGCCGAACCACACGGCGCTCTTGCCCAGGGTGACCGGCCGGATCCCCACCACCAGGCGGCGCAGCCCCAGCACCAGCAGGAGCGCGCCGGCAGCGCCGAAGATCAGCAGCAGCGAGCTGCGGTCGGGACGGAAGCGCAGGGCGACGAGGGAGCCCACGAAGAGCAGCAGCCCCAGGCCCACGGTGCTCAGGTTGCGGCGGATGGTCTGGTGCCGCCGCTCCGGTGCGAGGGCGAAGCGGCTCATCCCTCGAGCGCCTTGCGCTGCGCCTCGACGAGGCGGCCGATCCCCTCGAGGCCGAGATCGACGAGCTGGTCGAGGGTGCCGCGGGCGAAGGGCTTGCCCTCCGCGGTGCCCTGCACCTCGATGATCTCGCCGGCGGCGTTGGCGACCACGTTCATGTCGACCTCGGCGGTGGAGTCCTCGTCGTAGTCGAGGTCGAGCATCGGGGTGCCGTTGATCACGCCGACCGAGACCGCCGCCACCGGGGCGAGCAGCGGGTCCTTCTTGATCTTCCCGTCGGCGCGGAGCTTGCGCACCGCCAGGGCCAGCGCCACGTACGCGCCGGTGATCGCAGCGGTGCGGGTGCCGCCGTCCGCCTGGATCACGTCGCAGTCGAGGGTGAGGGTCATGGTGCCGAGCCGTGTGGTGTCGGTGGCGGCACGGAGCGAGCGGCCGATGAGCCGCTGGATCTCGAGGGTGCGCCCGCCCTGCTTGCCGCGGGCCGCCTCGCGGCCGCTGCGGGTGTGGGTGGCGCGCGGGAGCATCCCGTACTCGGCGGTGACCCAGCCGCGGCCGCTCTCCTTGAGGTGGAAGGGCACCTTCTCCTCCACCGAGGCGGTGACGATCACCCGGGTGTCGCCGAAGGCGACCAGGGCCGAACCCTCGGGGTGGCGCAGGTAGTGGGGGATGATTTCGACGTTGCGGAGATCCCGCGGGCCGCGGCCGCTCTTGCGCATCTCTTCTCCGGGAGCGAGGCCTCTTCGCTCGAAGCGCCGGCCGCTGGGATGCGGGCGGCTTGGGTCTCGGAAGGGCCGGACCCTACCCGATCCGCTCCGGAGATGGAGCCGTCTTTCTACGGCTGGAGCGCAGCGGCGCCAGGCTTGCCGCCCAGGGTGGAGCGGGCCTGCTTCTGGAGCACGTCGCGGCGGAAGCGCTCGATGCCGCGGGCCACGGCCCGGGCGATCCGCTCCTGCTGCTCGGCGTCGGCGAGGCGCCTGGCCTCGGTGCGGTGGGAGATGTAGCCGACCTCGAGGAGGACCGCCGGCATCTGCGCGCCCTCGAGCACGAAGAAGGGCGCCTGGCGCACGCCGCGATCGTGGCCTCCGGTGCCTTTGACGATCGCCTCGTGGAGGACGTAGGCGAGCTGCGACGAATTGACGTGCGCTTCGGAGCGGGCGAGGTCGGCGAGGATCATTCCCACCGCGCCCAGCTCCTTCGGCGCGTTCGCCGCTGCGTCGTCGCTGTTCTCCTTCTGCGCCACCGCTGCTGCAGCCTCGTCGGTGGCGTCGGGGGAGAGGAAGTAGGTCTCGATGCCGCTCGTGCGGGCCCGCGCCTCGGCGGTGGGCATCGAGTTGGCGTGCACGCTGACGAAGAGATCGGCGCCGCGCTCGTTGGCGAGCTGGATCCGCGGCCCGAGGTCGAGGCCGGTGTCGTCGCGGCGGGTGAGGATGACCTCGTGGCCCGCCTCGCGGAGCGCCGCCTCGAGGCGCAGGGAGATCGCCAGGGCGACCTCCTTCTCCTTGAGGCCGCCGGGGCCGATCGCCCCGTCCTTGTCGCCGCCGTGCCCCGGATCGACCACCACCACCAGCGAGCCGTCCGGGCGCGCCGCGGCGGCGTCCAGGGGCGCTGCGAGCGCCGCTGCGGCGAGGGCCAGGGTGGTGAAGATGCGGCGGATCCTCATGGCGGCGGGCACCATAACACGGGCTTTTCCCACGTCGAAGAAGCCGCCCTACGCCACCCGGATCCGCACCGGACCCGGGGCCAGCTCGCCGATGGCGGCTGCGGTCGGGAGCGCCGCGAGCACCGCCCTGAGCTTGCGCGGCGGCACCGCGGCGAGGAGGCCGCCGTTGGTCTGGGCGTCGGCGAGGAGGAGCCGCGTCGCCTCGTCCACGCCGGCGCCGAAGCGCGCCCACTTCGCATAGAAGGCGAGGTTGGCCCTGGTGCCGCCGGGAACGACGCCCTCCGCCGCGAGCCTGCGCGCAGCAGGGAGGAAGGGCACGGCTGCAGCGTCGATCCGGGCGCCGACCCTGCTGGCGGCGCAGACGTTCTTCAGGTGGCCGAGGAGCCCGAAGCCGGTGACGTCGGTGAGGGCGGTGCAGACGGGCGCCAGCACCTCGGCGCCGGCGCGGTTCAAGGTGCGCATCAGCTTCGTCACCTCGCGGGCCTCGCGGGCGGTGGCGAGGCCCCGCTTGATCCCGGTGGTGACCACGCCGGTGCCGAGGGGCTTGGTGAGGACGAGCACGTCCCCCGCCCTGCCGCCTGCGTTGGAGCGCACCTTCTTCGGATGGACGATGCCGGTGACGGCGAGGCCGAATTTCGGCTCCTTGTCGTCGATGGAGTGGCCGCCGACGATGGGCGCCTTCGCCTCCCGCGCCACGTCGCAGGCGCCGGCGAGGATCCGGTGGAGCACGTCGAGGGGCAGGTCGTCCCGGGGGAAGCCCACGATCGAGAGGGCGAAGAGCGGCCGTGCGCCCATCGCGTAGACGTCGCTGAAGGCGTTGGCTGCGGCGATCCGGCCGAAGTCCCGCGGGTCGTCGACGATCGGCGTGAAGAAATCGACCGTGCTCACCAGCGCGGTCTTCGCGTCGAGACGGTACACGGCCGCGTCGTCGCTCGTGCGGCTACCCACGAGGACCCGGGGATCGTCGATCATCGGAAGGCGGCGCAGGACCTGCGCCAGCTCCGCCGGGCGGAGCTTGCAGGCTCACCCGGCGCCGTGGCTGTAGCGGGTGAGCCGGAGCTTCTCGGCGTCGGGCATCTTCGCTCTCAGGCGCGGCGGACGACGTTGGCGTCGATCAGCTTCTTGAGTACCGCGGCGATCTCGAGGTCGCTGCCGGGCGCCTTGTCGAGGACGCCGCCGACGGAGCCCTCCTCGAGGACCAGCTGCACCACGTCGAGGAGCTCGCCTTCGAGCTCGCGCAGGGGCCGGGCCATCGGCACGTGGAGCGCGAGGTTGGTCTCGCGGGAGGGCAGCTCGAGGCGCTTCATCTCGTCGAGCTGGCGCATCGCCTCCATGAGCAGCGATTCGGTGCTGTCCTCGAGCTCGACGAGGAAGTCGGTCTCCTCGGGACGGGCGAGTTCGAAGGTGCCGCTGTCCCAGGTGACGATCCGGTAGAAGGACTTCTCGGGGCCGACGTCGTGGTTCTCGTCGATCACCGCGTAGAAGACCTTGCCCTGGCGCAGGTAGATCCGGCCCTGGCGTCCCGCCGAGGTGACGATCAGCACGCCGGTCTTGTGGGAGGCGCCGAAGAGCTGGAGCAGATCGGGGATCGAGACCTCGTCGATCCGGCCGCTCATCACGCCGCTGCCGGCGAAGTGGGTGGCGTGGCCCATGCCGCTCTTCATCGCCTGGGCGTCGATCGACCGGGCGCCGTCGCCCTGCACCACGAGCTTCAGGATCGAGGTGCCGATGAGGATGCGGTCGCCCTCCTTCAGCTCCAGCTCGTCGACCCGCTGGCCGTTGACGAAGGTGCCGTTGGTGGAGCCGAGGTCGGCGATGACCACCTTGCCGCCGGAGGAGACGAGCCGCGCGTGCTTGCGGCTGACCATGTCCTCGACGAGGACCATGTCGAGATCGGCGGATCGGCCGACGACGATCTCCTTGTCGGCCTTCAGGGGAAATTCGCCGCCCTGGTATTTGCCGGAGATGAACTTGAGCGCGTACGCCTTGCTGCCTGTGCCCACGGTCTTTCCTCGGCGCGCGGTTCGCTGCACGTGTACTTGGAAGAGGCGCCAGACTACCCCCTTGCCGCGACGCGCTGCAATGGGGACAGGGCCTCACATCTCCGGCGTCAGGGCAGGCCGGAGACCAGCCGCCAGCTCCCCTGCTCGTGGCGCAGGATAAGCTGCCGCTGCCCGGCGCCCGGGGCCGCCTCGCCGACCATCGCCTCGTCGCGATCGATCCGGATGAACCAGCCGGCGACGGGCCGCGCCGCTGCAGCCTGCAGATCGGCCCTGGCGATCTGCTGGCGCGCGTCGGGGACGGCGAGCGATGCGAGCCGCTCCCGATCCCCCGCCTCCAGGGCGGCGCGCCGCTGCAGGAGCACCTCGAGCAGCGCCACGAGCCGCGGCGCCGGCGGGCCCTCGAGGGCACACCTGCCGGCGCAGGCCACCACGAAACGCTCGTCGCCCACGTAGGAGACGGGCATGCCGTCGAGGCGCCCCTCGAGCGAGATCCGGGCGAAGCCGCGGAGCTTACCCTCCCCGAGCGGCGCGGTGGTGACCGAGATCGCGGTGAGCCGCCCCGGCGGCACGTCGAGGGTGGCGCCGTCCAGCGGCAGGGAGAACCCCTCCGCCGCCGCAGCGGCGACCGCCTCCCTGGCGCGGGTGTCGGGGCTCTGCAGCTGGCTGCATCCAGCGAGCGCGAAGAGAACGAGGAGGAGACGGATCACGGCTGGCCGCGGAGCTCCTGCATCAACTCCCGCGCCCGCTCCACCCCGCTGCCGTCCGGGTGGCGATCGAGGTAGCGCTGCAGCGCCGCGAGGGCCTCCTCGGGCTTCTCGAGCTTGCGGAGCGCGTCGACGAGCTTGAAGGTCGCCTCTGCGTCGTAGCCCACGCTCGGATAGGTGCGGAGCAGGTATTCGTAACGGGAGGCGGCGCCCTGCCACTTGTCGCGGCTGGCGTAGAAGTCGCCGACGTAGAGCTCGTGCCGCGCGAGGATCCGCAGCGATTCCTCGAGGAGTTCACGGGCCCGCGGCACGTGTTTGCTCTCGGGATAGGCGGTGAGGAAATCCTCGAGCGTGGTGCGGGCGGCGCGGGCCTCGGTGGTGTCGCGCTGGCTCGGCGGCGGGAAGATGAAGAAGTCGGAGGGGATCGCCCGGTAGTGGGACTCGCCGATCCGGAACGCCGCCCAGTCCGCTTCGGGATGGGAGGGGTGGAGCTTGAGGAAGTTCTTGAAGACGTCGATCGCCGCCAGGTACTGGCCGCGCTCGAACTCCGCGTCGCCCACCCGCAGCTCCGCCAGCGCTGCATAGGAGGCGTAGGGGAAGCGATTGCGGACCGCCTCGAAGGTGGCGATCGCCTGCATGTAGTCGCCCGACTCGAGCTGCTCGAGGCCCTCCTCGTACATCTGCTGGGCGCTGTCGCGGTAGGAGACGGGCGCGACCTCGCCGTCGGAGGCGCAGCCGGAGAGACCGATGCAGAGGGCGGCCAGGAGCGTGGCCGCGAGGCGGGTGCACATGGCGGCGATCCCCTACACGTCCGAAGAATCCGGGTCAAACGATCCGGCGCGCTCGCAGGCGGCCCGCACCGCGCCGGGGGAGAACCCCCTGCCTGCAAGCCACCGGGCGAGCCGCGCCTGCTCCTTGCGGTCGAGGGCGGCGAAGGCCCTGCCCTTGAGGCGCTTCTCCAGAGCGGCCCGGGCCAGCTCCCGCTCGTCCTCGCCGATCCCCGCGCTCGTGCCCTGCCGGGCGGCCTCGCCGCGAACCCCCGCCTGCGAGAGCTTCACGGCGATCGCCCGCGGGCCGAAGCCGCGCCTGGCGAGGCTGCCGGCACGGGCCCTGGCGAAGGCGGCGTCGTCCAGGTAGCGGAGCTCGCCGAGCCGCTCGATCACCCGATCGATGGTCGCTGGCGCCGCCTCGGCGCGGGCGAGGCGCCGGCGCACCTCCGCCTCGCTGCGGGGCCGCGCGGCGATGTAGGCGAAGGAGAGCTCGAGGGCGGGCTCGTAGCGATCGCCCAGGGGCTCGCGCTTCTTGCGCTCCCGCCGTGCGGGGCCGGCCCCGGCCGCAGCAGGGCGCCGCCGCTGGGCCACGCCGTCGCCGGCGTAGCTCGAACGGCGGCGGGGCCGCCGCTGCTCCTCCATCAGAAGCGCTCGATCTGGAAGTCGTCGTCGGCGGTGCCGCCGGGCTGCTGCGCGGGCTGCGCCGCGGGCCGGGCCTGGGGCGCGCGCTGCTGCATCTGGCCGTAGCCCGGCGGCACGGCGTTCTGCACCGGCATGGCGGGCTGCTGCGGCGGCCCGCCCGCGGCCTCGAAGGGATCCCACTTCGAGTCGGAGGTGGAGGCGATGCCCGAGAGGCGCAGTGCGAAGTCGTCCCGATTGGTCGACTGCCGCAGGGCCTCGTCGTAGGTGATCAGGTTGGCCTTGAGGAGCTGCATCAGCGACTGATCGAAGGTCTGCATCCCGTAGGAGAGATGGCCCTGGGCGATCGCGTCGTGGATCTCCTTGGTGCGGTCCTTGTCCTCGATCAGCTCGCGGACGCGCGAGGTGCAGAGCAGGACCTCCACCGCGGGGACGCGGCCGCGCCCGTCCGCCCTCGCGACGAGGCGCTGCGAGAGCACCGCCTTGAGGGTGGCGCCGAGCTGCAGGCGCACCTGCTTCTGCTGGTAGGGCGGAAAGACGGAGACGATGCGGTTGATCGTCTCGGTGGCGTCCAGGGTGTGGAGCGTCGAGAGCACGAGGTGGCCGGTCTCGGCTGCGGTGAGCGCCGTCTCGATCGTCTCGAGATCGCGCATCTCGCCCACGAGGATCACGTCCGGATCCTGCCGGAGCGCGCTCTTGAGCGCCTGCCCGAAGGAGACGGTGTCGACGCCGACCTCGCGCTGGTTCACGACCGACCGCTTGTCGCGGATGAGGAACTCGATCGGATCCTCGATGGTCATGACGTGGTTGGTCTCGTGCGTGTTGATGTGGTCGATCATCGCGGCGAGCGTGGTCGACTTGCCCGAACCGGTGGTGCCGGTGACGAGGATGAGGCCGCGCTCGCTCAGGGCGATCTTCTCGAGCACCTTCGGCAGCATCAGCTGCTCGATGCTCTGGATCCGGAAGGGGATCACGCGGAAGACGATGCCCGTGGTGCCGCGCTGCTGGAAGACGCTGACGCGGAAGCGCCCCAGGCCGGGTACGCCGTAGGCGAGGTCGCACTCGTTGAACTGCTTGTACCGCTCCTTCTGGAAGTCGTTCATGATCCCGAAGGCCATGCGGGCGATCTCCTCGGGCGGGAGACGCTGCGCGTCCTTCAAGGGCAGCAGGGCGCCGTCGACACGGAACATCGGCGGCAGCCCCGCCTTGAGGTGGATGTCCGATGCGCCGGCGCGCAGCGCTATCTGCAGGATCTCGTTGAGCTCCATCGACGACTCACTCCCAGAGGCATGGGATGGCGCAGTGTAACAGGTTGCCGCCGGCATACCAGTGCAGCGCCCTGTCACCGGACGCTGCACCGTCGAACGAGCCCGGGGCCCTGCTTCAGGCGCGGCGGGTGATCGCCCGCACCAGCGGCGGCGGCGGCGCGAGGCCGGCGACGCGGGCGACGAGGCCGTCGCGACCGTCGACGCCGAGCTTCTGGTAGAGCGCCCGGAGGTGGAGCTTCACGGTGTCGGGCGAGACGCCGAGGTCCTCGGCGATCTCCCGGTAGCTCATCCCCTCGGCGAGGCGGAGGCCGCAGGTGAGCTCCCGGGGCGTCACCTCGCCGTCGGAGAGGCTGCGCAGCATCGCCGCATTGGCGATCTCGCCCTGCACCACCGCGAGGACGTAGGCGCCGTCGCCGAGGGGCTGGAGGTGGAGCGTGCCCGGCAGGTCGAAGCCCTCCGCCTCGCACGCCGTGTCGCCGGTTGCGGGCAGGCGCTTGCGCAGCTGGGCGAAGAAGGCGAGGCGCTGCTCCGAGAGCAGGAAGGGCCTGCCGGCCCTGTCGCCGCCCAGCACCTTCCGCAGCAGCGGCGAGATGGCCACCGGCGCCCCGTTGCGATCGAGCAGCGCTGCGAGCCGCCCGTCCCTGGCGAGGAAGTGGATCGCCTCCATCGTCTCCGCAGCGATCGGCGGTGCGCGCAGGCAGGCGGCGAGGGCGTCGAGCGCCAGCGCGAGGGCCGCGGTGGCGGTGGGCAGATCGCCGCGCTCGAGGAGCAGATGGGCGCCGGCGGCCTCCGGCAAGGCCACCCGGAGCATCATCCGCCGGGCCCCTGTCCTGCGCCGCTCGCCGCAGAGCGTGGCGAGGCGCTGGGCCAGCTCGCCCCCGGTCCTGCCGGGGACGGGCATCGCGTCCCCGAAGAGCTCGGCGAGCGGACCGGGCTCGGCGCCCCCGCCGCAGCGGATCGGGGCCTCCAGGCCGAGGAGCCCCGCGGTGCAGGGCAGGAGCCACGCGGTGCGGGCGCCGAGGTGACGGCGGACGTTCTCCAGCTGTTCGCGCAGCACGCTCACGGCGAGGCCACCAGACGCGCGAGGATCTCCGCCCTGCCGCCGGCGTTCAGCTTCCGGTAGGCGTTGCGGAGGTGGACCTTCACCGTCTCCGGCCGCACGCCGAGCCGGCCGGCGATGGCGCCGTTCTCCGCTCCCTCGAGCGCCAGCGCGAGGCATTCGCCTTCCCTGCCGGAGAGCGAGGTGCGGTAGAGCCTGGCGACCCGGGCCCGGACCACCGCAGGGCCGAAGAGCTGGACCAGGACCAGCACCGAGCCGGTGAGGACCGAGGCGCGGCCGACGAGCCAGCCGTCGTCCAGCCAGGCGTCGCCGTCCGCCGCTGCGCGCACCGCGCAGTCGCCGAGGAAACCGCCGAGAAGCGGCTCGCGATCGGCGATCGCGGCGAAGAGCGGCGACGCGCTCACCACCCGTCCCGCCGGATCGACGAGCGCGGAAGGCTGCGTGCTGCTGCTGCAGATTGCGTCGAGAAGAGGCCCGCAGACTCTGTGCGCGGGCTGTGCCCCCAAGCGTGCCATGCTCCGTCCCCCCGGTCGAAGCTAGCGGGGGACTCTCTCCCCCCGTTAGGTAGGTGCCTTGTAGCGCGAGGTGCGACCACAGGGCAACCGGTAATCTTCACTCCAAGCGGATGCCCCAGGAACGGCACGAGGCCGCTCCCATCGGGAAGCGACCTCCTGCCTTCTCCCCACGGTCCCCGGAGGGACCATGGACATCCGAAGCCGGTGAAGGCCTTCGGACTAGCGCTTGGAGAACTGGAAGCGCTTGCGTGCACCCGGCTGACCGTACTTCTTGCGCTCGACGGCGCGGGGGTCACGGGTGATGAAGCCGGCCTTCTTCAGCACGGGGCGGAAGTCCGGGTTCAGCTTGGAGAGCGCACGGGCGAGGCCGTGGCGGATCGCGCCGGCCTGGCCGGTGAGGCCGCCACCGGCGACGTTCACGCGGACGTCGACCTTGTCGAGCTGCTCGACGACCTCGAGGGCCTGCCGCAGCACGAGCTTGGAGGTCGCACGACCGAAGTAGTCGTCGATGTCCCGGTTGTTGATCGTGATCTTGCCCTCACCGGGCCAAATCCAAACGCGCGCCACCGCTTCCTTGCGGCGGCCGGTCGCGTACATCTTCTCGACGCTGGCCATGGTTCGTCCCTTACCTTAAGCCCGGATTTCGAGCGCCTGGGGCTGCTGGGCCTCGTGCGGGTGCGTGGGACCAGCGTAGACCTTCAGCTTGGTGAACATCTTCCGCCCGAGCGCGTTGCGCGGAAGCATCCGGCGCACGGCGTTCTTGACGAGATCCTCGGGGCGCGACTCGCGAAGCTGCTTCGCAGAGCGGACCTTGAGCGAGCCCGGCAGGCCCTGGAGGCCGACGCGGTAGTACATCTTCTTGTCTTCCTTCGATCCCGTGAGCTTCACCTTCTCGGCGTTGATCACGATCACGAAGTCGCCGGTGTCGATCGAGGGCGTGTAGAGCGGCGTGTGCTTGCCCTTGAGGATGGACGCGACCTGGCTCGACATGCGGCCCAGGACCTTGTCGCTGGCGTCCACCACGAACCACTTGCGGCGGATCTCGCCCTTCTGGGCGCTGTGGGTGTTCATCGGACTGGCTCCAGATGCTCGGCTTCTTCGGGGGGGCAAACCTCTCGGTGGGCCCCAAAAATTCGCAATGCCCCGCCCTCGCCCGTTCTACCGGGCGCGACGAAAGCGGGCTTACTAGAGGATCGACCGGATGTTGTCAAGCGATCGCCGCTTGCAACCGGTCTCTCGATTCGTCCCTGTGGACAACATTCAGGAACCCTTCGAGAGCATGGCGATGAGATCGGTGAAGAACGTCTCGCTGCGCTTCTCAGATTCCTCGTTTGGCTCGGCGATGTCCATCTCCTCGTACGCCCCCTCGGGAAGATCCTGCAAAAAACGCGAGGGTGTGCGGGGTACCTCCTTGCCGCGCATCACCCGGGCGGCGCTCCTGGTGACGAAGAGCTTCTCGCGGGCGCGGGTGATGCCCACGTAGGCGAGGCGCCGCTCCTCGGGCAGGTTCTGCGGCGTCCCCTGGATCCCCTTGTGCGGCAGGAGGTCCTCCTCGAGGCCCACGAGGAAGACCACGGGGAACTCGAGGCCCTTGGAGGCGTGCAGGGTCATCATCACCACCCGGTCGCCGGGAAGCGCCTTCTCCTCGTCCTTCCGGTCGAGGGTGAGCTGGGCGAGGTATTGGGCCAGGGTGCCCTTCTTCCCCTCGCGCTTCTCGTAGCGCTCCAGCGAGACGAGCGTGCTCTCCACCGTGTTGATGCGCCGCTCCGCCGCCTTGGCGGAGCTCACCTGCGCGGCGATCGCCGCCTTGAGCTCGATCTCCTCGATCAGCTCCCGGGCGATCTGGGTGGCGGAGGTCCCCTCGATCAGCTTGTTCGAGTAGCGGTCCACCAGCTCCACGAAGGCCGCGATCTTCGGCGCCGGCGTCTCCAGCTCGGGCCAGGCGCCCTCCGAGGCCTTGCGGAAGGCGGCGAGGAGGCCGAGGCCCTCGAGGGTGGCCCGGTGGCGCACCTTCTCCACCGTGGCGTCGCCGATGCCGCGGGCGGGAAAGTTGACGATGCGCAGGAGCGAGACCTCGTCCTGGTTGTTGACGAAGAGCCGCAGGTAGCCGAGCAGGTCCTTGACCTCCCGGCGATCGAAGAACTCGGTGCCGCCCACCACCTCGTAGTTGATGTTCTCCGCCCGGAGCGCCTCCTCGTAGACGCGGGACTGCAGGTTGGTGCGGTAGAGGATCGCGTGGTCGCCGGGCTGCCTGCCCTTCTCGATCGATTTCTTGATCTCGTTGACGACGTAGCGGGCTTCGGCCTCCTCCACCGGGCAGGTGACCACCTGCACCTTCTCGCCCTGGCCGGCGGTGGTGAAGAGGCGCTTGTCCTTGCGATCCTCGTTCTTCTCGATCACCGCGTTGGCGCATTCGAGGATGTTGCCGAAGGAGCGGTAGTTCTGCTCGAGCCGCACCTCCTTCGCGCCGGGGAAGTGGATGTGGAAGCGGAGGATGTTGTCCACGTCGGCGCCGCGCCAGCTGTAGATCGCCTGGTCGTCGTCGCCCACCACGCAGACGTTGCCCCGCGGCAGGCCGAGGAGCTTGGTGAGTTCGAGCTGGGTGCGGCTCGTGTCCTGGTATTCGTCGACGAAGATGTAGCGGAAGCGATCGTGGTAGCGCATCCGCAGCGGCTCGTTCTCGCGGAAGAGCTTGATCGGCAGGCCGATCAGGTCGTCGAAATCGACCATCGCCATCGCCCGGAGGCCCGCCTCGTAGCGCGGGTAGACCTCCTCGGTGATGAGCTCGTATTCCTCGCCGTAGATCGTGGGCCGGGTGGGCTTGGAGATCGGCTGCCCCGGCTCGATCCCCTCGCCCTTGGCCAGCGAGATCAGCGCCAGGATCCGCTTCGGATCGAAGGAGCGATCGTCGATGCGCACCTCGCGCATCGCCCGCTTCACCAGCGCGTTCTGATCGCCTGCGTCGGCGATGGTGAACTGCTTCGGGTAGCCGAGGCGGCCGTGCTCCGCCCGGAGGATCTGCAGGCCGAAGGCGTGGAAGGTGCCGACGGTGAGGTCCTTCGCCCGGCGCGAGGAGACCAGCAGGGCGACGCGCTCCTTCATCTCGGAGGCGGCCTTGTTGGTGAAGGTCATCGCGAGGATGTGGGGGGCGGGGACGCCCTTCTCCAGCAGGTACGCGATGCGGTGGACGATCACCCGGGTCTTGCCGGATCCCGCCCCGGCGAGGACGAGCAGGGGGCCCTCGGTGGTGACGACGGCCTGGCGCTGCGGGGGGTTCATCCCGGAGAGATCGAGCATGGTTCCTGCGGGGGAAGGGTGGGTGGACCGCTCGCGCGGCGGGCGGGAGTGTACCGATCCGCGCGGCTTCGCCTAGGCCTTCGCAGCGGCGCCGCGATCTGCTAGGAAGCGCCGCTTCTCGAAGCCTGCGGAGGCGAAGGCATGGGCGCCAGCGAAGGACGTGCGGTGGGCGAGGCGCTCCTCGAGCATCCCGATCACGAGCTCTACGACGAGGCGCTGCCTGGCGAGATCGCCTCGGCGGAGCGCTTTCTCAAGGTGCGCCTGCCGCCGTCCTACAAGGCGATGCTCGAGGTCGGCTCCGGCGGGATCCTCGCCGACGGCGATCTCCTCCTCGGCACGAAGGATCCCGAAGGCTGGGGGGCGACGCTGCACCAGGTGGCCCGGGCGATGTGGGACGAGGGGCTGCCCCGGGAGCTCCTGCCCATCGTCGACGGCGCCCATTTCGTCTGCCTCGATCTGCAGGCCTGCGACGAGGGCGGCGAGTGCGCGGTGGTGGAGCTCGACGCCGAGAGCCTCGAGGAGAAGCGCCGCTGGCCCGACTTCCCCGCCTTCGCCAGGGAAGCGCTGCTCGGCTGATCAGGGCAGCTCGAAGCGGAAGGCCTCCGGGCGCACGGTGAGCGTGTCGCAGGGCGCCTCGCGAACCACGCTCTCGGCGACGGAGCCGAGCAGCATGTGGCTCGCGCCGCTGCGCCCGTGGGTCCCGAGGGCGACCAGCCCCACCCGCAGCTCCCTGGCGACGTCGGGGATGGTGTTGACGGCGCTGCCCTGCTGGACCAGCAGGTCGATCCGGGCCTCCGGCGGGAGCTGGGCCCGGAAGCGATCGAGCGCCTGCCTCCCTGCCTGCAGGGCCTCCTCCCGCAGGTCCCGGAGCTCCGGCTCGGTGGCGCCGAAGCGGCGGAGCCTGGCCTCGGGCTGCGGCTCGACTACGTGGAGCAGGGTCATCTGCGCATCCGGGCGCAGGGAGAGGGCGAGCCGCGCCGCGCGGAGGGAGGTCTCGGAGCAATCGCTGGCCACCAGGACCCGCCGCCAGAGCCGCCAGGTGGGGTTCTTCACCACGAGCACCGGCCTGTCGCCCTTGCGGATCAGCCGCTCGGCGGTGCTGCCGAGGACGAAGCCGCGGACCGCCGACTCGGCGAGGGCGCCGACCACCACCAGCCCTGCGTCGAGGGAGCGCGAGGCCCGGATGATCTCCACGAAGGGGCGCCCCCGGACCACGTGGAGCGCCGCCGGGCATTCGAGGGGCAGATCCGCGAGGCCTGCAGCCAGGGCTTCGTGGGCCGCCGCCTCGTCGCCGTCGGTGGCGTGGAGGATCACCAGCTCCGCCCCCTGGCGCTGCGCGAGGCGGGCGGCCCGGAGCAGCGCCGCGTCGGAGCGCTCGGTCAGATCGCAGTAGGCGAGGATCCGTCGCATCGAGGAGAGGATGCGCACCGGCGGGGCACGTGGCCGCCGGGCGTATTCCGGCTCGGATACGGAAAGGGCCGCCCGGCAGGTCGCCAGCCGTGCGGGCGGCTCTATGCTTGGCGGCATGGCGAATCGCCGTGCGAGGAGAAGACCGATGCGACAGTTCCGGCTCTGGACGGCAATGGCAGCAGCCCTCGCCCTCGCGGCGTGCGGCATGGGGGACGAGGAGGCAGCGGCGGACGGTGCCGGCGACCTGGCAGGCCGTGGTGGCTGGCCCACCAACGGCGACGGCAACGGCGCCGGCGGCGCGGGAGGAACGGGCGGCGGCAGCTGGCAGGACGGCGAGCAGTACACCTCCTACGGCGAGAACGAGTTCACCGACCCGGCGGAGGACAACCTCTGCACCTTCGGCGTCGACGTCGACACCGCCAGCTACGCGATCATGCGCCGGGACGTGACCGCCGGCGCCCTCCCCGTCTCCGCCGGCGTGCGCACCGAGGAGTACGTCAACTACTTCGACTACGGCTACGAGCCCCCTGCTGCCGACGCTGCGGATGCCTTCGCCGTCCACCTCGACGGCGCCCCCTCCCCCTTCGGCGAGGGGCTCCAGCTCCTGCGGATCGGCATCAAGGGCAAGGAGCTCGCCGCCCCCGAGCGGGGCCGGGCGAACCTCGTCTTCCTCGTCGACGTCTCCGGCTCGATGGGCGAGGCGAACAAGCTCCCGCTGGTGCAGGCGGCCCTGCGGCTGCTGGTGGACGAGCTGCGGCCCGACGACACCATCGGCCTCGTCGCCTACGCCGGGACCGCCGGCGTGGTCCTCGAGCCCACCGCGGTGGCGGAGCGCCAGACGATCCTCACGGCGATCGACCAGCTCCGGTCCGGCGGCTCCACCAACGGCGAGGCGGGGATCCGCAGCGCCTACGATCTCGCCGGCGAACACTTCGCGCAGGACGGGATCAACCGCGTGATCCTCTGCACCGACGGCGACCTGAACGTCGGCCTCACCGGCGACGCCCTGATCGCGCTCATCGAGGAGTACCGCTCCCGCGGCGTCTACCTCACCACCCTGGGCTTCGGCAGCGGCAACTACAACGACGCGCTGATGGAGCAGCTCGCCGACAAGGGGAACGGCAACTACGCCTACGTCGACTCGATGGCGGAGGCGGAGCGGGTGCTGCGCCGCGATCTGCTCGGCACCCTGGTGGTGATCGCGAAGGACGTGAAGATCCAGGTGGCGATCGATCCCGAGGCGGTGGCCCGCTACCGCCTCCTCGGCTACGAGAACCGCGCGATCGACGACGAGCAGTTCGAGGACCCCAGCGTCGACACCGGCGACATCGGATCGGGCCACGACGTCACCGCCCTCATCGAGCTGGAGCTGAAGCCGGAGGTCCACGAGCCCGGGGCGATCGCCGCCAACGTCGCCACCGTCTCCCTGCGCTACAAGAAGCCCGACCATTCCACCGACACCGAGCTGCAGCGCTCCATCTCCGTCTCGGGTTTCGCCACCTCGTTCACCGCGGCGCCCGAGAGCCTGCGCTTCGCTGCGGCGGTGGCCGAATACGCGGAGATCCTGCGGCGCAGCCAGTTCGCGGAGGGCGCGCGCTTCGCCGATCTGCTCGAGATCGCCGGCGACGCCACCGCCGACGGCGACCCCGATCGTCTCGAATTCATCGAGCTCGGGGCCAAAGCCAAAGGGCTCTGGGAGCTGCGGTACGGCCGCTGAACCTTGGCGGCGGGCCCCCGTTCGCTGGTAGAACGGGGCCCTTGCCCCTCCGGAGATGGAAACGATGATCCGCCGCCCACTCGCAGCCGCAGCCCTCGCCCTCCTCGCCTCCGCCTGCGTGGGGACCGAGGTGGGGAATCCCGACGGCGCCGGTGGCGGCGGCGGTGCGGGTGGCGTCGGCGGTGTCGGGGGCACGGGCGGGACCGGCGGCATGGGCGGTACCGGTGGCACCGGCGGTGGAGCCGGCGGCGTGGTGGCGGCGCCGGACGAGGTGGACTTCGGGACCACCTGCCCCGGCGGCGTCGCCAGGAGCTGGATCGATCTGGCGAACCAGCGTGAGATCCCGACGCTGGTCGAGCTCGCCGCTGCGGAGGAGACGGTCGCCCTCGTCCCCGCCTCGCTGGAGATCGAGGCCCTCGGCGCCGCCCGGAGCGCGGCGATCTACAGCGCGCCCCTCGAGGCGAGCGGTCCGCAGCGGGGCTCGATCGCCATCAGCTGGGACGAGGGCGCATCGCTGCGGGAGCTGCCCTGGAGCGCGGAGATCGTCGCCGCCGCCGCGGGCCGGAGCCAGGTGCTCTGCGGCGGCGAGGGCCCCTGCGAGGCGGTGCGCTTCGTCGGCGAGGCGGACGAGGTGGTCTCGGTGCCGCTCGCTGTCGCCAACGACGGCTGTGCCGCCCTCACCGTCACCGGCGTCGAGGTCCTCTCCGAGGGGCCGCAGCCGGCCCTCGCCGGCGAGCTCCCGATGATCCTCGAGCCGGGCACCCGCTGGTCCGGCGCGCTGGAGCTCACCCTCGACGCGGCGGGGAGCGGCAGCTTCCGCCTCCTCACCGACGAGGCGGCGCAGCCCGCCGAGATCCCCTTCGAGGTGGTGGTGGGGAACGAGGGTCAGAGCACCCGGTAGACCCAGCACTTGAGGTACTCGGTCTCCGGGACGCCGACGAGCACCGGGTGGTCCCGCGCCGCGCCGCGCCGCTCGATCTGCTGCACCGGCCGCTTCGCGTCGGCGATCGCCGCGTCGAGGATCGCCCCGAAGCGCGCAGGCGTCATCTTGCCGCTGCAGGAGCAGCTGATCAGCACGCCGCCCTGCTTCACCAGCTTGAGACCGCGCAGGTTGAGCTCCTTGTAGGCCCGCTCCGCCGCCTGCACGTCGCCCTTGCGCTTGGTGAACGCAGGCGGGTCGATCACCACCACGTCGAAGCGGCGTCCCTCGCGCTCGAACTGCCGGAGCACGTCGAAGGAGTTGCCGCAGATCGCCTCGACCGGCCTGCCGTTCGCCCGGGCGTTGACGCCGATCCGCGCCGCCGCCTGCTCGTCGGCCTCCACCGCGATCACCGAGCTCGCGCGGGTGGCGAGGGAGAGGGCGAAGCCGCCGTGGTAGCTGAAGGTGTCGAGGCCGGTGCCGCCCTCCGGCATGTAGCCCGCTGCGTGGACGTGGTTCTCGCGCTGGTCGAGGAAGGCGCCGGTCTTGAGGTCGGCGAGGAGATCGAGGGCGAAGCGATTGGGCCCCTCGTGGTAGGTCGTCGTCGCCTCGGGACCGCCGTGGAGGAGCCCCTGCCCCCGCTGCAGCCCTTCGAAATCCCGGGCGCTGGTGTCGTTCTTGGCGACGATCACCCGGGGGGCGAGGGCCTCGACCAGCAGGCGCACGAAGAGCGGGGTGAGCACGTCGGCGCCTTCGCTGGTGGTCTGCAGCGAGAGCGCGTCGCCGTAGCGATCGACGAAGAGGCCCGGCAGCCCGTCCGATTCGCCGTGGACCAGCCTGCCGGCGTCGGCGTCGGGCCAGAGCGTCCGGCGGAAGGCGAGCGACCGCTCGAGCCGCCCCTGGAAGAAGGCCTCGTCGCAGGGCTCGTCCTTGCGGGTGAGCATGCGCAGCGCGATCCGCGAGCCGGCAGCCTGGAAGGCTCTGCCCAGGGGATTGCCGGTCTCGTCCACCACCCGGACGACGGCGCCGCCGGGGGCTGCCGCCGCCTCGAGGAGGTCGGGGCGGAAGACCCAGGGATGCCCCGCCCGCACCCTGCGGGCGCCACGGCCGTGGACACGTGCAACCGCCTGCTCCTGTGCCCGGGGATCGAGAAGCCTCTCCATCGTCGTCGCCTCGTCTCTTTTGCCGTACCGGCGGCACGTATAGCAGGACCTCGCCGGACGTGTGCCGGCTCTCGCCGCCGTCCCTACCTTCCACGGAGGGATTGGGCTCGCTGGACCATGGAGGGCGGCGTGGCAGAGGTCGACAACGAGAAGACCGTGGCAGAGCAGCAGGCCGGGGCCGGCCCCCACGAGGCGGTAGATGCGCACCGCTCGAAGCGGGCGCCGCCGCCGATGCAACCGGACCAGCGTCCCGCCATCGAGCGCGGCGCGCACCTGCTCGCGCTCACGACGCTGAAGAACGCGGAGATCCCCTTCGTGGTCGCAGGCGCCTACGCGCTGCACCAGTACACGGGCATCTACCGGGACACCAAGGACCTCGACATCTTCCTGCGGCGGCAGGACGTGGATCGGGCGATGGAGGCCCTGGGATCGGTGAGCTTCCAGACCTCGGTGCTCGATCCGGTCTGGATCGCGAAGGCCTACGCGAGCGACGACTATTTCGCCGATCTGATCTTCAGCTCCGGCAACGGCGTGGCGGAGGTGGACGACCTCTGGCTCTCGCGGGCCCACGCCGGCGTGATCCACGGGCTGCCGATCCTGGTGGCGCCGCCCGAGGAGATCATCTGGTCGAAGGCCTTCGTCTGCGAGCGCGAGCGCTTCGACGGCGCCGACGTGAACCACATCATCCTGGCGCGCGGCAAGCAGATGGATTGGAAGCACATGATGTGGCGCTTCGACGCCCACTGGGAGGTGCTGCTCGCCCACCTCACGATGTACCGCTTCTCCTATCCGGGGCAGCGCGACCACGTTCCGGACTGGGTCTGGAACGAGCTGCTCGACCGGGCCGCGAAGCAGAAGAACGAGCCGGAGCGGAAGATGCTGTGCCGCGGCATGCTCCTCGCCCGCGGGCAGTACGACGTGGACGTGAAGCACTGGGGCTACGACGACGCCCGGCCCCTGGAAGTGGAGGGATTCCGTGCCCATCGACGGGAAGCTGCGGATCGCGGCGGTAGGTGACCTGCACTGCCGGCTCGGCAAACACGGCAACTATCGCCGGCTCGTCGATGCGGTGAACGAGCAGGGATGCGACGCGCTCCTTCTCTGCGGCGATCTCACCGATCACGGGCACGTCGACGAGGCGAAGTTGCTGGCCGAGGCCCTGTCCGGCGTGCGGGCGAAGAAGATCGGCGTTCTCGGCAACCACGACTTCGAAGCCGGAAAGTCCGACGAGATCTGCGCCGTCCTCGCGGAGGGTGGCATCCACATCCTCGACGGCGACCACTACGAGCTCAAGGGGCACATGGTGGGCTTCGCCGGGGCGAAGGGCTTCGGCGGCGGCTTCGACAGGGCCACGCTGCAGGGCTTCGGCGAGGAGGGGATCAAGGGCTTCGTGCACGAGGCGGTGCAGGAGGCCCTCAAGCTGGAGACCGCGCTCCTCCGGGTCGACGCGCCGATCAAGATCGCGATCACCCATTATTCGCCGGTGCGCGACACGGTGATCGGGGAGAACCCGGAGATCTTCCCCTTCCTCGGCAGCTCGCGCCTCTCCGAGCCGATCGATCACCACCGGCCGACGATGTGCTTCCACGGCCACGCCCACTACGGGACCATGGAGGGCCGCACCCTCGGCGGCGTGCCCGTCTACAACGTGGCGCTGCCGCTGCTGCGGCGGGATCATCCGGATCGGCGCTTCTTCATGGTCGACATCCCGCTGCCGGAGGGCTTCCACGCGCCTCCCTCGGAGCGACCGGGCGCGGTGGTGACCCCAGCCGATCTCCACGCGGAGCACGAGAGCGGCTGATCGCCGCGGCACGGACGCAGCAAAGGCCGGCCGGCACCGTTGGGTGCCGGCCGTTCTCGTTCCTCCGTCGTGGTAGGTTGCGCCGCCGCCTGTCGCAGGAGCGGCCACCGACAACGACGAGGAAGCGATGGACGAGCGCGAGCGCCAGTACCGCCAGATGATCGAGGAGTTCCCCGAAAGCCCGCTGCCCTGGTTCAGCCTGGGGCGCTACCTGCTCGAGGTCGCGCGCTTCGAGGAGGCGGTGGAGGCGCTGCAGCGCTGCATCGACGCGGACCCGAGCTACGCCGCGGCGCTGCTGGCGCAGGGCGACGCCCTCGCTGCCATCGACGAGACCGAGCGGGCCCGCGACGCGTACGCCCGCTGCGCGGACGCGGCCCTGGCGCAGGGCCACCCGACCCTCGCCGGCGAGGCGCGCGAGCGGGCGGAGGAGCTCTGAACGCAAAAACCCGCGGAAGGCAGTCGCCTTCCGCGGGTCCGAGTAAGCCCGGCCTACGCAGCCGCGCTACACCGTCGCTCGACGGTGTCTGCTGCCCACCGCCATTCGGTATACCGCGAGCAGCAACAGCGCGCCGACCACCGCGAGGAAGAGGCTCCAGAAGGAGAAGCCCTCCAGGCCCGCGCCCGTGATCGCGCTGCCGATCCAGCCACCCAGCAGCGCACCAGCGACGCCGAGAAGCGTCGTCACGATGAATCCGCCGGGATCCTTGCCCGGCATGATCGCCTTAGCGATGAGGCCTGCAACCAGGCCGATGACGATCCACGCAAGAATACCCATGCGACCTCCATTTCCCCCGCCGCATCGGTAAGTTGTGGACGGTCTGCGAGCGGGCCAACCCCGGGGGGTCGCTCTGCCTCGTCGCCACCTCCGGCCCCGGCGCTCGAGGTGCGGGCCCCTTCAGCCCCGAATCCGCTCCAGGGGCACCTGGCGCCGTCTCCCGTCCGGCGCTGGGAGGACGTGCTCCTCCAGGTAGGTGAGCTGCCCCCCGCCCGCTGCGAAGGCCACCGCCCCCGGCGCCACGTGGACGAACTCCACGGAGCTGCGGGGCAGCGCCGCCTCCAGCGAGCGGAGAACCCTGCCGACCCAGCGCCCGAAGGCAGCTCCCTTGCGGATCCGCTCGTAGTCCTCGAAGGCGAGGACGCTGGCGGAGAGGCGAGCGGGTGCGAGCCTGCCGTGGGCCGGGGCGGGCAACTCGAGCTGCATCACCTCGGAGCGGAGCTCGTCGAGGGCATGCAGACCCCGGTTCGGTCCCTCGCCCTGCTGGTGGAGGACCAGCTGCCTGCTGTGGGCCCGGTGGGCGAGGTAGAGCCGCCGCACCGATCGCACCGCGGGACGGAAGGCGTGGGCGCCCGGATCGGCGAGGAGCGCCGAGGCGTCTCCCGTGTCGGCGTATTTGCCGGGCAGCACCACCAGCCCCGGCTCGATCGCTTCGATCCGCCGGAGGAACTCCGCTTCGTCCGTGCCGTGCAGGTAGCAGAGGAACTGGCGCTCCAAATCGTTTCTCCACAACCCCACGGAGGGGCGGAAATGGACGGCCCCCCCGGCGGCGATAGCGTTCTCCCAACAGGGTCAGCCTGAAGGGAGCGCCACATGTACTCCGAGCCAGTAGGCCGCCGCCACCCCCGCGTTCCCGCGGGTTTCCTGGTCAAACTCCACGACGCGGGCCGGGTCCTCGTCCACAAGGCCCGCGACCTCTCGATGACCGGCGTGCTCCTCGAAGGCTGCAACCACCGCGTCGGCGAGAAGCTGGTGGTGGAGATCCCGCTGCCCGACGAGCAGCGGATGATCGCCGTCACCGGCGAGGTCCGCCGCGGCGACGCGCGGACCGACACCACGGCCGTCTACTTCCTCGACCTCGACTGGGACGATCTCTTCGCCCTCGCCCGCTACGTCGCGCCGCGCCTTCCCTGACGCCCGCCGATCCTTGCACCCGGCACCGCCCGTCCCCACGACTAGGGGGATGGAGGTGCTGGCCTTCGAGGTGGGCGGAAGGCGGGGCGCGATCCCCGCGGGCGACGTGCGCGAGATCGTGCGGATGGTGCAGGTGGCGCCGCTCCCCGGCGCCCCGGTCGGCGTCGACGGCGCCATCACCGTGCGCGGCGCCGCCGTCCCGGTCGTGGACCTCGGCAACGCCCTCGGCCTCGCCCCCCGCCCCGTCGATCCCGACGAGCATCTGATCCTCGTCGACGTCGCCGGGCGTCTCGCGGCGCTGCGGGTCGACAGGGCCCTGGAGCTCCGCACCATCGACGAGAGCCGGCTCGAGGAGCAGGGCCCCGCGGCGCCGGGCGTCGCCTGGGTTCCGGCGCAGGCGGAACCGCTGGTCCTCCTCGCCGACCTGGCCGCCTTCCTCGGAGGTCGGGTGCCGTAGATGGAGCGGCCCTTCGACCAGGTGGCACGGGTGCTCCGCGTGCGGGCAGGGCTCGCGATCGAGCCCACCCGCTACGAGCGGGTCGAGAGCGCGGCCCGCAAGGCGATGGTGCAGGCGGGGATCGCCGACCCCTCGATCTACGCCGCGCAGCTCGCGGCGGGCAGGCTCCCGCTCGATCCGCTCCTCGACGAGGTCACCGTCGGCGAGACCTACTTCTTCCGCGACCTGCCGCACTTCGAGATGGTGCGCCGCCTGGTGATCCCCACCTTCCGGGACGGTGAGCTGCAGGCCTGGAGCGCCGGCTGCTCCTCCGGCGAAGAGGCCTATTCGCTGGCGATCCTCTTCGAACGGGAGGGGATCGGCCACCGCAGCGCCGTGCTGGGCACCGACATCGCCCCCGGCGCCCTCGCCAGGGCCCGCGAGGCGCTCTACCGGCGCTGGTCCCTGCGCGGCCCCGGCGCGGCCTGGGTTCGACCGTGGCTGCACGAGGAGGGCGAGAGGCTCCGCCTCGCCGCGACGATCCGCGCCCGGGTCCGGTTCCGGATGCTCAACCTCGCCAGCGATCCCTACCCCCGGGGCCAGCACCTGATCTTCTGCCGCAACGTCCTCATCTACTTCGGCCCGGAGGGCGTGGCGCAGGTGGCGCGGCGCCTCTACGAGGCGCTCGCCCCGGGCGGCTGGCTCGTCACCGGCCCCTCGGATCCACCGCTGGGCGCCCGCGCGCCCTTCGCGGTGGAGCTGCGACCCGAGGGGATCTTCTACCGGCGCCCGGCGATCGGCAAGGAGAGGAAGCCGCCGGCGGCCAAGCGGGTGCTGCCGCAGCTGCCGGCAACAGCGCGCGCGGTGGCGTCGCCCCCGCCCCGTCCGCTGCAGCGGCAGGCCCCGGCACCACGACCACCGCCGCAGCGCCGGCAGGCCCCCGTGCCGCCGCCGCTCGAGAAGCCGGCGCCGGGCGAGGCTGCGCGCCAGGCCCTCGTTGGCGGGCGCTACGACGAGGCGGCGCTCCTCGCTGCCGACGCAGGCGATCCCGCCAGCCTCGCCCTCCACATCCGGGCGCTGGCCAACGGGGGCAACCTCCCCGGGGCGCTGCGGGTTGCCGAGGAGGCGACCGCCCGCCATCCCTTCGCCACCGAGCTGGTCCACCTCCGGGCGGTGTTGCTGGCGGATCTCGGTCGCGACGCGCAGGCGCTCGAGGCGGTGCGCTCCCTGCTCTACCTCGACCCCTCGCTGGTGATGGGCCACTTCCTCCGCGGCACGCTGCTGCGGCGCCGCGGCGACACCGCCGGCGCACGGCGGGCCTTCGAACGAGCGCGGGATCTCTGTGCTGCCACGCCGCCCGATGCGCAGGTTCCGCTCTCCGACGGCGAGAAGGCGGGCCGGCTCCGGGTGGTGGCCGAGCAGCAGCTCGCCGCCCTCGAGTAGCGCCCCCCGGGAGCGCCAGGAGCGGAGATGGCGGAGGTGGATTGGGCAGCATTGCGGCAGCGGCTCCACGCCCTCGGCGAGGCGCTGGAGGGGCGCCGCGATCCCGCTGCCAGCGAGGCGCTCCTGCGGGCACGGGCGCGCCGCCTCGCCGCCGTTTCCGCGGAACGCGAGGAGGCCGCCACCGCGCGGGAGCTCCTCGTCGTCCGCCTCGGCGGCGAGCGCTACGCCCTCGCCGCCGGCGACGTGATCGAGGTGGTGCGCCGCCGCGATCTCGCCCCGGTCCCCGGCGTGCCGCCGCAGGTCGCAGGCGTCTTCGGCTACCGAGGCGAGGTCCTCGCCGCCTTCGACCTGCGCCGGGTCCTCGGGCTCGACACCCGCAACGCAGCGGACCGGCTCGTGGTGATCGGCGGCGATCACGCCGAAATGGCGCTCCTCGCCGAGGAGGTGGAGGAGGTGATCGCGGTGGACGAGGCCGCGATCGAAGCCACCTCGCTCTCGCGGGAGGAGCTGGTCCGCGGCCTCGCGCCCGGCGGGCTCCTGGTCCTCGACACCCAGGGCCTCCTCCACGATCCCCGGCTCTTCGTGGGCTGACCAGAAACGGAGACGCGATGCGCACCCCCATCCGCCTGTCGAGAGGCCTCGGCCTCCAGCTCGGCGCCGCCTACGCAGGCCTGCTCCTGCTCGCGCTGCTGCTGGTGCTGGCGAACCTCCATCTCGCCCGCGAGATCCGGAACGACTCCAATTGGCTCCAGCTCAGCGCACGGGGCCCCGCGCTCGTCTACGAGATGCTCTACCTCGCGGAAGCGTACCCCCGCCTCGAGACGGAGCGGCGGCGGGACGCCGCTGCCCGGCTGCGGGCGCTGCTCGAAGCGATGGACCTGCGCTTCCGGGCGCTGCAGGAGGGATCGCAGGCCGAGGCGATCACGCACGCGATCGATCCGGCGGTGACCCCCGCCGTCGAGAGCCGGCAGCGTGCCTGGAGCGAGGAGGTCCGGCCCGGGCTCCAGGCCCTGCTCGACGCCCCGGACCGGCAGGCCGCCGAGAACGCGCGGGCACAGGTCGTCGTGCTCCTCGAACGCTTCGTCGATCGGGTGGGCGAGGGAGTCGAGGCGGCCGAGCGGGCGATGAACGCGAACTTCGACCGGCTGCGCGGCCTGCAGATCGTCTTCGGCCTCGCGTCGATCGCCGTCTTCACCGCGGTCTCCTATCTCCTCCGCGGCCTGCTCCGGCGGGTGCGCCGCCTCGCCGACACCGCCAACCGCATCGCCGGCGGCGAGCTCGGCCTCCGGGCGGACGTCACGGGCGGCGACGAGATCGCGCAGCTCGGCGCCGCCTTCGACACGATGACCGACAAGCTACAGCACAACATCGCCGTGGAGCAGCGCGGCCGCGCGCAGCTCGAGGGCTTGCTCGCGGAGATCGAGGAGACCTCGGTGCGGGTCGCCTCCGCCTCCGGCCAGATCTTCGCCAGCGCCACGCAGCAGGCGGCAGGCGCGCAGGAACAGGCAGCGGCGGTCTACGAGACCCTCACCGCGGTGGACGAGGTCCAGAAGACGTCCGAACAAGCGGCGGAGCGGGCGCGCAACGTGGCCGATTCCGCGCAGCAGAGCGAGGAGGCCGGGCGCACCGGCCGCCGTGCGGTGGAGGACGTGGTCGGCGTGATGGACACCGCGAAGGGACGCGCCGATTCGGTGGCGGAGAGCATCCTCGCCTTCGCCGAGCAGACCCAGGCGATCGGCGAGATCGTCTCCACCATCACCGAGCTCGCGGAGCAGACCAACATCCTCGCGCTCAACGCGGCGATCGAGGCCTCCCGCGCCGGCGAGCACGGCAAGGGCTTCGCGGTGGTGGCTGCGGAGGTGAAGGGCCTCGCCGACGAATCGAAGAAGGCCACGGTGCAGGTGCGGCGGATCCTCGGCGAGATCCAGCGGATGGCCAACCGCGCGGTGCTCTCCACCGAGGAGGCGTCGAAGAGCATGAACGCCGCGATGGAGGCGGCGCGCCGCGCCGGCGAGACCATCGCCACCCTGGCCGACGTGATCGCGGACGTGGCCCAGTCCGCCGCCGCGATCTCCAACTCCACCGAGCAGCAGACCCTCGGCCTCTCGCAGATCCACCAGGCGATCAAGGACATCAACCAGGTGGCGTCCGCCAACCTCAACGCGGTGAAGCAGACCGAGCAGGCGGCCCAGGATCTCAACAACCTCGGCAACCGGCTTCGCGAGATGCTGGGTGCTGGCCGCGAGGCGGCCCATGGGAATCGATGAGCTGCAGCGACGGCTCCTCGCCACCTTCGCCGAGGAGCTGGCCGAGCAGGGCGCGGCGCTGGAGCGCGAGCTGCTCGCGATCGAGCGGGATCCGGGCGCGCCGGTGGCGGAGCCGGTCCGCGCGATGCTGCGGATCGCCCACGCGCTGAAGGGCGCCGCGCGGGCGGTGGCCCTCGCGCCGGTGGAGCAGCTCTGCCACAAGGCCGAAGCGCTCCTCGGGGCGGTGCGCGACGGGGAGGCGCCGCTCGACGGGCGGCGGCTGGAGCTGCTCCTGGAGCTGGCGGATCGGCTGCAGGGCACCGCTGCGGCGCTGCGGGCCGGCGAGCCGGTGGACGAAGCGGCGCTGGGAGCGCTGGCCGCCGCGCTCGAACAACCCGGGGCAGCGGCGCCGGCGGCGGCTGCGCCCAGCCGCGCGGAGGCGCCGCCGCCGCTTCCCCCGGCGGAGGAGCCCGGAGGCGCCCCCCGCGGCGGATCCCTGCGCGTCTCCACCCAGGAGATCGACGACCTCGTCGCCTGGAGCGGCGAGCTGCTCGTCAGCAGGGGACGGATCGAGCGGCGGGCAGCGCAGCTCTCGCCGCTGCGCGCCGTGGCGCAGCGCAGCCACGTGGCGCAGCGGCGCCTCGCCGCCCTGCGCCCGGCGGCTGCCGATCGGGGACGCTGGCGCGAGATGCTGGACGAGCTGGCGCTGCCGGTGGAGGAGCTCGCCCACGGCCTCGAACGCCTCGAGCGCGCCATGACCGAAGACGCCCGCGAGCTCTCCCGGGTGGCCCGCGCCGTCGAGACCCGCGTGCGCGAGGTGCGGATGGTGCCCTTCGCCCAGGCGACCGAGGGGCTCGAGCGCGCCACCAGGGACCTGGCGCGAAGCGAGGGGAAGGAGGTGCGCCTCGAGCTCCGGGGCGGCACGGTGCGCCTCGATCGCGCCGTGGCCGAGGGGCTGCGGGACCCGCTGCTCCAGCTGCTCCGCAACGCGATCGATCATGGCATCGAGCCCCCGGACGAACGCGAAGCCGCCGGCAAGGAGCGCCACGGCACGTTGCGCGTCGCTGCGGAGCTCCGGGGCGATCAGGTGGCGGTGCGCGTCGAGGACGACGGCAGGGGCGTCGACCTCGACGCGATCCGCCGGGCAGCGGAGCGGGCGGGCCTGGAAGCGCCCGCCAGTCCCAGCGAGGCGGCGCAGCTCCTCTTCCGCCCCGGCTTCTCCACCAGGTCCACCGCCGACGCGATCTCGGGCAGGGGCGTCGGCCTCGACGTGGTCCGCGGCGGCATCGAGGCGCTGCGTGGCTCCGTCTCCCTCGGCTGGCGTCCCGGCGGTGGGAGCCGCTTCCTCCTCACCGTGCCGCTCACCCTGGGGACGAGCCGGGTGCTCCTGGTCCGCGCCGGCGGCGAGCGGCTCGCCGTCCCGGGCGGCGCGGTGGAGCGCGTGGCCCGGATCGCCCGGGACTCGATCCACACGCTGGAGGGGCGCGAGGTCGTGGAGATCGGCGGCTGCCCGGTGGCCCTCGCCTCCCTCGCCGGGACGCTGGGGCTGCCGGAACGGGAGCGCGAGGTGCCCGAGGCGTCGTTTCCGGTGGTGGTGATCGGAACCAGGGAGCGCCGCGCCGCCTACGCGGTGGAGCACCTCGACGGCGAGACCGAGGTCCTCGTCAAAACCCTCGGGCGGCGGCTGCGCCGGGTGGCCTTCGTCTCCGGCGCGGCGCTCCTGCCGGAGGGGGCCCTCGCCCTGATCGTGCAGCCCTCGGACCTCGTCGACGCGACCCTGGGCGGCAGGCCGGGGCGTCGCCTCGCCGAGATCTTCGCCCCGCCCCCTGCGGAACGGCGGCGCCGGGTGCTCCTCGCCGACGACTCCCTCACCACCCGCAGCCTCGAGCGCAGCATCCTCGAATCAGCGGGCTACGAGGTCCTCGCCGCAGTCGACGGCGCCGAGGCCTGGCAGCTTCTGCAGGAACAGGGCGCCGATCTCATCGTCGCCGACGTGGAGATGCCCCGGATGGACGGCTTTACCCTCACCGAGACGGTGCGGAGCTCCCGCCGCTTCCGGGATCTGCCGGTGGTGCTGGTGACCAGCCTCGACACCGAGGCGGATCGGGCCCGGGGGCTCCAGGCAGGCGCCAACGCCTACATCGTGAAGAGCGCTTTCGATCAGAAGGGGCTGCTCGACACCGTGGCACAGCTCCTGTAGGGGATCGGCATGATCCGCGCGCTGGTCGCCGACGACTCCCCCACCGCCCGTTCCCTCCTCGCAGCGCTGCTGGCCGCCGACCCGGAGGTCGAGGTGGTGGGTGAGGCGCAGGACGGAGCAGAGGCGGTGGAGCTCGCCCGTCGCCACAGACCGGACGTGATCACCATGGACATCCAGATGCCCCATCTGGATGGGTTCCAGGCCACCAAACGGATCATGACCGAGGCGCCGACGCCCATCGTGATCGTCTCCGGCCTCGACGTCCGCGACGTGGCGGTCTCCCTCGAAGCGCTGCGGGCCGGCGCGCTTGCGATCCTCCCCAAGCCCGGCGGCCCCGGCTCCACCCAATTCGAGCAGGAGAGCCGCCATTTCGTCGCCACCGTGAGGGCGATGGCCCGGGTGAAGATCGTGCGCCGCAGCCGCGAGGCCCCGGTGGCGACGCCTTCGCCTCCCCCGCTGCCGATTCCGCGCAGGGCGGCGCGTCCCGAGGTGGTGGGCGTGGTCGCCAGCACCGGCGGTCCCGCCGCCCTCCACAAGATCCTCGCGGCGCTTCCCCGGGATTTTCCCCGTCCGGTCCTGGTGGTGCAGCACATCGCCATCGGCTTTGCCGAGGGCCTCGCCCACTGGCTCGACGGCGCCTCGAAGCTCGACGTCCGGGTGGCGCAGCACGGCACCCGTCTCGAGCCCGGCGTGGTCCACATCGCCCCGGACAACCGCCACCTCGGCGTCTCCCACGACGGCGGCGCGGTGCTCCTCTCCGACGCGCCGCCGATCGGCGGCTTCCGCCCCTCCGGCACCTTCCTCTTCGAGTCGATGGCCCGCTCCCTCGGCGCCGCCTCGCTGGGGCTGGTGCTCACCGGGATGGGACGGGACGGAGCGGATGGCCTGCGGGCGATCCGCCAGGCGGGCGGCACCGTCGTCGCCCAGGACGAGGCCACCTCGGACGTCTTCGGGATGCCGGCCGCGGCCATCAACGAGGGGCTCGCCGATCTGGTCCTTCCCCTCCCGGCGATCGCCAGCCAGCTGACAGAGATCGTCTGAGCCCTCCCCCTGGCGGGATTTCAATTGGCTGCCACCTGTTCCACAATTCGAGCTCTCCCGGGCGCTTCGAGGGTGGAATTGGCACACACGGAACGCATTCCCAGCCAGACGAGCCGGAACGAAGCCGTGCGCGGCGCCGCCCTCCTCGAGCGCGTCGGCTGGGCACGGGCCGCGGAGCTCCTCCACGCCTGTCTCGATCCGGTGGGCGGGGCAGTGGCCCTCTTCGACACCAGCCATGGCGCCCGGCAGCTCGGGCCCGCCGGTTTCGAGACCCTCGAAGGCGATCCGACCTGGCATGCGGTGGGTCTGCAGGCGATCGCCCGGGCTGCGCCGGTCGAGCTGATCGTCGCCGACCGCGTCCTCGCGGCGGTGCCCGTCCTCTTTCGCAACGAGGTGGTGGGCGCCGTCGCCTGCGCCTCCAGCAGCGTCGACCCGGTGATGCTCCGGGCCCTGGTCGCAGCGGCGGCCCGGGCGATCGGCGAGCTCGCCGCGCGGGCGGCTCTCGACGCGGAACACGCCCGCCTCCTCGCCAGGGAGCAGGAGGCCCGCGCCGACGCGGAGGCCGCGCAACGCCGCCTCGCCTTCCTCGATCAGGCGAGCTCGGTCCTCTTCGCCGCGCCGCTCGACGCAGGCGAGCGACTCGAGACCCTGGCGCGCCTCGCGGTGCCCGACCTCGCGGATTGGTGCTGGGTCGATCTCGCGGTGGCCCCCGATGCGGTGGAGCGATCGGCGATGGCGCAATGGAACCCCGCCGGCGCCGAGATCGCCGCGGCCCAGAAGGGCCGGCGCATCGTCCGCATCGGCGCCGAGCCCGGCGCCGGGCAGGTGCTGCGGACCGGCGAGCCCGTCGTCGTCGACGATCCCACCGCCCACCGGGCAGCGGGCGGCGCCGACGCCGGGCTGTTCACCGAGCTCGGGGCCAAATCGGCCCTGGTGATGCCGCTCCGGGTGCCGGGCAAGACCCTGGGGACGATGACCTTCCTCTTCGCCGAGTCGAACCGCCGCTACGCGCCGGCGGATCTCGCCCTCGCCTCCGACCTCGCGCAGCGCGCCGCGCTGGCGGTGGACAACGCCCGCCTCTACCAGGAGGCGTCCCGCGCCAGCCGCGCCAGGGAGGAGATGATCGCGGTCGTCTCCCACGACCTGCGCAACCCACTCTCCTCGATCCTGGCCAACGCCGGGGTGCTGAAGAAGAAGCTACCCCCCGGCGATCTCGGCGAACGCATCCTCAACCGGGCGGAGGGGATCCGCCGCAGCGCCGAGCGGATGAACCACTTGATCCGCGACCTCCTCGACATCTCGCGGATCGAGTCGCAGGAGCTGCAGCTCGAGCGGAGCAGCCACGACCTCGGCAGCCTGGTCGGCGAGGCCCTCGAGATGTTCCAGCCCCTCGCCGGCGAGCAGAAGCTCCGCCTGGTGGCGGAGATCGACGAAGGTGCCGGCAGGGTCGACTGCGACCGGGAGCGGGTGCTCCAGGTCCTCTCCAACCTCCTCGGCAACGCGCTGAAGTTCACGCCGGCAGGGGGCACCGTGCGCCTGGTCGCCAACCTGCCTCCCGGCGAGGTGCGGATCGGCGTGGAGGATACCGGTCCCGGCATCGCCCCGGAGAACCTCCTCCACATCTTCGACCGCTACTGGCAGGTCCGGGCCAGCGGCAGGGCGGGCGCCGGCCTCGGCCTCTCCATCGCCAGCGGGATCGTGAAGGCCCACGGCGGCAGGATCTGGGCGGAGAGCGAGCTCGGCAGGGGCAGCACCTTCTGGTTCACGTTACCCTGCGGCTCGGCTTAGGCAGAAAGCAGCATCCGCTGCACCACCCGGATCCCGATCAGCACCACCATCGGCGAGAGATCGAGACCACCGAAGGTGAGGTGGCGCGACAGCGGCCGCATCCAGGGATCGGTCAGGGTGCCCACGAAGCGGACCAGCGGGTTCTCGGGGTCGCGGACGACCCAGGAGAGGATCACGCGGACCAGCACCACGATCCAGACCAGGTTGAGAAACTGCGCCACCATCACGCTCATCGTTGCTCCGAAGCCTCCGGAAGGGCCCGACGGGCCGGTTGGCCGCGAGCCGCGGCGCTACCGGAACACCCCGCAACGTGCGGTCATGCCGGGCGCTCGTCCAGCACCCGGCGGAGAAGGTCCGGCCGGTCCGTCATAACGCCCCCGACGCCGTCCTGCACCAACTGCCGCATCTCCGCCTCGTCGTCGATGGTCCAGACGTTCACCCAGCGGCCGTAGGCGGTGGCGGCCCGCACGAAGTCGGCATCGACGAGGCGCATCCCCTGGTAGGTGAGCGGCATGTCGAGGACGAGCCAGGGATCGTCCGCCGGGGGCGGCGCCCCGAGCTTGAGCGCCATCACCACCGCGGTGAGCGCATCCCGCGGGTAGAAATGGCAGCCCTCGGGGAGGAGCCGCACCAGGGCCTTGCCCACCTCGTCGTGCTCGGAGCCGATGCAGACCCGCTCCACCGCACCCTCCTCGCGGAGGAGATCGACGAAGGCCCCCGCCGCGTCGGCGCTGGCGGGCTTGAAGTCGATGTTGAAGCGCAGGGAGGGAAAGGCGCGGAGGGCCTCCCGCAGGGTGGGGATGCGCACGCCTGCGCCGCGGAAGGGAAAGGTCGCGCCGCCGTCGGGAGTGAAGCGGTACCCGGCGTCGAGGCGCTGCAGCACCGCGAGGTCGAGGGCGTCGACCCTGCCGGCGCCGTCGGTGCACCGGTCCACGGTGTCGTCGTGGAAGACGACGAGGGCGCCGTCGGCGCTCACCTGCACGTCGGTCTCGAGCACCGCCGTCCGGTAGCGCTCCACCGCTGCGCCGAAGGCGACCAGCGTGTTCTCCGGCGCGAGCAGGGCGCCGCCACGGTGGGCGATGTGGAGCGTGGGCCGCAGCCCGCGGAAGAAGGGATGGTCGGGCATCGCCGGATCTCCGGTGGAGGTTTCGGCGCATCCTATCCCGCAACGGTCGCCCTTATCGTGACGCTTCGAGAGCGGCGTCAGGCGTCCTGGGGTGCGGCGGGGAGGAAGACCGAGACGGTGGTCCCTCGATCCAGCGTGCTCTGCACCTCGATCGTGCCGCCGTGCCGGTCGACGATCTCGCGGACCATCGCGAGGCCGAGGCCGGTTCCGCCCTCGTCGGTGCGGGTGGTGAAGAACGGGTCGAAGATCTTCGGAAGCACCTCGGGGGTGATGCCCCTGCCGGTGTCGGTGATCTGGAGGAGCGCCCTGCCCTCGCTGCCGCCGACGCGGAGGCGGACCCGGTGCCGCCCCGGCTCGCCCGGCGGAATCGACTGCGCCGCGTTCACGAGCAGGTTGAGGAGCACCTGCCCGAGCTGCACCGGGTCGCCCACGATGGGCGGCGCTTCGTCCCGCTCGAAGGAGAGCTGCGCCCGCGAAAGGATCTCGGCGCGGCAGAGACGCAGGGTCGACTCGGCGAGCTCCGCCGGACGCAGCCGCTCGGTGGGGGCGGGCTGTTCCCTGGCGTGGACCCGGATCGTCTCGATCAACGATTTGAGCTGCTTCGCCGCTGCCTTGCAGTCGGCGAGGACCTTGTGCATGTCGGAGGTGAGGGGCGACGCGCCTTGCGCCTCCTCGAGCTTGCCCAGCTTCCGTGCGAGCCGATCGACGCCGAGCGTCACCGTGCCCAGCGGCGTCTTCATGTCGTGGCTGACGCCTGCGGTGGCGAAGCCGAGAGAGGCGAGCCGCTCGCTGCGGAGCATCTTGAGCTGCAGATCGCCGACCATGCTCCCGAGGGCGAAGAGATCGATGGCGGTGCGCAGGACCGCCCGCAGCTCGTCCTCCCGCCAGGGCTTGGAGATGAAGCGGTAGACCTCGCCCCGGTTGATCGCGTCGAGAGCGGCGCGGGTGTCGACGAAGGCGGTGACGATCATCCGCACCACCTCGGGGTGGGCCTCCTTCACCTTCTCGGCGAGGGTGATGCCGGTCATCCCCGGCATGCGCTGATCGGCGAGGAGCACCGCGATCGGCTCGGACGCGAGGATCTCCAGGGCCTCCTCGCCGCTCTGGGCGGTTCGCACGGCAAACTCGTCGGAGAAGACCAGACGGAAGACCGTCAGGTTGTTCCGTTCGTCATCGACGTAGAGCACCGGATACCGGTGGGTATCCGTTCGATGCCACATGCGACGCCTGCCCCCTTTGGCCCCGGCGCCCGGGACCTTGCTCCCTTGCCCTTCGGCCTGCAGCGAAGCCGCCGAATGCTACCATCCGGGGCAGGGCTGCCGCGAATAATGTGAATGCGCCAGTGACCCCTCCAGCCAGGAGCTCCGATGCCCACCCTCGTCCTCGCCTCGACCTCCCCGGCACGCCGGGCCCTGCTCGAACAGGTGGGGCTCGATTTCCGCTGCGAGGCGCCGGGGGTGGAGGAGCAGCTCGATCCGGCGGCGGATCCGGTGGCACAGGCCGAGTCCCTCGCGATGCAGAAGGCCCGGGCGGTGGCGGAGCGGAACCCCGGGGCGATCGTGATCGGCGCCGACCAGGTGCTGGCCCTGGGCGGCCGTGCGCTGGGCAAGCCGGCGGACGAGGCGGAGGCGCGGGCGCAGCTCGGGGAGATGGCGGGGCGCTCCCACGCCCTGGTGAGCGGCGTCGCCGTGCTCGGGCCCGGCGGGACCTTCGTCGGCAACGAGGAGACGCGGCTCACCGTGCGGGCGCTGTGTCCGGAGGAGATCGAGGCCTACCTCGCCACCGGCGAATGGCAGGGCTGCGCCGGTGGCTACCGGGTCGAGGCCCGGGGACTCGCGCTCTTCGAGCGGATCGACGGCGATTGGACCAACGTCCTCGGCCTGCCGATGCCGCTCCTCCTCGGCGAGCTCCGCCGCCGCGGCGTCCCCCTCTTCGGCTGACGGCGCACCGGCGCTGTGCTAGTCGGCAGGGCGATGCACGCGCCCGACCTCCATCCCGGCCCCGGCGACAGGGACAACACCCTGCTCGTGGTGCTCATCGCCCTGCTCTCGCTACCGGCGATCGGCATCGTCTGGGTGTGGCTGCGGCGGGCCGACTTCCTGCTGCCGCGGGCGATCGACGGGACCCTCGCCCAGGCCAACGACGATCCGCTCCTGCTCGCCGCGGTGGTGAACCTGGGCCTCCTCCTCGCCACCGGCGTGGTCTGGATCTGGCGCGACGCGAAGCGCCGCCTTGTCGGGGTGGTGGGGCGCACCACCTGGGTCGTGGCGCTCCTCTTCCTGGGCGCGATCGGCCTCTGGATCTACCTGGCTGCCAGGCCTCGCCTTCCGCCCCGCCGGTGACCATCGTTTGCGGGATGGACGAGCAGCCCGCAAACCCCTCCCTCGACAGGCGCCACGCGGATCTCGCCTTCGCGGCCTCCGTCGTCTTCGGGATCCTGATCTGGGCGGTGGTCTACCTCTGGTTCCCGGGCGTGGCGACGATGCTCTTCCTCGGCGCCATCCTCGCCTACGCCCTGCTCCCGCTGGTGGACTGGCTCCACCGCAAACACGTGCCCCGGGTCGCCGGCGTCCTCCTCGTGGCGCTGGTCGGAGCGGGCCTCATCGCTCTCATCGTGGTCCTGATGGCGCCGGCGGTGGCGCTGCAGATCGCCGAGCTGCCGGAGATGGTGCGGGAGACCTGGTCGCAGCTCCGCGGCGTCTGGGACGGGCTGCGCGACCGCATCCCCGCCAACCTCGCGGACGACGTCGAGCGCTTCTCCTCCTCGCTGGAGCAGCGGGCACAGGATGCGCTCCCCGGCGCCTCCACCCTCACCGACTGGGCGAGCCGGGCGGCGAGCGGCGTGGGCACCGTGGCCTCGGCGATCGTCTTCGTGCCGATCTTCGTCTTCCTCATGCTGCGCGGCTACCACCGCTTCGTGGACCGCAGCGCCGACCTGGTGCCCCCCCGCTGGCGCGACCGCTTCTTCGAGCGCTCCACCCAGGCCGACGAGGTGCTCTCCGGCTTCATCCGGGGCCAGCTGCTGGTGGCGGTGATCACCGGCGCCCTCTACGCCCTGGCCTTCACCATCATCGGCGTGCCGCTCGCGCTGGTGGTGGGGCTGCTCGCGGGGCTCGGCGAGCTCGTCCCCTTCCTCGGCGGCGCCATCGCCCTCGTGCTCGCCTCGCTCCTCGCCCTCGCAGGCGGCAACCCGATCGACGTGCTCTGGGTGGTCGTCGCCTTCGCCGCGGTGCAGACCCTCGAGGGCGCGCTGATCTCGCCGTGGATCATGGGGCGCAAGGTGCAGCTCGGACCGTCGATCGTGATCGTCGCGCTGGCGGTGGGCAGCCAGCTCTTCGGTTTCATCGGGCTGCTCGCAGCGGTGCCGATCGCGGCGGTTCTCAAGGTGGCGGCCCGCGCGGCGATCGACGCCTATCGGGCGAGCCCCTTCTTCCTGCGGCGCCACGCCCCCTGATGCTGGTAGGTTGGCCGCCATGCGAAACCTGCTTCTCGCCCTCGCCCTCGCGGCGGCGGCTGCCACCGCCGCCTGCAGCGAAAACACCAGCGATCCCGAGGCCACCTTCCGGCTCTTCGTCGAGAAGGTGCAGCAGCGGGACGCCGACGCAGCCTGGGAGCTCCTCGCCCCGGCGACCCGCGAGCGCTTCACGAAGCTCGTGCAGGAGCGGAGCGAGGCCTCCGGCGGTGCGCTCCCCGACGACCCGAAGCAGGTGATCCTCGGGGGCGCGCAGCTCGCCCGGCCGCTCGAGAAGATCGAGGTGGTCGAGGAGCAGGCGGAGACCGCCACCCTGCTGGTGACGGCAGGTGGCGAAACCGACCGGGTCCGGATGGTCCGCACCGGCGAGGGCTGGCGGGTGGAGGTCGAGGCGCCGACGGCTCCCCCGGCTGCCGCCGCGCCTGCCCCCGCGGCGGCGGAGGCGGAGGCAGCTGGAGAAGAGCCACCCGCCCCACAGCGTTGACGCTCCGGATGCCGTCGGTTATCGGATCCGCTTCTTGACGGCCCGCGGGCGGAAGAACGCGGGTCCGGCCGGGTTTTCCATCCAGCGCTTTTCGACCGATCCACTCCCTGCAAGGCAAGACATGTCCACCCCTCGCACCGCCGCCGAGATCCGCTCGGCCTTCCTGCAGTTCTTCGAGCAGCGCGGGCACCGCGCCGTCCGCAGCTCGTCCCTCGTCCCCGCCAACGATCCCACCCTGCTCTTCACCAACGCAGGCATGGTGCCGTTCAAGGACGTCTTCACCGGCCGCGAGAAGCGTGATTACAGCCGCGCGACCACCGCCCAGAAGTGCGTGCGGGCCGGCGGCAAGCACAACGACCTCGAGAACGTGGGCTACACCGCGCGGCACCACACCTTCTTCGAGATGCTCGGCAACTTCTCGTTCGGCGACTACTTCAAGCGCGACGCCATCGACTTCGCCTGGCAGTTCGTCACCGGGACCCTCGGCCTCGACCGGTCGCGGCTCGCCGTCTCGATCTTCGAGGGCACCGACGCCATCCCCGCGGACGACGAGGCGGGCAAGCTCTGGCGCGAGGTCGCCGGGGTCGAGGAGGAGCGGATCATCCGGCTCGGCCTCAAGGACAACTTCTGGATGATGGGCGACACCGGCCCCTGCGGCCCGTGCTCGGAGATCCACTACTTCCAGGGCGCCGACATCGCCTGCGCCGAGGAGCAGGCCGGCAGAAGGTGCCAGGGCGTCGCGTGCGACTGCGATCGCTGGCTGGAGATCTGGAACCTGGTCTTCATGCAGTTCGAGCGCGATGCCGACGGCAACATGAAGCCGCTGCCGCGCCCGTCCATCGACACCGGCGCAGGCCTCGAGCGCATCGCCGCGGTGGTGCAGGGCAAGCGCTCCAACTACGACACCGATCTCCTCCAGAAGGTGATCGCCGCTGCGGCGAAGCTGGCGGGCCTCGACTACGCCGGGGCCACCGAGGATCAGAAGACCTCGCTCCGCGTCATCGCCGACCACGCCCGCGCCACCTCCTTCCTCGTGGGCGACGGCGTGCTCCCCTCCAACGAGGGACGCGGCTACGTGCTCCGCCGGATCATGCGCCGGGCGATTCGCCACGGCACCCGCCTCGGCCTCGACAAGCTCTTCCTCTTCGAAGTCTGCAGGGCGGTGGTGGCCGAGATGGGCGCCGCCTACCCGGAGCTCGTGGACGGCGAGAAGTTCATCCTCGAGGTGGCCCGCAACGAGGAGGAGTCCTTCCGCCGCACCCTCTCCCGCGGCCTCACCCTGATCAACGAGGAGATCGACTCCCGCAAGGGCGGCGATCCCATCCTCCCCGGCGACGTGGTCTTCAAGCTCTACGACACCTACGGCTTTCCGGTGGACCTCACCCGGATCATCGCCTCGGAGCACGGCTTCCACATCGACGAGGACGGCTTCAACCGCGCCCTCGAGGAGCAGCGGGAGCGCTCCTCCTTCGCCGGCTCCGGCCAGGAGGCGGTGGGCTCGCTCTACCTCGAGCTCGCCAACGAGCTGGGCGACACCGAGTTCGCTGGCTACGAGGGCAACGGCCTCGAGGGCCGCGGCAGGGTCCTCGCCCTGGTGAAGGGGGGCGGCAGGGTCCGGACCGCGCAGGCCGGCGAGGAGATCGAGGTGATCCTCGACCGCACCCCCTTCTACGGCGAGAGCGGTGGCCAGGTCGGCGACCAGGGCGCGCTCACCGGCCCCGCGGTCGACGGCGCCAGGGGCGAGCTGCGGATCGAGATCCACGACACCCAGAAGCCCACCGCCAACCTCATCGTCCACCGCGGCAAGGTGGTCTCGGGCACGGTGCACGAGGGCGAGGAGCTCCTCGCGCTGGTGGACGGCGAGCGCCGGCAGTCGATCCGCGCCAACCACTCCGCCACCCATCTCCTCCACCGGGTGCTCAAGGACGTCCTCGGCGAGCACGTGAAGCAGGCGGGCTCGGTGGTGGCGCCGGACTACCTGCGCTTCGACTACACCCACTTCGCCGCGCCGGCCCCCGAGGAGCTCGAGACGATCGAGGAGCGGGTCAACCGGATGATCCGGGACAACGCCGGCGCCGGCACCGAGGAGCTCACCCTCGACGAGGCCCGGGCCTCCGGGGCGGTGGCGCTCTTCGGCGAGAAATACGGCGACCGCGTCCGCGTGGTGCAGGTGCACCCCGCCTCCCGCGAGCTCTGCGGCGGTACCCATGTGGCCCGCACCGGCGACATCGGCTTCTTCAAGATCCAGAGCGAGTCGTCGATCGCAGCAGGCGTGCGCCGCATCGTCGCGGTGAGCGGCGAGGGCGCGCTGCAGTACGTGCAGCAGCGCGACCGCGAGCTCCGGAACGCCGCGGCGCTCCTCCGGGCAGCCCCCGAGGACCTCGCCGAGAAGATCGAGGCCTCGCAGAAGCGCACCCGCGATCTGGAGAAGGAGCTCGACGCCCTCCGCAAGCAGCTCGCCGCGGCCAAATCCGGCGACCTGCTCTCCCAGGCTCGCGAGATCAAGGGGATCCGCGTCCTCGCCACCAGGGCCGAGGGCGACGCCCGCGACCTGCGCGACCTCGCCGACAAGCTCCGCGACAAGATCGGCTCGGGCCTCATCGCCCTGGGCGGCGAGGCGGACGGCAAGGCGGTCCTCCTCGTCACCGTGACCCCGGACGTGGTGGCCAAGGGGATCAAGGCCGGCGACATCATCAAGCAGATCGCCACCGAGGTCGGCGGCAGGGGCGGCGGCAAGCCCGATCTCGCCCAGGCCGGCGGGCCGGATCCGAGCGGCCTCGACCGCGCCCTGCAGCGGGTCTACGAGTTGATCTGACCGCAGCGAAGGCCGCCCCCCGGGGCGGCCTTTCCATTTCGGCCGAAGACCCGCCGGGGGCAGCACGCTGCGGCCCCTTCGTCGCTCCCATCTGCTAAGGGAGGTGGCGCAACCGAGAAGGGGAGGCTCCATGCGCAACGTGCTCGACGACGTCTACGGTTCCCTGCTGGTGGTCCGCCCGCCCGTCCCGGTCACCGTCAACAAGGCCGGTGCGAACTACAAGAGCGAGGTCGCCCACCTCAGCTACTCGCCCCGCACCGCCTACGACGAGTGGCTCGGGGTCTGCGAGGGGATCCTCGCCCTCGGCGGCGACGCCCTCTTCGATTTCGAGCCGGAGGACGACCCCTTCCTCGACCAGGGCGATCTGCGCGTCGACGCAGCCGGCAACATCCAGCCCCTCGCCGGCGGCGCCCACCTCGGCCAGATCGACCAGGTCCTCACCGGCAGGGTCTTCGCCGCCAACGGCCCCTGGGTGGTGATCGAGGATCGGAAGATGCGGGCGCTGCTGCCCCACATGCTCACCCACCGCCTCGAGGAGGAGGGCTACTACCGGCGCCTCCTCGCCAGGATGGCGGAGGCCGGTGGCTACGAGCTCTCCGTGGCGAAGAATCCCCACCGCTGGGAGGGGATGGCCGACGTGGCGGTGGTCGGCGACCGGGTGGTGCTGACCTACACGGTGCCCGGCCACTACGACCAGAACACCACCCCGAAGACCCAGCGCTCGGTGCGGGAGGGCGTGCAATACGCCGCCGACTTCGCAGGGGTGCCGGCAGGGGCGCGGCTCTACGCGGAGCTCGTCTACCCCCACTTCCACGGCGACACGGTCCACTTCGGCGCCAGGCCCGCTGCGGGCGGCGCCAGGCTGGTGCACTACGCGGGCGGTCTCTGGGGCGACGGCGCTACCCGGGTCGCCGCGGCGCTCGAGGCCGGGGCGATCCTGCCGATCGACAGGGAGGACGCGGTCGCTCAGTACGCCGGCAACTCCCGGCAGGTGGAGCGCGGCGTGCTGGTGCCCGACGGCGTGAGCGCGGGCTTCGAGGGGATGCTCCGGGAGCAGGGGCTCGCGGTGCGGCGGTTGCCGCTCTTCGAGCTCTTCGGCAAGGCCGGCGGCGGCCCCGCCTGCGCCACCCTCTACCTGCCCCGGAACCTCGAGCTGCCCGCGGACTTCCCGCTGCGCTACAGCGTGCGGCGGGAGGAGGCGCGGGCCCGCCGCGAGCGCATCCCGGAGCAGGTGCAGGTGGACGCCGGCTGGTTCGAGGGGCGGAAGCGCGGCTAAGGCCGCGGATTCACAGGGCGTGAGAAAATCGACGCGCCGGTTGAAGGGAAATTCCGGGCTGGCGCGTCTTCGCTCGCATGAGCCGCGAGCACAACATCGAACTCTCCTCCACCGACAAGGCCGCCCTCTGCATGATCTTCGTGGACGGCCGGATCGCGGTGGTCTCCCATGGCGCCGCCTCCACCACGGTCCGCACCGGCCAGGAGGTCCGCTGGATGGTGCGGCCCCGGCGCCGCAACGCCGGGTTCGCCGTGATCGACAGCTTCCGCGGGGAGGCGACCCTCCTCGTCGAGGGGCGCTGCGATCCGGTGGTGACGATCGGGGAGCCGGTTCTCGTCCGGGCGAGCAGGACGCGCCGCGGCACCGCTGCGGCGGAGACGCCGCGGGCCCGCCGCGTCACCGCGGCGCGGAGCACCGCCACCCCGAAGCGCGCCGCCGCCCCCAGGGCCGCAGCAGCCAGCAGACGCCGCAACGGCTGAAGCTGCGTGCGAGAACGCCCGCCTCCTCTCGCCGAGGAGCCGGGCGTGCCGCGTTCCGACGGTCGTGCTGCCGATCAGTAGGCCATCGCCGCGATCAGCTTGGCCGGATCCCCGCCCAGGTCGCCGTTCCAGCGCGCCCGCCACACGTCGGCAGGGGACCGGCCCGATTCGAGCACCTGCTCGATCGCCCGCAGCACCACCCGCTCGTCGTCCCCCGCAGCGTTGCGGCAGGCCTGGCGCTCCAGCCCGGCAGCAGCGATCCGGTAGAGCTCCCTGGCGAGGTCGAGGACGCCGCCCTTGCTGCAGCTCGCCCGCAGGCCGTGGCGCGCCACGTCCCGCTGCAGGGTGAGGCGCTCCTCGAAGCGCATCCCCGCGGTGAGGGCCTCCGCTGCTGCACAGGCGTCCGCGTCGTAGAAGATCCCCTTCCAGATCGCCGCCAGCGCCGCGTTCATCTCGGAGTCGGCGACGTCCGCCCCCCGGACCTCGATCACCGTCTTCAGCCGGACCTCGGGGAAGAGCGTGGTGAGGTGGTCCTCGAAATCGCCCATGGTGGCGCGGTGTTCGCCGAGCCCCTCCGCCATGTAGCGGCGGAAGGTGAGGTGGTTCGCCTTGATGTAGCGCCCCGCCCGCCGCACGAAGAACATCGGCACGTCGAGGGCGTACTCGACCCAGCGCCGGTAGCCGAAGTCCGGATCGAAGACGAAGGAGAGCAGGCCGCAGCGATCCGGGTCGACCTCGTTCCAGACGCCGTAGCGGTAGCTGGCGTAGCCGGAATCCTTCCCGTCGACGAGGAAGGAGTTGGCCCAGATCGCCGAGACGATCGAGGAGACGGCCATGCCCGCGCGCATCTTGCGGGCCATGTCCTCCTCGGAGTCGAAGTCGTAATTCGCCTGGACCGTGGAGGTCATCAGCATCATGTCGAGGGCGAGCCTGCCGCGGGTGGGCAGGTATTCGCGCATGACGCCGTAGCGGATCTTCGGCATCCAGGGAGCGGTGCCGGTGGTGCCGAAGGGGCGGTAGCCCACGCCGAGCCAGGAGATCCCCAGCTCCGCGCCGATGGCCTTCGCCTGGGCGATGTGGTGGAGGAGTTCGTCCCTGCAGGCGTGGGTGGAGGTGTAGGGCCTGCCGGAGAGCTCGAGCTGGCCACCGGGCTCGAGGGAGAGGGTGGCCCCGGCGCCGCGGCCGGCGATCGGATTTCCCTCCTCCGCCCAGGGGGTGAAGCCGTAGCGCTCGAAGCGCTCGAGCACCGTGCGGATCCCCCGGCGCCCCTCGTAGGGGACGGGCTCGGGTGTGGTCCCCAGGAAGCCGAATTTCTCGTGCTCCATCCCGACCTTCCAGTCGCTCTTCGGCCGCTCCGCGCGGCGGAAGATCGCGACCAGGTCGTCGAGGGAGGAGATCGGCGGGCTGCTGTCTTTGTCGAGGTCGAGGGACATGGGCGGCGGAAGGTAGCGGGGCGAGGTTTGGGGAGCAAGAATCGGAGGACGACTGGGCGTGGCTGTGGATGTATGAACGTTCCTGCGGTTTCGCGCGTTCTGCCCTTTCGATGAGCGTTCCCCTACCAGCCCCGCTTCGAGCCGCAGGCTTCGGCGGCGGATTCGCCCTGCCCTTCCACGCCCTGCACCTGGTCGTCGCGGTGCCCGCCCTGCGGCGCTGGGCGCTGGCGATGGCGGCGATCACCGCCCTCTCCCTCCTCGCCCTGGTGGCAGGGCTGCTGCTCGGCGTGCCCGTAGCCCTCGGGGCGCTCTGGACCAGGCCCGAGGGGTGGCTGGTGGCGCTCTGGTACCTCGCCGCCCTGGCCCTCGGCGCTGTGGGACTGGTGGTCGGCGTCGCCGCGGTGCCCGCGGTGGTCACGGCGCCCCTCGCCGATCCGCTGGTGGAGGCAACCGAGCGGCACCTCGGCCTGCAGGGCCCGGGCGCCGGGGGGCTCGGGCGTCTCGCTGCGGAGGCCGCCGCCGGCGTGCGCAAGGCGGTGCTTCGGGTGAGCCTCCTCCTCGCAGGCCACGCCCTGCTCCTGCCGCTCTGGCTCCTACCCGGCGCGGGTCACGCAGCCTGGAGCCTGCTCTCGGTGGCCTGGACCATCTTCTGGCTCGCCTTCGAATACCTGGACATCCCGGCGAATCGCTTCGGCTGGCGCTTCCGCGAGGTGGCCCGGACCCTCCGCGCCCATCCGGCGACCACGTTCGGCTTCGGCGCGGCGGTCTACCTGCTCTTGTGGGTGCCGGTGCTCAACACGCTCTTCATCCCGGCGGCGACGGTGGGGGCGACGATCCTCTTCCACGAGCTTCGTGCTGCAGGCGGCATCCCTGCGGGCGGCGGCGCACCAAAGCGCTGACGACGGCGCCGCGCCCCGCTATAGGAGGGGCGTTGCTCCCAAGCGAAAGGCAGCCAGCCGTGGAGATGCTCTTCCTGATGGACCCGCTGGAGAAGGCGGCGCCGGACAAGGACACCACCTGGGCGCTGATGCGCGAGGCGAGGGCCCGGGGCCACGCCACCTTCTTCGCCTCGGCGGACGATCTCTCGCTGGAGGGCGGCACGCCGGTGATCCGGGCCCGGCCGGTCGCCGTCCCCACGAGCGGCGGCGCCTTCCGCTGGGAGGGCGAGGCGAGCTGGCGGGAGGTCTCCGGCTTCCCCATCGTCTGGCTCCGGACCGATCCGCCCTTCGACGACCGCTACGTGGAGGCGACCTGGATCCTGGAGCGGGTCGATCCCGCGCGCTGCCGGGTGCTCAACGATCCGGCAGGCGTGCGCGCCGCCAACGAGAAGCTCTACGCGCTCCGCTTCCCGGAGGTCTGCCCCACCACCCTCGTCACCGCCGACAGGGCCCGTCTCCGGGCCTTCGTGGAGGAGCACGGCGAGGTGGTGCTCAAATCGCTCGCCGGCTACGCAGGCGAGGGGATCCTCTTCGCGCAGCGGGGGATGCGGGGGCTCAACGCCCTGCTCGAGGCGGCGACGCCCCGGGGCGCGCGCTGCGAGGCGCAGGTCTACCTCCCCGAGGCCGCAGCAGGCGACAAGCGCATCCTCCTCCTCGACGGCGAGCCGCTGGGCGCGGTGCTCCGCGTCCACGGCGCCGGCGAGGAGCGGAACAACCTCCACCTCGGCGGCAGCGCTGCGCGGACTGCGCTGGACGAGGACGATCTGCGCATCGTGCGCACGATCGCCTCGCAGCTCCGGGCCGACGGACTCGTCTTCGTGGGGATCGACGTCATCGGCGGCAAGCTCACCGAGGTGAACGTCACCTCGCCCACGGGGATCCAGGAGCTCGAGGAACACGAGGGCCGCGGCGCCGTCGCCCGGGTGATCGCCTGGTGCGAGCAGAACGCACCCGGGGTCCGCCCCGCGTAGCCGGAGGCAGCGCCCGCACGCCGCTGCTCGCCCTTCGAGCGGGCCCGCGGCCTTCTTTCGCCTTCCGGGTTGGATTGCGTCGATTCGCGTGTTGCAGCCGGCAACCGGGACCTCGGGATGGATTCCCGCGGGACCCGCTGTTGGCTTTCCGGGTTGGGGTTCGTGCGCCCATGTTCCTTGAGGGCGCCCGATCCCCTGCCTATGATCCAAGAGATCGTGCCGTGGACTCGCCACGGTAGACCGCGAGCGAACCTTCCAAGATGCCGGGAGCTCCCAGGATGATCCGAATCGCCGCCCGTGCGGCAGCCCTCGTCGCCCTCGTTGGCGCGTGGAGTCTCGCTGCGGGGAACCGCCTCGTGCCCGTCCTCTCCGAGGCGCGGGCCGCTTCCCCCGCTTCGCAGGAGGAGGGGTCCCACGACCTCGCCTCCCTCAAGATCTTCAACCGGGTCGTCCTCCTCGTGAAGGAGAACTACTTCGATCCCTCCCGGATCAGCCCGCAGCAGATGCTCGTCGACGCCCTCGACTCGGTGGAGAAGGAGATCCCCGAGGTGATGGTGGACGGCGACGTGAAGACCGGCGCGGTCAAGGTCACCGTCGGCGGCAAGACCGCGTCCTTCTCGGTGACGGACGTCGACTCGATCTTCAAGATGAGCCTCCGCCTCGGGCAGGTGATGGGCTTCGTCCAGAAGAACCTCGACGCCGGCCACCCCGAAGAGGACCTGCGAAACATCGAGTACGCCCTGGTCAACGGCATGCTCTCCTCCCTGGATCCGCACTCGGTGCTGCTCAAGCCCGAGTACTTCAAGGAGATGCGCCTCAACACCAAGGGTGAGTTCGGCGGCCTCGGCTTCGTCATCTCGATGCGCGAGGGCGAGCTGACCGTGGTCAAGGTGCTCAAGGGCACCGCCGAGAACCCGACCCCCGCCTTCACCTACGGCATCAAGCCGAAGGACCGCATCCTCCGCATCGGCGACGAGTCCACCGTGAACATGGACCTCTCCGAGGCGGTGGAGCGCCTGCGCGGCAAGCCGGGCTCCAAGATCGACATCATGGTGGCGCGCAAGGGCTGGAAGGAGCCCCGGGTGATGTCGATCCCGCGCGCGATCATCGAGATCGAGTCGGTGGTCCACAAGCTGCTCTCGAGCAACGTGGGCTACGTGCGGATCAAGAACTTCCAGGGCAACACCGCGCGCGACGTGCAGAACGCCGTCAAGGCGATGCGCGCCGAGGCGGGCGGCAAGATCAAGGGCCTCGTGCTCGATCTCCGCGGCAACCCCGGCGGCCTCCTCGAGCAGGCGATCCAGGTCTCCGACCTCTTCGTCGACGAGGGCTCGATCGTCACCACCGTGGGCATGAGCAACAAGCTCCGCGAGGTGAAGCGGGCCACCGACAGCGGTGACGCCCTCGAGAAGACGCTGCCCATCGCCGTGCTGGTCAACGGCGGCTCGGCCTCCGCTTCGGAGATCGTCTCCGGCGCCCTCAAGAACCTCGATCGCGCCGTGGTGATCGGCCGCACCACCTTCGGCAAGGGCTCGGTGCAGGTCCTCTACGACTTCCCCGATCTCTCCGCGCTCAAGCTCACCATCGCCCAGTACCTCACCCCCGGCGACGTCTCGATCCAGGAGACCGGCGTGACCCCGGACATCGAGCTGGTGCCCTCGCGGGTGGACAAGAAGGAGGTCAACCTCTTCGCGCCGGTGAAGACCATGCGCGAGGCCGACCTCGACGCGCACCTGGCCAATCCGGCGGACGGCGCGGAGAAGATCGCCAAGAAGAGCAGCCCCGACGAGAAGCCGCTCCTCAGCCTCCGCTACCTCCGCGACGACGTGAAGCTCGACGAGGACGAGGCCGCCCTCGAGGACGAGGAGGCACTCGAGGAGGAGCTCTCCGAGGAATTCGTCGAGGACTTCCAGATCCGCTTCGCTCGCGACTTCGTGCTCTCGGTCCCCTCCTCCACCCGCAGCGGCCAGCTGAAGGCGATGGGCGACTTCGTCGCCAAGCGCGCCGCCGTGGAGGAGAAGCGCATGGAGAAGGCGATCGTCGACCTCGGCGTCGACTGGTCGGCTGCAGCGGCGACGGTCACCCCCGCCTCCGCGGTGAAGGGCGGTCCCCTCGAGGCGACGCTCACCCCGGGCCCCGCCACGCCGATCCGGGCTGGCGAGAAGGTCCAGATGCAGCTCCAGGTGAAGAACACCGGCAAGGCGCCGCTCGCACAGCTGCGCGCCTGGACCGAGTCGGAGAGCAACCCCTACCTCGATCGCCGGGAGTTTCTCATCGGCGCCCTCGCCCCCGGCCAGCAGAAGAGCTGGTCCGTGGAGGTCGAGCTCCCGAAGGACCTCGCCTCGCGCCGCGACGCGGTGGTGGTGAAGTTCGAGGATGCTTCGGGCGAGAAGCTGCAGGAGCTGCACGCCGAGCTCGACATCGTCGAGGTCCCCAAGCCGCGCTTCGCCTTCACCTGGCAGGTGATCGACAAGGAAGGCGACGGCGACGGCATGCCGGATCCCGGTGAGAAGCTCACCCTCGCTCTCGACGTGAAGAACGTCGGCCCCGGCGCCTCGAGCGACGTGACCTACGCGTCGATCAAGAACAAGGGCAACGAGAAGATCTTCATCGAGAAGGGGCGCCACAAGCTCGGCGAGCTGGCCCCCGGCGCCCTCGGCAACGGCCACTTCGAGTTCGAGCTGAAAAAGGGCTACGCGGAGAAGACCGTGCCGCTCCAGCTCCTGGTCTTCGACGAGAAGCTCGAGGAGATCGTGGTGGAGCAGCTCGAGATCCCGGTGGACGGCGCCCAGCTCGCGGCGCAGCCGGCGAAGGGCCTCTTCCGCGTGGCGAAGGACGGCTTCGTCCGGGCAGCGCCCAACAGCGACTCCCCCACCCTCGCCCGGATCCAGAAGGGCGCCGTGCTTCCGGTCGAGGCGCGGGTGGGCCCGTGGGCCCGGGTGGAGTGGAACAAGGGCCGCATCGGCTATGTGCAGCTCGAGGCCGAGGAGAAGCTCGCCACCAGGGGCAAGGCTGCCTTCGCCGGGGTGGAGAGCAGGATGTGGCGCAACCCGCCTCGGATCAGCCTCGACGTCGACACGTCGAAGGGCGGCGTGGCGGTGGACGACGACCACTACCAGCTCGGCGGCACCGTCGAGGATCCGGAGCTGCGCGACGTCTTCGTCTTCGTGAACGACCAGAAGGTCTTCTTCGCCCCCGGTGGCGGCGCCGACGGCAAGCTCCGCTTCGACGCCCGCTTCCCGCTCAAGGAAGGCGCCAACCACGTGGTGGTGGTGGCCCGCGAGGGCAACGAGCTGACCAGCCGCAGGGCCTTCACCGTCCTCCGCCGGAAGGGCGAGATCGCGGCGAAGTCCGATGCCGGTGGGAAGACCCAGAAGGCCACACCCATCCGCTGAGGTCGGAGGCCCGGCACGAGAAGGCCCGTGCCCCCTCGAGGGGCGCGGGCCGTGCCGTATCGCCCCTCCTTGGCACAGCAAGCATAAGAGGCCTGTTTCACAGGCTTTTTTGTGAGAGAGTCTCCTCCCGTGTCACCTCGTCTACTCACTGTCGCCGGTGCCTTCGTCGTCGCCGCGGTCGCGTTGATCGCCTACAAGGTCGGGGTCCTCGGCTACGAGATCAGCCCGCAGCCTGCGCCCGATCGCTGGTCGGTGCAGACGGAGGTCCGCCTCACCGCGCCGGAGGAGCGAACCCGTCTCACCTTCCTCCTCCCGGCGGACGGCGGCGGGCAGCGCATCTACGACGAGCGGGTGAGCGCGGACGGCATGCGCTTCTACATCCGCCCGAAGGACGGCAACCGCGTCGGCGTTGCGGTGGGCAGGCCCGACGGCCCCGGCCGCCTCGTCTACCGCTTCTCCGTGCAGACCAGGAAGAGCGACGGCCCGCGGGCGGTGCTGCCCGCCAGCGCCCCGGCACTCGGCGACGAGGAGCGCAAGGAGTTCACCTCGCTCCTGGGTCCCGAGGAGGCGATCCAGACCGACGGCGCCACCGTCTCCGAGCTCCTCGAGGAGCTCTCGGTGCGGCGCGACGATCGCGCGGTGGCGCTGCAGCAGATCCACGACTTCATCGTGAAGGACGTGGAGACCACCAACGGCCACGACGGCCCGCAGGACGCGCTGGCGGTGCTGCAGCGCGAGCGCGGCGGCGCCCACGGCAAGGCCCGCGCCGAGGTGGCGCTGCTCCGCGCCGCGGGGATCCCCGCCCGCGTGGTGGTGGGCGTGCCCCTCGTCGACAAGAAGGATCCCAGCGTGGAGCACTGGGTCGAGGCCCGCCTCGGCGAGAAGTGGTGGCCCCTCGATCCGGTCCGCGGCAGCATCGGCTTCCTGCCCGAGGAGCGCCTCGTCCTCCACGTCGGCGACGCGCCGACCTTCGAGGCGAGCTACGTCGAGGCGGTCGATTACCGCGTCTCGATGCTGCGCGAGGCGCAGACCCAGTACCAGATCTACGAGCGCCGGGTCGCCAACTCCGACCGGCTCATCGACAAGCTCTCGCTCTTCGCCCTGCCGGTGAAGACCCAGGAGCTCTACCGCGTGCTCCTGCTCGTGCCCCTCGGCGCGCTGGTGGTGGCGCTCTTCCGCAACGTGGTCGGCGTCCCGACCTTCGGCACCTTCATGCCGATCCTGATCTCGCTCGCCTTCCGCGAGTCCGGCGTCGGCCTCGGCGTCGCGCTCCTCGGCCTGGTGGTGGCGATCGGCTTCGGGGGCAGGTGGGCGCTCAACCGGGCGCAGCTGCTGATGGTGCCGCGCCTCTCCTTCCTGCTCACGCTGGTGATCCTGATCATCGCCGGCGTGATGGTCGTCGCCCAGCACATGGGCTTCAACGACGCCTACACCATCGCGCTCTTCCCGATCGTGATCGTGACCATGACCATCGAGCGCCTCTCCATCGCCATCGTCGAGGAGGGGCCGCGCAACGCCACCAAGCTGGTGCTCGGCACGCTGGTGGTCTCCACCTGCGGCTACTGGGTGATCGCCAGCGAGGCGCTGCAGGCCTTCGTCTTCACCTTCCCCGAGGTGCACCTGGTGACGCTGGCCGTGCTCCTCCTCCTCGGCCGCTACACCGGCTACCGCCTCAGCGAGTGGACCCGCTTCCGCGCCTTCCGCAAGGGCGGGCTGGAGAAGGCGATCTGATGTTCGGTCTCTTCGACAAGCTGAAGGAGCGCGGCGTCCTCGGGATCAATGCGCGCAACGCGCGCTTCATCTCGAAGCACAACCCGCGCCGCCTCTTTCCCCTGGTCGATGACAAGCTCAAGACCAAGGCGCTCTGCAGGGAGTTCGGCATCCCCGCGCCGGAGCTCTACGGGACCGTCGAGGCCCACGGCGATCTGCGCAACCTGCCGAAGCTGCTCGCGCCCTACGACGAGTTCGTGATCAAGCCGGTGCGCGGCGCGATGGGCAACGGCGTGCTCGTCGTCGTCGGCCGCGACGGGCCGCTCTACGTGAAGGGCTCCGGCGTCAAGCTCACCGAGGAGGAGGTCCGCCACTACGCCAGCGGCATCCTCTCGGGGCTCTACTCGCTGGCCGGCAACACCGACCGGGCGATGATCGAGTACCGGGTGCAGCTGCACCCGACCTTCCAGGCGGTCTCCTTCGGCGGCGTCCCCGACGTCCGCGTCATCGTCTGCAAGGGCGTGCCGGCGCTGGCGATGCTGCGCCTGCCCACCAGGCGCAGCGACGGCCGCGCCAACCTGCACCAGGGCGCCATCGCCGCCGGTGTCGACATCGCCACTGGCCGCACCCACCACGCGGTGCAGTCGAACCGGCTGGTGGAGGTCCACCCCGACACCGGCAACTCCGTGATCGGGATGACCGTCCCCCACTGGGACGAGATCCTCCGCATCGCCGCGCTCTCCGCCGAGATGACCGGCCTCGGCTACATCGGCGTCGACGTGGTCCTCGACGCGAACCACGGCCCGCTCCTCCTCGAGCTCAACGCGCGGCCGGGTCTCGCCATCCAGATCGCCAACTTCCAGGGATTGCTCGTGCCTCTCGAGCAGATCGAGCGCGTGGACACCTCGCGTCTCGACACCGCCGCCCGGATCGCGCTCGCCAGGGAGATCGCCGCGAGCTCGCGGCCCCACGCGCTGCCCGCTCCGGCGGAGGTCCCGGTACTGGAGAACGTCGGATGAAGAGCTCCCGCCGCATCGCGCGCCTCGCAGCGCCGCTGCTCCTTCTCGCCTTCCTGCTCCCGGGCTGTTCGCGGGCGGAGGCCCAGAAGCAGCAGGAGGCGCAGGCCGCCCCAGCCCCGGCACCGACCGAGGGCAAGCCGCTGGTGCGCACCGTGCGCCTCTCGGTTCGCGTCGTCGGCAACGGCGAGGACGCCCGTCTCGAGGTGCCGCTGGTGCAGTCGGACGAGCACCAGACCCTCCTCGCCGAAAAGCTCCTCTCCCGCGGCTTCCAGGTCGAGGAGGCGATGCGCGAAGGCAACCGGCTCGCGATCCTCACCTGGCCGAAGCTGAAAGGGGCCAAGCGGATCACCTATGAGTTCACGGTGGCCCTGCGGCCGCTGAGCGTGGAGGTTCCGCCGGCGCCGGTCTCCACCGGCGATCCCTCGCCGGAGGACGAGCCCTGGCTGCGTTCCACCCGGAACCTGCAGAGCACCTCGCCGCTCATCCGCGAGAAGCTGATCCACTTCGCGACGCCGCGCCTCGCCAGGGGCGAGAAGGACGCGATCCGGATCGCCTGGGACCTCACCGATACCTACGAGCGCAAGCCGGAGGGATCGAAGACGGTGCTCAAGGCCACCCGCACCGGCCACGCTGCCGATCGCGGCCTCGACCGGCTCTTCGCCACCTTCCTCCGCACCAGCGGCATCCCCGCCCGGCCGGTGCAGGGTGTCGACGTCCTCCGCAAGCGGCGGCGCTTCACCACCTGGGTGGAGGTGAAGAGCGGCGGCGACTGGCTCCCGATGTCGGTCCCCAGGGACCAGTGGGGCAAGCTCCCCGCCCGTTTCGTGAAGCTCTCGCACGGCGATCGCCCGCTGATCGTCCGGCGCGGGGTCGAGAAGATCTCCTTCCGCTGGAAGGTCACCAAGCCCGCCGCGGAGGCAAGTCGATGAAGCGCATCCTCCAGCTCGGTGCTGCCCTGCTCTCCCTGGGCACCGCCCTCCCCGCCTCCGCCGCCCTCGAGGCGGACGCCGTGCTCGTCTACGGCAGCTCCTGGCGCCGGGTACTCCCCACCTACGCCGCCGCAGCCGAGGCGCCGGGCAAGCGCAGCAAGGCCGCTGCCGACCTGCCGCCGGTGATCCTCTGGAACGAGGGCGAGGAGCGCTGGACCGAGGAGCTGCTGCGGCGGCTCGCGCCGAAGAACGTGGTGGTGATCGGCCCGCCGGGCTCGCGCTCGGTGGAGCTCGAGATCCCCGGCAAGGTGCAGCGGATCGAGGCGGACGACGCCACCATCGACTCCGCGCTGGCGAAGGCCGCCTGGGGCCCGAAGGCGAAGGCGCCGGTGGTCTACGTCGCCGACGGCATCGATCTCGGCGCGGGCATGGCCGCGTCGCTCCTCGCCTCCACCGACCGGGCCCCGCTGCTGGTTGCCGACGGCGATCTCGCCGCTGCAGCCACCGAGGCCGGCGCCCTCGCCAGGCGCCTCGGCGCCGCGGAGGTGGTCGTGGTGGGCGGCGGTGATGCGGCGGCCCTCGCCGCTGCAGCAGGCCGCAAGCTCCGGGTCCTCTCCCGCGACGAGGCCCTCGCCGCCTACGGCGAGCGGGTGAAGGCGAGCCGCCACCTGGTGGTGACCGCTCCCGCCGACGCGGAGGGTCCGTTCCAGCCGCCGAAGCTCTCCCTCGCCTCGATCCCCTATGCCCTCGGCAAGGGGGCGCCGCTGGCCTTCGTCGGCAAGGGGGTCGGCGCCGGCCGCAGCCCCGAGCAGGCCGTTCAGGCGCTGGAGCAGGCGGGCAGCGGTCCCTACGAGGCAGTGAGCATCGTCGGCGACTACCTCGCGATCCCGATGGCGGAGATCGCCGACATCGACCAGGTCGCCCGCGGAGTGACCAACCCCCGCATCCACAAGGTGCCGCCCTTCAACGATCCGATGGGCGGCCCCGCGGACCGCGCCTCCGGCAGGCTCGCGGCGCTCGACGTCTACGATCTCTCCCGCTGGGTGAGCCGCCTGGTCCACGGCGCCGAGATCAAATCCGACGGCGACGGCGCGCTGATCCTCGCCAACGCGGATCACAAATTCATCCTCGGCGAGACGATCAGCCGCACCACCGCCTCGGAGCTGAAGAACGTCGGCGTGAAGACCGAGGCCTTCTACCGCGACGAGATCGACCGCGAGCTGATCCGGAAGGAGCTGCCGGGTCACGGCCTCGTGCTCTGGGAGGGCCACCCGCGGGACCTCACCCTCGACGACGACGCCCTGCCGGCGCCGGCGTCCTCGCTGCCGCCTGCGGCGTTCTTCCTCCAGGGTTGCTACACCCTCGACCGGGCCGACCCCTACCTGCTCATCGAGCGCGGCGCCAACGCCGTACTCGGCAGCTACATGGCGGTCTACTCGGCGAGTGGTTCCGGCTTCGCAAGGGCCTGGGTCAACGCCCAGTTGCACGACGGCGAGACGATGGGCGAGGCGCTGGTCACCGCCCGCAACTACCTGCTCGCCACCGTCGAGCTGAAGAAGCGCCGCGGCCACAAGGATTGGCGCAAGACCCTGCGCGCCGCGCTCTCCTGGGAGCTCTGGGGCGATCCCACCGCGCCGCTGCCGGTAGACCGCGGCTCGACCCGCAAGGCGCCGGTGCAGGCCACCGTGCGCGGTGACAAGGTGCAGGTGCGGGTGCCCGCAGCGATGCTGCCCAAAGCCAGCGCCTCGCAGTATTGGGCGAAGACGCGCCCCGGCGCCCTGCTCTCCGGGCTCTACGACGAGAAGCCGCCGGAGGGCGGCCGCCGCCTCATCGAGCTCTTCCTCGTGGAGGTCGAGGTCCCGGAGGCCTTCGGCGACGCGCCGCGCCTCAGCTCCAAGTACGATCCTTCGACCTACGCCTGGGTCTTCTCGCCCCACAGCCGCAGAATGTGGGTGCTGATCCACGAGAACACGCTGCCGAAGCCCGGCAAGCCGGGGAGGCTGCGGTTCACGCTGGAGAAGGGCGAGCCCACCAAGGGCTGAAGGGGCTGGCCCGGTATCGGCGGGCGATCCATCCGCCCGCCGGTCGCCACCGCGCTGCAGGCAGCCCCGTGCGGCCCCGCCGCAGCGGGGGCCGATGGGCATGCTGCCGATGCTGCAGCGCCGGTCGGGCCGTCAGGCAGAGACCGCGGTGTTGGTGCCGCCGAGCGCGTCCTCGTCGTCGGTGACGCCGTCGAGGAGCGCCCGCAGCGGTCCGGCGCCGCCGACCCGGGCCTTGCGGTAGATCTGCTTGCGCCTGCCGCGGATCGTCTCCGGCGAGACGCCGAGCCGAGCCGCCGCCTCCTTGCAGGAGAGCCCGAGCATCAGGTGCTGCAGCTCGGCGCGCTCCGCAGGGGAGAGCCGCCACCGCCTGCCCAGCTCGTCGAGGCGGGCGCTGCGCGCCACGTCGGCGGGCCTGGTGGCCTGCAGCAGCTGCAGCTCACCGGGCAGCGAGGTGATGTCGAGGTCGGCGCCGGGACCGGTGGTCCGGGCAGCGTCCTCGAGCCTGCCGGCGGCAGCCGGCGCCCCGCCGTGGGCGAAGGCCCGTCCCAGCCGCGCGCCGCCTTCGAGGCCGAGTGCCCGCCAGAGCGGACCCGCAGCCCACATCAGCTTGCCGGCATGGAGCAGGCCGAGCGGCACGCCGGTGCGGCTCGCCACCGCCTCCAGCGCTGCGACGATCACGGGATCCCGCGGCTCCGGGCGAGCCGCTGCGGCGGTCATCGCGCGGCGCTCGGCATCGCCGAACTCGCCTTCCCGTCTGGCTGCGACCACCAGGGTCCTCGGTCTGCCACCCTCCGAGCGGAGGATCACCAGGACCGCGCGGGCCCCTCCGAGGATCGCGGTGTCGCCACGCCCCCCGGAGAGCTCGGCCAGCGAGCCGGCCCAACTGTCCCCGCGGGATCGCGGTGCGGCGTTGGCAACCTGCGCTGCCACCCGGATCGCCGTTCGCCACGCCGCCTCGTCGGCGAGACCCCGTCCATAGACGGAGGTCGGGCCGATGAACGGCGCGTCGAGATCCGCGGCGACGACCACGTCGCAGGCTGCTGCGGATGCCACCCGTTCGGCCACGGCCCTGGGTGACGAGGGACCGGCTTCCAGCGCCGTCGACAGCGCGACGTTCTGCTGCGCTTCCGGCCCCGGAATCGGCGTTCCCGTGGCTGCTTCACGTTCGGTTGGACGAAACATGTCCTCCACTCCGTGCCCCCCGGGCAGAGCTGCACCCCAGAAAAGACTCCCGCAGGCCAGCCGACCGGCTGGTCGGCAACCCCGACCTCACAGGAGACGCAAACGTAGATGCTTCGTCGGGGGCGAGCCGGCAAGGGCACGCCCGGAACCCGGGGGGGTAGCCAGAAGTCGCATTGTGGGATGGAGGACAGCGGTGAAGATCGTCCGCAGAATCGGTGACTTGCCCGGTCGGACAACCGACAGGCTCCCCAACGCGATTCACCCCGCCGGGAAGGCCCGGCAGGGTGATGTTCAGGCAGACGCGGGCGCCGCGGCCGCCGGCCCGTCAGATCGCGCTGGGGCCGGAGGGCGGATCGCTCGCCGGGAAGGATTCCTCGCTCGCCTCGTCGACGCTGTCGGTGGGGCTGCCCGGCTGGATCAGGCCGCCGCGGGTGGCGGCGAGGCCCCTGCGGGCGACGCCCTCGACGGAGCCGCCGGTGGTCGCCTCCAGCGCGTGGGAGAAGAGCTCGATCATGCGATGGCTGAAGGCCGGCAGATCGTCGGGCTTGCGGCTGGTGAGCAGGTGCCCGTCGAGATGGGTCTCCTCGTCCACCCAGCGGGCGCCCGCGTTGCGCAGATCGCTCTGGAGGCTCGGCCAGGAGGTGAGGGTCCTGCCCGCCACCACGCCGGCCTCGATCAGGGTCCAGGCGGCGTGGCAGATCGCCGCCACCGGCTTGCCCTGATCGAAGAAGGCGCGGACGAAGCGGACCGCGTCGCGATCGGTACGCAGCCGGTCGGGATTGGCGACGCCGCCGGGCAGGACGAGCGCGTCGAACTCGTCGGCCTCCACCTGCCCCACCTTGCGATCGATCTCGAAGGTGTCGCCCTTGTCGAGGTGGTTGAATGCCTGGAGCCTGCCCCCCTTGATCGAGAGGAGCTCGACGTGGGCGCCAGCGCGCTCGAGCGCTTCCCAGGGCCGCTGCAACTCCACCTGCTCGACGCCGTCAGCGGCCAGGAAGGCCACGCGCAGACCCTGCAGTTCGTTCGCCATTTTCGCCCTCCGTCAGGCATTGGAAGCTCGCGAAGACGAGCTCGCTCCGCCGGAGGCGGAGCAAACGAAAGAGCGCCTCTCGCGCCAGGCGCGAGCAAGCAGCACGGCAGAGCAGGAGCGCGCGTGCGCGCCGGGAACCCTGCTCTGCCGTCCGATGCAGAGGCGTTCCGGCAGGCGCCGTCGGTCTCTGCGCTGGTCGCGCCCGCCGCCCGTCTCCGGGCGGCCGCGCGCGTTCTGGGGCCGCGTGCTAGCGCACGCCGAGCGTCAGCGGTTGCCGCCGCGCTTGCCCGCGTTGATCAGCTCGCGGACCTTCTGTCCGCCTTTGCGGCCGATCTGCGAGAAGAACTCCGGCCCGCGCTCCTGCAGCACCGTCTCGCCACCCTTGCGGCCGGCCTCCTGCACGGTCATGCCACCACGCGAACCACCCTGATTGACGTTCGAGCCACGACGGATTGCCATCTCGTTCCTCCTCTCTCGGTTGCGGTCCGACTCCCTTGCCGTTCACCGAAGAAGTCGGGTTTCGGACACAAATTCAAGGTGGACACGGTCCGGCGCATGTGCACCCCGCGCCCGGAGCCCGAGCGCCAGCGCCCGCCCAGGGCGGACCATCCGTGTGGAGATCACCGCCCCCCTCCTCCCTTGCGGGGGGAATGCCGCACAGCAAGGTTAGCTGGGCAGCACCAACGGCCCGTCGGGGCACTGGCGGCGGAGGGAGGCGAAAGATGGCGGCATCGAACCTGACCAAAGGCACGCTCTGGGGCGCGGTGGCCGGCCTGGTCGCGGGCCTCGCGTTGGCGATCTTCCTCGGCCTCGTCAGCCTCTCCACCGGCGGCAGCTTCTGGCTGATGGCGCAGATGGCGGGCTACGGGCTCTTCGGCGTGGCGGTCCTCACGCCGTCCGTGGGGCAGATCCTGATCGGCCTGCTGATCCACTTCGCCGTCTCTGCGTTTTGGGGGATCACCTACGGCTGGACGATGTGGGGGCAGCCCAAGGGACTGACGCTGATGGTCGGTGCCTGGTGGGGCGGGCTCGCCTGGGCGGTGATGTACTACGCGGTGGCGAAGTGGGTGGGCGCCGGCGATTTCGTGGCGCTCATGCCGATCGGCAGGGCCATCGTCGCCCACGTCGTCTTCGGCATGGTGCTCTCGCTCACCTTCCTGCCCTTCCAGGAGCGCGCCGCGCGACCGGGGCGAATCGTGCGCCGGCACCACACCCGCACGCATCACACGCGAACGGCGCAGGTCTGAGGTCGGCGGTGTTCCGGCGCCGGATCACGAGCGAGGGGCTCTCGCACCATTCCTACGTCCTTGCGGATGGCGGTGAGGCGGTGGTGATCGATCCCCGGCGGGACGTGGACGTCTACCTCCACCTCGCCGACGAGCAGGGCTTCCGAATCCGCTGGGTGCTCGAGACCCACCGCAACGAGGACTACGTGGTCGGCTCGACGGCGCTGGCCGCGGCCACCGACGCGGGGATCCTCCACGGCGCAGGGCTGCCGTTCGGCTACGGGGAGCCGGTGCGGGAGGGCGACACCATCGGCGTCGGCAGCCTCCGCTTCCGCGCGCTCGAGACCCCGGGCCACACCGACGAGAGCCTCACCTGGGCGATGAGCGACACCGACGCAGCGGACGAGCCGGTCTTCGCCTTCACCGGCGACGCGCTCTTCGTCGGCGACGTGGGCCGGACCGATCTCTACGGGCCGGAGGAGGAGGAGCGTCTCGCACGCACCCTCCACCGGAGCCTCTTCGAGAAGATCCTCCCCCTCGGCGACTGGGTGGTGCTCCAGCCCGCCCACGGCGGCGGCTCGGTCTGCGGCGGGGCGATCTCCGAGCGGGATCTCTCCACCCTCGGCTTCGAGCGCCGCCACAACCCCAGCCTCCTCGCCGACGGCGCCGCCTTCGTGGAGCGGCAGCGCGCGCAGCGGCAGGTGCGGCCCCCCTACTTCCGCCGGATGGAGCGCTGGAACCTCGAGGGCCCGCCGATCGAGCTGGCGCCGCCCCGGCTCGTGCCCCTGGCCCTCGATCGCTTCGAGGGGCTGCGCGAGGAGGGCGTCCGGGTGATCGACACCCGGATGCCGCAGGCCTTCGGCGGCGCCCACGTCCCCGGCTCGATCAACGTCTGGCTCGGTGGCCTCACCGCCTACCTGAGCTGGGTGGCAGCGCCGGACGAGCCAATCGTCCTCGTCCTGCCGGAACGGGCCGACGTGGAGGCGGTGGCACGCACCCTCTTCCGCATCGGCTACGACCGGGTCGAGGGCCACCTGCAGGGCGGCTTCGAGGCCTGGCAGAACGCCGGTCGCCCGGTGGAGTCCACCGCCACCGTGGACGTGGCGTCGCTCCCGCGGCTGCTCGAGCGGGAGGAAGCCGTGGTGCTCGACGTGCGCAAGCCAGACGAGTGGGAGGGCGGCAGCCTTCCCGGTGCACGCCGGATCTTCGTCGGTGATCTGCCGCGGCACCTCGGCGAGCTGCCCCGGGATCGGCTCGTGATCAGCATGTGCAGCGTGGGCCACCGAGGCGGGATCGGCGCCAGCCTCCTGCAGGCGGCGGGCTTCGAGCGGGTGGCCAATTTCCTCGGTGGACTCACCGCCTGGAAGGCGGCGGGCCACCCCGTGGACGGTAGAGGTTGAACGGCAGCCCCGGCGCCACCGGGCTGCCCGAGCAAAGCGGACGGCGCTTTACCACCGCGCTGCCGCCGTGCAGGATGCGCCCCATGTCCGTGGCTTTCGACGAGCTCTCCTGCGGCGACCTCCTCGATCGGGGCGATGCCTTCCTCGCTGCGGTGGCGGGACGCACCGCGCTTGCGCCGGTGGCCTCCTTCTTCGCCCTGGCGCAGGAGGAGCTCCGCGCCGCGGTGCAGGCGAGGCGTGCTGCGGGGCGCGCGGCCGAAGAGGCCTACCGCGCCTGCGACGCTGCGGATCGGCAGCTCGATGCGACGATCGCCGATCTCTCGCTGGCGGCCCTCGATCTCACCCGGGGCGACAGCCGCGATCCCCTCTTCATCCGCCTCTTCCCCGACGGACCGCAGGCCTACACCTGCGTCCCGATCGAGGAGGAGGTGCGGCTCGTCCACGAGCTCCGCGAACGGCTCCACGGACACCCGCTGCAGGCGCGCTACGACCCGGCGTTGCGGGCGGGCTGCCAGGCCGTCGAACGGGCGAGCGCAAAACTCGCCGCCGTCCTCGAGCAGGAGGCCGATGCCTGGGCCCGGTGCCGGAAGGCGGAGATCTCCTGGCGCCTGCGCGGCAGGCTCGCCCGGGCGACCCTCGATCGGCAGCTGCGCGACGCGGGCGAGCCCGAACTCCTCCAGACCATCGACCGTCTGCTGCCGCTCCCCGAGAGCGCGGCGCTGCCCGCAGGCAGCTGAGCGGCCCCGACGAAAGGCACGTGTGCGTCTCTTCGCCATCGGCGATCTGCATCTCCCCTCCGACCGCGCCAAGGACATGGACGTCTTCGGCTGGACCGGCCACCCCGCTCCCCTCGCCGCCGCGTGGGACGCCGAGGTCGGGGCCGACGACCTGGTGCTCGTCGTCGGCGACATCTCGTGGGCGACCCGGCCCACCGAGGTCGCCGCCGACCTCGCCTGGATCGACGCGCGGCCCGGCCGCAAGGTCCTGCTCAAGGGCAACCACGACTTCTGGTGGCCCGACAGCCAGAAGAAGCTGCGGGAGCTCTTCGCGCCCTACCCCAGCATCCGGGGCTTCCTCCACAACGGCAGCGCCTGGCAGGAGGGCCCCTACGTGATCGCCGGCGTCCGCGGCTGGACCGCGCCGGAGGCGCCGCCGCTTCCCGGCGCCGAGGGCGGCGAGATGGGGATGGAGAAATTCCGGCCCGATCTGGTGGAGCGCGACACCGAACGGCTCAAGCGCAGCGTCGAAGCCGCCAGGCGGATCGCCGACAAGGATCCGAACGCGATCCGCGTCGCTTGCATGCATTTCCCGCCGGTCTACGCGGGCCCCAGGGAGACCACCTTCTCGCCGGTGATCGAGTCCTACCACCCGGCGGTCTGCGTCTACGGCCACCTCCACGGCCCCGGCATCGCCGCGGGCTTCACCGGGGAGCACGGCGGGGTGCGCTACGCCCTCGCCTCCTGCGACGCAGCGGGCTTCAAGCCGATGCGGCTGCTCTAAGGCGCGTAGGTCGCGATCGCGACGTCGGGCCGGTTGGTGATCACCCCGTCCACGCCGGCGGCGCGGAGCCGGAGGAGTTCCTCCGGCTCGTCCACCGTCCAGGTGTTGACCAGCAGCCCCGCCCGGTGCCAGCGCCGCACCGCGGCCTCGTCCACGAGCCGGTGCTCGGGGTGCACGGCCGCGGTCGCGGTGATCCTGCCCCACGCCCGGTGCCACGTGCCCAGCACCGCGCCGTCGCCCTCCCAGAGGTAGGCGGTGGGCAGCGCCGGCGCAGCGGTCCGCAGGGTGAGCAGCGCCAGCGGGTGGAAGGAGCTGGCGAGCACGCGCTCCTCCAGGCCGAGGCGCGCCACCGCTGCGGCGGCAGCACGGGCGAGGGGCTCTGCGTCCGCGTGGCGGTCGACCTTGAGCTCCACGTTCCAGCGCATCGCCGGGCCCGCCACCTCCACCGCCTCCTCGAAGGTGGGGATCGTCCCGCCGGCGCCGGGAAAGCGCGCGGCGAGCACGGGCAGCCGGCGCAGCTCCGCCAGCGGCAGCTCCCGGACCGCGACCGGGATCCCGCAGAGGCGATCGAGCCGCTCGTCGTGACAGACCACCAGCTCGCCCGAGCCGCAGCGCATCACGTCGCACTCGATCCCGTCGGCACCCTGGCGCCGGGCCAGCTCGAAGGCGGGAGCCGTATTCTCCGGCGCGTAGGCGCTGGCGCCCCGGTGTGCCCAGACCAGCGGCCGGTCGTCGCGCCGGAAGGGAGAGGCGTGGTAGGTTGCCGCCTCGGGAGTGTGCTGCATGGGTGTGCCGAACCTCGGTGAACTGCTGATCATCCTCTTCATCGTCCTGCTGGTCTTCGGCGCAGCGAAGATGCCCGCCCTCGGCGAGGCGCTGGGGCGTGCGGTCCACAACCTCCGCAGGTCCGTCGCCGGCCCTGGCGCAGGCAGGCCGCCCGCCTCGAAGAACGCGAAGGGCTGACGCCAGGGGCGGAAGCTAACGATCCGCCGCCACCGCAGGAAGCGCAGGCGCCGCGGGCACCGGTGCGGGCGCCGCGGTGACGACCAGCCGCAGCGCCTCCGCATCGGCGGGAACCGCGCCGAGAACCACGAGGAAGGGCGCCCGGGCGCCGGGTTCCAGCGTCCTGCTCCAGCCGGCGCCGCGGCGCTGTGCCAGGGCGGTGGCCTCCTCGGCGTCGTGGAGGGCGTGCACCTCCTCCGGCGAGGGGAGGCCGCCGGCGAAGGCCTCGCCGCGGGCCACCACCCGCTCGCCGTCCCGGAGCTCCGCCACCACGCGGATCGCCGGGCCCCGGGCCTCCGCCGCGTGGCTCTCGATCTCCCCCCGCACGAAGAAGAGATCGCCACCGGCGGTGGGGTAGCGGCCGGTCGCGAGCTCCTCGATGCGGAGCTCGGTGGTGCCTGCGGGGCCGGTGGCCGAACCGATCCCGAAGGCAGCGAGGATCTCGCTGCTCCCCAGGTCGAGGGAGCCGCCGTTCCGCGCCACCACGAAACCGGCCAGCGCGGTGAGGAGCACCGCCACCCCCGAGATCAGCCCGAGCACCGGCCGCGTCCGCTGGCGCTCCACCGGCGCCTGGCGAGGCACCGGCGGCCGGGTCCTGCCGATCGTCGCCACCTTGCGGACCGGCGGCTCCGCCAGCTCGAGCTGGGGCTCCGGCGCTGCAGCGCGCTGCGGCGCGCCCACCGTCGGCGCTGCCGCGGGGACGGACGGCGGCGGCGCAGGCTGCGCCGTCCAGCGCTCCGTGGCCAGCTCGAGCCCTGAGGCATTGCGGTCGAAGCCCGTCGGCCCGGACGGCGCCGCCGCCGCGGGAGCTGCCGCCGGCGGCACCCAGCCCCCCATGTCGAGCTCGAGGCCACGGGGGCTCTCGACGGCACGGGGCGGGCCGACCAGCGACTGCGGCGCCGGCGCGAAGCGCTCCACGGCGCCGGTGCCGAGGGGCGGCAGCGCCGGCGCAGGCCCGAGGATGGCGAGTGGATCGTCCTCCACCGGCGGCGGCAGCGGCAATTTGATCGAGGGCGCCGGCGGCGAGCGGGTGTCGCCGAAGTCGAGGTCGGCGAAGAGATCCGGGCCGGCGGAGAGGTTGGTACCCCGGTCGGCGGAGGGAGCGGCGGGGGCGGGAAGTGGCGGCGGCGCGGCTGGAAGGGGCGGCGGCGCAGGCGGGAGCGGAGGCGGCAATTCCCAGCCTGCGGTGGGGGGCGGAGGCGGCGGCGGGCGCAGGCCGTCCCGGAGCTCGGCGAGGAGATCCGCGGGCACCTGGGTGATGCGCGTCGTCTCGTCCTGCGCCGGCGCCGCCCGCAGCCCGGCGAGGAGGTCGTCGGGGACCTGCGCCACCTGCGTCTCCATCTCGTGGACCGAGGGCTCGTCGAGTGGCGGCAGGGGCGGGGGCGCCTGCATCGGCGGCTTGACCACGAAGCTCACGCCGCACCGCGAGCAGCGGACCTTGGTGCCGCTGGGGCGGATCTTGTCGTCAGCCAGACGGAAACGGGTGCTGCACCCGGCGCACTCGACGATCACCGTGAAACCTCCGCTCGCGCGGCATCGCCCCGGGGGCGTCCCCCCATGGGCGAGCGCGAGTTTCGCACCCCACGCAGGCGGAAACCAGCCCCAAGGCCCGATTGACAAGGGGGTTTTTGCCCCGCAATCATCGAGAGGTAACCGGCGCTGGAACGAGCGCACTGCGCGAGAGACACCTTGGCAGAGCACGAGACGAACGACAGCGCGGGCGCTTCCGAGCGGCCGGCGAAAATCATCAAGCGATACACCAACCGCAAGCTCTACGACACGGTGGAGAGCCGCTACGTCACCCTCGACGAGATCGCCGAGATGGTGAAGGCGGGCACCGAGGTCCAGATCATCGACAACCGCACCAAGGAGGACCTCACCTCGGTCACCATGGCGCAGATCATCTTCGAGGAGGAGAAGAAGACCTCGAAGATGCCGCTGCCGATGCTGCGGGAGATCATCCGGACCGGCGGTTCGAAGCTGCAGGCCTTCATCAGCGACGAGCTCACCCCGCGCGTCACCGCGTTCCGCACCGAGGCGGAGCACGCGATGGCCCGGGTGCTCCGCCGCGAGGAACACGAGGCGGCTGCTTCCGCCGACGGCAAGAAGCCCAACTCCCTCGAGCAGGCGCAGGAGTTCATCCGCTCCTCGCGCCAGGGGATCGAGGAGTGGCAGCGCAGCCTGGACGAGCGGCTCCACCGGGCGGTGGAGACGGTCGCCGGCCTACCCACCCTGCACCGGGAGGTCCAGGCGCTCCGCGACAAGCTGGCGGAGCTGGAGAAGAAGCTCGAGGAGCACAAGTAGGGAATATCGGCACGGGGCATGCAGTAGGACGAAGGCAGCCGGCGAGAAAGCCGGATAGGAGGACGCGATGCAGTTCATCGTGCACGGTCACCATCTCGATCTGACGGAATCCCTCAAGGAGCGCTGCCGCGCCCACGTCTACGACCGCGCGGAAAAGCTGGTCGACGACACCGCAGCCCGGCTCGAGATCGAGCTCGCCGATCACTTCGGCCAGAAGCACGGCAAGGGTGACAAGTCGTGCCGCATCGACCTGCGGGCCCCTGGCCTCTCGCCGATCCACGTGAGCGAGATGCGCCCGAGCATGCACGAGGCGATCGACATCGCCGCCGACCGGCTCATCGAGGCCCTCCGGCGCGGGGTGGAGAAGAAGGAAGACCGCCGCCGGCGGGACGACATCCGCAACCACGTCCCGCAGACGCCGGCGGAAGCGGGTGAGGAGCAGGAAGAGTTCTGACCCCGCCCCTGCCACAGGGCATCGGCAAAAGCTGCGCCCCGCCCCACGGCGGGGCGCAGTCGTTTAAGCGCCCCCCTTCGCCACCCGCCGCAACTTCTGCGTTCTCCTGGCGCCCGACGCAGCACCTGCGCGACCGCCCGGCTGCCTGGCTGCCTTCGCCCCTGTCCCCGGGACACCGGAAGGCAGGGCCGCCGCTCCCTCGCCCCCCGGAGAAGAGGGGGCCGGGCCGCCGTGGCGTCCCGCCGGATCGCACCCCACCTTGAGCCGTAGAAAGCTGCATTTCGGGAGGCACCCAAGCATGCACATCGAGCTGAAGGCCCTGGGTCTCGAGCTGACCGACTCCCTCCGGGAGTTCTGCGATGCCCACATCGTCGAGCCCCTGCGCCGGGTCTACGACCGCGAAGGTCCCCGCCTGGAGATCGAGCTCTCGGACAACAACGGGCCGAAGGGTGGCATCGACAAGCGCTGCCGCATCACCTTCGAGATGCCCCACACCAAGACGCTCAACGTCATCGAAGAGTCCGAGGACATCTACCGGTCGGTGGATCTCGCCGCGCAACGGTTCCGGCGCCTGGTCAACAAGTACAAGGGGTGGAAGCTGCAGCGGAGCCGCTACCCCATCAAATACTACGCGGCGCAGATGGAGCACATGATGCAGCCCGGCGAGACGCTCTCGCCGGAGGACATCACCCAGGAAGAGGACTCCCTCGCTGCAGCGGAGGAGCGGGAGCGCCTCGAGCGGAACCCGCCGCCGGGCTACGCCGGCGAGCCGGCAACCGAGCCCTACTGATTGGAAGCGGTGGCGGCCTTCGCGGAGGCCGCCACCGTGCTGCCCCGGGAGAGGAGCTCGCGGGCGATCGCCTCGAGGGTGAGCGCGCCCTTCGACGTCGGGGCGTACTCCCAGATCGTCTGGCCGTAGCTCTGGGCCTCGTCGATCTGCACGTTGTAGCCGAGCACCGTGCGGCAGATCTCCGCCGGGAATTGCTCCCGCAGCTTGGCGAGGATCTCGTCCGCCAGCGCGGTCTTGCGGTAGAGCGTCGGCACCACCATCGAGACCTGCAGCGCCTGGTGGTCGAAGCGTTCCCGCACCCCCTGCACCGTCTCGATGATCTCGGCGCAGCCGTCGAGGGCGAAGTAGGTCATCGCCACCGGGATCACGATCTCGTCGGCGGCGAGCATGATGTTGGTGGTGACCAGGCCCATCGACGGCGGAGCATCGAAGATCACGTAGTCGTAGCCCGCCAGATCGGAGAGCTTCCCTCGAAGCAGCCGATCCCGGTCGGGCAGCGCCGCCACTTCCACCGGAAAGCGCGCCATCTCCTTGTTGGAGGCGAGGAGGTCGAGCCCCTCCACCGGCGTGCCGCGCACCACGTCGTTCACCTGCACCGCCGGGTCGCAGAGCAGATCGGCGATGGTGGGCTTCAAGCCCCGGACGTCGACGCCGAGGCTCTTGCCCGCATGGCCCTGGGTGTCCAGGTCGCAGAGGAGCACCCGGGCGTCCCGGTGCTGCGCGAGCCAGGCGGCGGTGTTCACCGCGAGGGTGGTCTTGCAGGAGCCACCCTTCTCGTTGATGAAGGCGATGCGGCGCACGGTTCTCAGGCCTCGGGCTTCTTCTTCGGCGCCCGCTTCTTCGGGGCGGCTTTCGGCTGCCCGGCAGCGCCGGCAGCACCGGCGGGCGCCGCCGAGCCGCCGAGCCGGTCCTCGAGCCGGTCGAGCTTGGCGTCGAGCTCCACCATGGTCCGGTCGAGATCGTCGAGGCGCCGGCGGAGCTCCTCCACGTCGGCGGTCGAGGGCAGGTTCATCGTGGCCAGCGCGCCACGGAGGCTCTTGTCCAGGGTGCCCTTCGCCGCCAGCGTGCCGGCGACAATCTGCTGGATCGCCATGACGAATCGTTCGTTGGACAGGAGCTGGTTGGCCAGCCGGCCCACCTGTGCCTCCCCTGCCTCCACGAACTTCTTGACGACCGGATTGCTGCGGATATCCACGGCCCACCTCCGTGATGCGGGCGCAATCTCCCGCGGGACCTTTCCCATGTCAACGCGCGCCTGCCCATGCAACGCCTTCGCTTCGTTGACCGGCGGCATTCCGGCGCATAGGTTCCGCGCCTATGTCCCTTCTCGACCGCCGCCTCCTCTTCACCACGGGAAAGGGCGGCGTGGGCAAGAGCACCGTCACCGCTGCCCTGGCGCTGGTCGCAGCGGCCCGGGGCAAGCGCGTCCTCGTCTGCGAGGTGAACACCCACGAGCGGATCTCGGTGCTCCTCGGGGGCCGGCCTGCGGGGACGGAGATCCGGCGGGTCGCCGACGGAGTCGACGCGGTGGTGGTCCGGCCGCAGGAGTCGATGCGCGAATACGCGCTGCTGCAGCTCAAATACAAGGCGGTCTACAAGGCGGTCTTCGAGAACCGCTTCGTCGCCCGCTTTCTCCGCTTCATCCCGTCGCTTCCCGAGCTGGTGATGCTCGGGAAGATCCTGCACCACGTCCGCGAGCAGAAGTGGGATCTGGTGCTGGTCGACGCGCCCGCCACCGGCCACGGGATCACCTTCCTGCGGGTGCCGCAGGTGCTGATCGACACGGTGCCCCCGGGGGCGATGCGCACCGACGCCGAGTGGATGCAGGCGCTCCTCGTCGACCCGGCGATCACCGCCGTCAACCTGGTGAGCCTGCCCGAGGAGCTCCCCGTCAACGAGACCATCGAGCTGGGGACCGCGGTTCGCGGCACCCTGCGGATGGCGCCGGGCAAGGTCTTCCTCAACCGCGCCTACGAAGGGCGCTTCACCCCGGCGGAGCTCGAAGGGCTCGACCGCATGCTCGAGCCCCCGGCGCTCGACGCTGCGGCGAACGCCGCCAGGGCCCATGCGATCCGGGCGAACCTCACCAGCCGCTACCGGGAGAAGCTCGACGGCGCGCTCCACCTCCCCATCGTCGACATCCCCTTCCTCGCGCCAGCCGGCGATTTCGGCAGGCCCGCCATCGACGCGGTCGCGCAGCTGCTGGCTGCCGAGGGAACGCTGTGAGCACCCGCGCTGTCGGAAAAGGGGTGCTGGATCCGCACGAGGCGCTGCGCACGCGGCGCGTGATCGTCTGCGTGGGCTCCGGCGGCGTGGGCAAGACCACCGTCGCCGCCACGCTCGCGCTCCGGGCCGCGGTCGAGGGGCGCAAGGCGATCGTCCTCACCATCGATCCCGCGCGGCGTCTGGCCAACGCCCTTGGCCTCGCCAACATCGGCAACCTCGAGACCCGGGTCGAGGAGAGGTGGCTCCGCGAGGCGGGCCTCGCCCCGCAGGGTGAGCTCTGGGCGATGATGCTCGACCTCAAGCGCTCCTGGGACGACTTCATCCACCGCACCGTGCCCGCCGACCGGGCCGAGGCGATCCTCCAGAACCGCTTCTACCAGACGCTCTCCTCGGCCCTCGCCGGCTCGCAGGAGTACATCGCGATGGAGAAGCTCCACGAGCTCTACGCCAGGGGCGAGTGGGACCTCGTGATCCTCGACACGCCGCCGACCGCCCACGCCCTCGACTTCCTCGAGGCCCCGAACCGCGTGCTCGATTTCCTCGACAACGAGGCGGCGCGGGTGATTCTCGGCCCCGCCCTGGCCGCCGGGCGGATGGGCATGCGCCTCTTCAACCTCGGCGGCAACTACGTGGCCCGGACGCTCTCGAAGTTCACCGGCGGCGAGACGCTCCAGGAGCTCGGCCGCTTCATGGTCGAAATCCAGGGCACCTACGGCGTGTTCAAGGAGCGCGCCGCGAAGGTGAAGGCGCTGCTCGCTTCCGACGAGGCCGCCTTCGTGCTCGTGACCTCCGCCCACGCCTTCACCATCGACGAGGCGATCTACTTCCACGACCTGCTCGTGCAGGAGCGCATGCCCATCGCCGCGGTGGTGGCGAACCGGGTCCATCGGGATTTCCTCGACGAGCTCCCGACCCCGACCCCGGCGGATCTCGCCGATGGCCTCGCCCGCGCCGGACTCCCGGACGGCGGCGCCCCGCCCCTCTCCGAGCGGCTGGAGCGGACGCTCCTCGAGGCGCGCGCCATGGCGCAGCTCGACGCGCGCCACCTCGAGCGCCTCCGCCGGGCCTGCCACCCCACCCGGCAGCTGCAGGTGCCGCGCTTCGACACGGACGTCTATGATCTCCCCGGCCTCTGGAGCCTGGGCCAGCATCTCTTCCCCGGAGCATGAAATGCCCCGCACCCTGAACGTCCTCGAGATCCAGACGCAGACCGCAGACGAATTCGTCGACCTCACCGCGAAGGTGAAGGCGGTGGTGCAGCAAAGCGGCGTCACCGCCGGCACGGTGGTGGTGTTCTGCCCGCACACCACCGCCGGGATCACCGTGCAGGAGAACACCGACCCGGCCCTCAAGGAGGATCTCTTCGAGGCGCTGGAGCGGATGGTGCCGCGGGACCGGCCCCAGAAGCATGGCGAGGGAAATGCCCACGCCCACATGAAGGCGGCGATGATCGGCTCCTCCGCCACGGTGCTCGTCGAGGGCGGCAAGCTGCTCCTCGGCCAGTGGCAGGCGATCTATTTCGTGGAATTCGACGGACCGCGGCGCCGCACGGTGCAGGTGAAGGTGATGGCCGGATGAGGAAGTCGCTTTGCTGCGCCGCGCTGCTGGTGGCGCTCGCCGGCTGCGCCGGCACCCAGGTTCGGCCCGACGAGGCGACGCTCGATCCCCTCCAGGCCGAGATCGCCTCCTTCAACGACGAGGAGCTCTTCGCCTGCGGCACCGCCGCCTGGCAGGCGCAGGATTACGTCCGAGCTGCCGCCTGCTTCGCCCGCCTCGGCGACGCCTTTCCGCAGAGCCGCCACTGGCACGACGCGATGTTCAACGCCGGCGCCGCCTACGAGGCGATGGAGGCGTGGCAGCTCGCGCTCGATCGCTACCGCGCCGTGATCGATCCGCAGCTTTCGCCGGCGTCGGATCTCGAGCCGGTCTGGCGGGCGGCCACCGCGCTCTACCACCTCGATCGCTACGACGAAGCGATGGCACTGCTCCAGCCGCTGACCGCCGCGCCCTGGGGCGCCCAGGATCGCATCCGCGCGATGACCCACATCGGCGTCTGCAAGGTGGAGATGGGCGATCTCGGGCAGGCCGAGATCGATCTGCGCAACGCCCTCTCCCTCTACCGCAAGGAGTCGGAGAAGGCGGAGGAGCGGATCAACGACTACTGGCCCGCGCAGGCGCAATTCTTCGTCGGCGAGATCTACCGGCTCCACTTCGAGGCAGTGCAGCTGAAGGCGGTCGACGACACCGAGAAGCTCGGGCAGGAGCTCGAGTACAAGGCGCAGCTGCTCCTCTCGGCGCAGGGCCATTACCTCCGGGCGATCCGCATGGGCAACGTCCACTGGGGCACCGCCGCGGGGCAGCGGGTGGGCGGTCTCTACGAGACGCTCTACGACCAGATGATGACCGCGCCGGTTCCCGAGGGGATGGAGGAGAGCGAGGCGCAGCTCTACCGCGGGCTGCTGCGGCGCAAGGTGCGGGTCCTGGTGCAGAAGGCGATCAGCATCTACGAGCGCACCCTCTCGACCGCCGAGCGCGTCGGCGTGCAGAGCGGCTTCGTGGCCCAGACCCAGGCGAGCCTCGACCGGATGAAGCAGGTGCTCCTCGCCGACGCGGCCCGCGACGAGGCGGAAGGGATCACCGACGAGGACCTGGAGCGGAAGGAATCGCCTCCACAGCCTGCGCCCGACGAGAGGGCGCAGGTGCCGGGGGCCTGACGTGGTCTTCCTCGCACTGGACGTCGGCGACAAGACCATCGGCGTGGCGGCCTCCGACGAGCTCGGCTGGACCGCCCAGCCGGTGCGGACCATCCGCCGCTCCAACCTCGCCCAGGACCTCGACGAGCTCGCCGGCATCGTCGAGGAGCGGCAGCCTGCGCGCTTCGTCATCGGCCTGCCGATCAACATGGACGACACCGAGGGGCCGCGGGCGGCGAAGACCCGGCGCTTCGCCGAGCACGTCGCCGCGCGTTTCGCCCTGCCCATCGTGCTCTGGGACGAGCGGCTCTCCACGTGGGAGGCGGAGCGCATGCTGCGCGAGATGAACGTCGACGCCCGCAAGCGCAAAGCGGTGATCGACACCGTGGCGGCGGTGGTGATCCTCAAAAGCTACCTCGACAGCGGCTCTCCCGAGCAGGGGATCTAGCCGAGAACTAGCTCCGGCACCTGCCGCGTGGTACCACGACACCACACTGCCAGTGAACGCCTATTGGAGGTCTCTCCCTTGGCTCCCCGCTATACTCCTGCTGAACGCGCCATCCTCTACGCCTGCACGTTCGGGCGACTGCCGCTCGAGACTGTCAACCAGGTCCTTGGTTCAGTCTCGTCGCGGCAGCTTCCGGCGAGTAGCTACCAGATGCTCACCAGTGGCTATGCGAAGTTCTTCGCAGACGATCCCGCGCGCCTCGGAAATGCAATTTTCAAGCCCGTCTCGATGAAGGAGATTGCGGCGGCTGCGAAGGCAAGCAACGACTTCGAGAGCGAGGTTGGAGACTTTGAGTCGGACGAGAACGCAGCGGCTGTCGCGCATGGTGGGCTGCTCGACGGAGATCGCTTCTTGACGCTCTTGAAGGAAGCGCTCCCGACGGACTGGAGTGGCCACGACACCGTGCCGGGAGCGAGCGGCTGGACCCAGTTCATGACCGACCGCCTCACATTGGTGGCGCGGAATGCAGGTCTGGGCATCTGCTCGCACTACCTCGAGGATGCGCCGCGCACGTGGAAGAACGAGGGCGCTACCCGCCAACTGCGACGGGAATACGGCTTCGATTTCACCCTGTTCCGTGACTGGACGGAGTACGAGCAGCCCGCCGTGCTGATCGAGCATGAGAACGCTTGGAACCTTCGCGCCTTCCTCGCGGACTTCTGGAAGCTGATGTTCGGCTACGCGCCACTGCGCGTCATGTTCGGCTACCACGCGAGCGAAAGCGGAATCTCTGCGTACGTCGAGCGAATCCGCGAACTCGCACGAGCCAACAGTTGGACCTACCCGAGCGGAACCGAGGACATCGTCCTCCTCGGACACAACGGGATGGAGCCCCACGCCTTCCGCGTGCTTCGACGTTACGCGAATTCTGGCGAATGGCGGGAGAGCGGCGTGCTCTCGGGGCTGTAGCCGTCCAGACCGAGCGGCTTGGCCGCGATCGAGCTACGAGGAGGAATGCGGCTCCCCATCGAGAACCATCGGCTAGGGCGTGGGCTGCCGCCACTCGATCCGGCCCTGCAGCCCTTCGCTGATGTGGACGACGTTCGCCGCGTCCACCACCACCACCTCGCAGCCCTGCGCCTTCGTGTAGGGCAGGCCCTTCTCCGGCCCGAGGATGAAGACCGGCTTGGTCACCACCTCGGCGGTGAGGGCGTCGGGGCAGAGGGCGGTGACGCTGCGGCTCCTGGTCGCCGGGCGGCCGGTGGCGGGGTCGATGATGTGGTGGTAGCGCACGCCGTCCCGCACGAAGAAGCGCTCGTAGTCGCCGCTGGTGGAGAAGGCCTGGTCGCGGATCTCCACCACGGCGAAGGTGGCGTCGCCGTCGCGCGGGTCCTGGATCCCGGCGCGCCAGGGCCTGCCGTTGCGGCTTCCGGCCGCATAGAGATCGCCGCCGAGGCGGATCACGAAGTCGGGCAGCGCACGCTGGCGGAAGATCGCGGCGAGGCTGTCGACCGCGTATCCCTTGGCGATTCCGCCCAGGCCCAGCGCCTGCCGCTCGCCCAGCGCGATGGTGCGCGCCTCGGGGTCGAGTCGCACCTGCCTCCAGTCGACCTTGCGCCGCGTCTTCTCGATCGCTCCGTCGGGCGGCACGGTGCCGTCCATCGCGTCGCCGAAGCGCCACAAGCCGCGCATCGAGGCCCAGGTGGGATCGAAGGCGCCGCCCGAGCGCTCTGCCGCCTCGAGCGCAAGCGCCACGAGATCGAAGAGCTCCTGCGGCACCTCCACCGGCGGGCCGCCGGCGGCGCGGTTCACCGCCGAGATCGGCGAGTCGGCCCGCCACTCGGAGAGGAGCGCGTCGAGGCGCCGGAGCTCGTCTTGCGCCTCCTGGACCGCCCGCGCGGCGACGGTGGCGTCCGGTGCGCCGAGCACGATCGAGATCTCCGTGCCCATCGTCGGGAAGGAGGCGGCGAAGAAGCCGTCGCCCAGTGGCACCACCGCTGGCAGGGCCCCTTCCGTCTCCTCCGTTCCCGGCGGCAGATCGAGCGCGGGCCCTGCGGTGGTCGTGGCGCAGGAGGTGGCGAGAAGCAGGCAGGCGAGCAGGCGCATGATCCGATCCGCGGCAGCAAGTTCGTGCCGTCGTAGCCCCACGCCGCGGCCACTGCAACCGCCGGCGCTTCCGTTCGTGGGAAGGAGCGGCGGGCGGGCGGTGTACGATGGAGGCGATGCATCCCGCCCTGCAGCTCTCCGACGCCAGCAAGGACTACCCGGCGCCGCGCTCCTTCGCTGCGTGGCTGCGGTCCCCGTTGCGCACGCCGAGCGTCCTGGCCCTCGACCGGGTCTCGTTCGAGGTCGCGCCGGGGGAGGTGGTCGCGCTCCTCGGCCCCAACGGCTCGGGCAAGACCACCTGCGTGAAGCTGCTAGCCGGCATGCTCCGCCCGACCCACGGCCACGCCCGCGTCTGCGGCGTCGACACCGCGCAGGCCACCGAGGCGGCACAGGCCCGGGTCGGCTACGTGGTCGCCGACGAGCGCTCCTTCGAGTGGCGCCTCTCGGCGCGGCAGAACCTCGCCTTCTTCGGCGCCCTCCATGGCATCGCGCGCAGGCCGCTGGCCGACCGGATCGACGAGCTCGGCGATCGCCTCGGCCTCCGCCTCCTCCTCGACCGCCCCTTCCGCACCCTCTCCGCCGGGCAGAAGGCCCGGGTCGCCATCGCCCGCGGGCTGCTCCACCGCCCCGCCGCGCTCCTCCTCGACGAGGTCACCCGCACCCTCGATCCCGGCGCCGCCGATCGCCTCCGCCGCTTCGTGCGCGAGGAGCTGGTCGAGCGCGACGGCCTGGGCGTGCTCCTCACCACCCACGATCTGCACGAGGCCCGCGCCCTCGCCTCCCGGGTGGTGGTGCTCCTCGACGGCAGGGTTCGCGCCGGCGGCAGCTGGAGCGAGGTGGAGCCCGCGCTCCACGCAGCCTTCTTCGCGGCCGACGAGGAGGCCGCGTGAAGCTCCTGCGCCAGGCCTTTGCCTTTCTCCGCCGCGATCTGCAGGTGGAGACCTCCTACCGCGCCAACGTCCTCCTCGGCGCGGTCTCCGCCTTCGCCCTCCTCGTCACGCTCTACTACGTGGGCGAGACGGTGGGCCCCACCCGCCTCATCGCCGCCTATGGCGGGAGCTATTTCGCCTTCACCCTGATCGGCTTCGCCGCAGCGGCGCCTCTCCACGCGGCGCTGCTGCAGCTGGCGCGGCGGGTGCGCGAGGCGCAGATGACCGGCACCCTCGAGGCGATCCTCGCCACGCCGGTGGGCCCGGCGCGTGCGGTGCTCCTGTCGGTGCAGACCCCGCTCCTCGGCGCCGCGCTCCGGATGGCGGTGCTGCTCCTCGGCGCCTGGTCGATCTTCGGCCTGCCGCTCGGCGACGCGAACCTCGGCGCTGCAGCGCTCGTGCTTCTCCTCGCGCTGGCGAGCTACGTCCCGCTGGGGCTGCTCTCCGCCGCGTTCACCCTGCGCTTCAAGCGCGGCGATCCGGTGGCGGCCTTCCTCGATCTCACCTCCGTGCTCCTCGGCGGCGTCTTCTTCCCGGTGGCGGTGCTGCCGCCGCCGCTGCAGGCCGTGGCCCAGATCCTCCCGCTCACCCACGCGCTCGAGGGGCTGCGCCTCTCGCTCCTCCAGGGCGCCGGGCCCTCCGCGGTGGCGCCGCAGCTCCGCCTCCTCGCGATCGCGGCGGCGGTGCTCGTGCCCCTCGCCTTCCTCGCCTTCGCCGCAGCGGTGCGGCGCGCCAAGGCGGACGGCTCGCTCACCCACTTCTGATTGGATCTCCGGCAGGCCGGGAAGAAAACGCCGACTTCCTGGTTGCCGAAGATGGAGCAGACGAAGCCGGCGGTTCCACCGCGGAACGGCGTCGCCGCGTGCTCCCTGCAGGCACGGCGATCCCGTGCCCGGTGCGCAACCGTTCGTGGGTGTTTCGTTCCCTGCACATGCGGGGGCCCACCTTGCCGCGAAGCGGAGCGGTGCACCACAATCCGGAAGTAGAGCAGCAGCTCCCCGGGTAGTCGCCGCGGTCCGATCCCGCGGCCGGGGCCGAGCGGTCGAGACCTCGACCCGCGGGCCCACGCCCGCCCCGGGTTCAACCGTCCCGACCAGTCGTACGCAGAGGGAGACGGCCCTGATGGGGCCTGGGTTTCCCCGCCGGGAACCCGTCCCTACATTCGGTGCCTCGTCCCCTATCCGCCATCGAAGGAGCCCGAGCTCATGAAGGAAGCCTACGAGATGGAGAGCCTCGTCGCTCGCATCGCGTCGATGCAGGATCAGAAGAGCTACCAGGAGCAGCACTGGGAGGGCTCTTTCGAAGATTATCTCCGCATCGTCCAGCAGAATCCGAAGGTCACACGGACCGCGTTCCAGCGCCTGTACGACATGATCCTGTCGCACGGGAAGACCGAGTACATCGACAACAAGAAGAAGCTGATCCGCTACCACTTCTTCCACGACGAGAAGTTCGGCGGCAGGGACGCAATCTTCGGCCTCGACGTGCCGCTGATGAAGCTGGTCAACGTCTTCAAGTCGGCAGCCGAGCAATACGGCACCGAGAAGCGCGTGATCCTGCTGCACGGACCGGTCGGCTCCTCCAAGTCGACCATCGCGCGCCTGCTCAAGAAGGGCATCGAGGCCTATTCGCGGACGCCGGAGGGCGCGCTCTACACGTTCAGCTGGATGCTCGACAAGCGGAAGAGCGACGGCAGCGTCGAGCGCGAGGTGATGCCCTGCCCGATGCACGAGGAGCCGCTGCACCTCATCCCGCAGGAGTGGCGCGAGCAGGTCTTCGCCCAGCTCTCGACGCCGGGCGCCGGCTTCCAGATCACCGCCGGCGGCGAGCTCTGCCCTGCGTGCCGTCACGTCTTCAAGGAGCTGATGACGGAGTACAAGGGCGACTGGTCGAAGGTGGTGCAGCACGTGAAGGTGCGCCGCCTGATCCTCTCGGAGAAGGACCGCGTCGGCATCGGCACCTTCCAGCCGAAGGACGAGAAGAACCAGGACTCGACCGAGCTCACCGGTGACATCAACTACCGGAAGATCGCCGAATACGGCTCCGACTCCGATCCGCGCGCCTTCAACTTCGACGGCGAGTTCAACATCGCCAACCGCGGCGTGATCGAGTTCGTCGAGGTCCTGAAGCTCGACGTGGCCTTCCTCTACGACCTCCTGGGCGCCTCCCAGGAGCACAAGATCAAGCCGAAGAAGTTCCCGCAGACCGACATCGACGAAGTGATTCTCGGCCACACCAACGAGCCGGAGTACCGCAAGCTCCAGAACAACGAGTTCATGGAAGCGCTCCGCGACCGCACGGTGAAGATCGACATCCCGTACATCACCAAGTTGGCGGAAGAGGTGAAGATCTACGAGAAGGACTACAACCTCAAGAAGATCCGCGGGAAGCACATCGCGCCCCACTCCCTCGAGATGGCGGCGATGTGGGCGGTGCTCACGCGCCTCGAGGAGCCGAAGAAGCACAACCTGACGCTCCTGCAGAAGCTCAAGCTCTACAACGGCAAGAGCCTGCCCAACTACACCGAGGACAACATCAAGGAGCTCCGCAAGGAGGCGCTCCGCGAGGGCATGGACGGCATCTCGCCCCGCTACGTGCAGGACAAGATCTCGAACGCCCTGGTGAGCGACAAGGGAGAGGGATGCCTCAATCCCTTCATGGTCCTCAACGAGCTCGAGGCCGGCCTCAAGACCCACTCGCTGATCTCGAGCGAGGAGGTCCGCAAGCGCTACCGCGAGATCCTCGGCACGGTGAAGCAGGAGTACGAAGACATCGTCAAGAACGAGGTCCAGCGCGCGATCTCGGCGGACGAGGATTCGATCAAGAAGCTCTGCTCGAACTACATCGACAACATCAAGGCCTACACCCAGAAGGAGAAGGTCAAGAACAAGTACACCGCGCAGTACGAGGAGCCCGACGAGCGGCTGATGCGCGCGATCGAGGACAAGATCGACATCCCCGAGAGCCGCAAGGACGATTTCCGGCGCGAGATCATGAACTACATCGGCGCGCTGGCGATCGAGGGCAAGACCTTCGACTACCGGACCAACGAACGTCTCCACAAGGCCCTCGAGCTCAAGCTCTTCGAGGACCAGAAGGACACGATCAAGCTCAAGAACCTCGTCTCCTCCGTCGTCGACCGCGACACCCAGGAGAAGATCGACGTGGTGAAGGAGCGCCTGATCAAGAACTACGGCTACTGCGAGATCTGCTCGACCGACGTCCTCAACTTCGTCGCCTCGATCTTCGCCCGCGGCGACGCCAAGGACTAGCGAGCTCGAGCAGGCCACCGATGCACCGGGACGCCGCGGCCACCGCCGGCTGCGGCGTCCGTTCCGCCCACCCCAGACGCCGGCTCACTCGCGATGACGATCAAGATCAAACAGGATCATGCCCGCTTCAAAGACATCGTCCGCGGGAAGATCAAACAGAACCTCCGCCGCTTCATCCAGAAGGGTGAGATGGTCGGCAAGAAGGGGAAGGAGTTCATCACCATCCCCCTGCCCACCATCGACATTCCCCATTTCCGCTACGGGCCCAAGCAGCAGGGCGGCGTGGGCCAGGGAGAGGGCGAGGTCGGCCAGATCCTCGCGCCCGGTGAGGAGCAGCCCGGCGACGGCGAGGGCAAGGCCGGCCAGGGAGAGGGCCAGCACATCCTCGAGGTCGACGTCTCCTTCGACGAGCTCGCCGAGATCCTCGGCGAGGAGCTCGAGCTCCCGCGCATCGAGCCCAAGGGCAGCGAACGCATCGTCACCGAGCGGATCAAATACACGGGCGTGAACACCACCGGTCCCGAGTCGCTCCGCCACTTCAAGCGCACCTACAAGCAGGCGCTGCGGCGGCAGATCGCGTCGGGCACCTACAACCCCGACCGGCCGGTGATCATCCCCTACCGCGAGGATCGCAGGTACCGCTCCTGGAAGGTGACGCCGGTCCCCGAATCGAACGCCGTGATCGTCTACATCATGGACGTCTCCGGCTCGATGGGCGACGAGCAGAAGGAGATCGTGCGGATCGAGTCCTTCTGGATCGATACGTGGCTGCGCAAGCAGTACAAGGGGGTCGCCACCCGCTACATCATCCACGACGCCGTGGCCCGCGAGGTCGACCGGGAGACCTTCTTCCACACCCGGGAGTCCGGCGGCACGATGATCAGCTCGGCCTACCGGCTCGCAGCGGACATCATCGACCACGAGTACCCGCCCCACGCGTGGAATACCTACGTCTTCCATTTCTCGGACGGCGACAACTGGAGCGCCGACGACACCCGCCTCTGCGTCGACGTGGTCCGGGAGCGCATGCTTCCCAAGGTCAATCTCTTCGCCTACGGGCAGGTGGAATCGCCCTACGGCTCCGGCCAGTTCATCAAGGATCTGCGCGAGAACTTCCAGGAGGACGAGCGCGTGGCGCTCTCGGAGATCGCCGACAAGGACGCGATCTACACCTCGATCAAGGACTTTCTCGGGAAGGGGAAGTGACGAGCGATGCCTTCCTTCAGCAACCGTTCCCTCCCGCCGCGCCTCGCCGACCTCGAGCAGGAGATCAAGGGTTACGCCAAGGAGATGGGCCTCGATTTCTACGAGGTGATCTTCGAGCTGCTCACCTACGACGAAGTGAACATGGTCGCGGCGTACGGCGGCTATCCCAACCGCTATCCCCACTGGCGGCACGGGATGCAGTACGAGCAGCTCTCGAAGGGATACGAGTACGGCCTCTCGAAGATCTACGAGATGGTCATCAACAACGATCCCACCTACGCCTATCTGCTCGAGTCGAACCCCGAGGTGGATCAGAAGCTGGTGATGGCCCACGTCTACGGGCACGGCGACTTCTTCAAGAACAACTTCTCGTTCGCCCACACCAACCGGAAGATGATGGACGAGATGGCGAACCACGCCACCCGCGTGCGCCGCTGGATCGACCGGATCGGCATCGAGCCGATCGAGGACTTCATCGATCGCTGCCTCTCCCTCGAGAACCTGATCGACTACCACGCGCCCTACATCAAGCGCGGCCCGTCCCACGTCCCCGCTGGCGAGGTGGAGGACGAGCGCATTCGCGGCCTGAAGAGCGACCGCGAATACATGAGCAAGTTCATCAACCCGCCCGAATACCTGGCGGCGCTGCAGCAGAAGCAGGACGAGGAGCGCAACAGGAAGCGCCGCTTCCCGGAGCGGCCGGAGCGCGACGTGCTCGCGTTCCTGCTGGAGAACGCGCCCCTCGAGCCCTGGGAGCAGGAGATCCTCGCGATCATCCGCGAGGAGGCCTACTACTTCGCGCCACAGGGCCAGACGAAGATAATGAACGAAGGTTGGGCATCTTTTGCCCATACGACGATTATGACCACCCGCGCGCTGCGGGACTCCGAGGTCATCGACTACGCCGACCACCACGCCGGCACGGTCTCGATGCGGCCCGGCTCGATCAACCCCTACAAGATCGGCCTGGAGCTCTACCGCGACATCGAGGATCGCTGGAACAAGGGCAAGTTCGGCAAGGAGTGGGACGACTGCGACGACATGGCCGAACGGCAGCGCTGGGACAAACAGCTCGGGCTGGGCCGGCAGAAGATCTTCGAGGTGAGGAAGCACTACAACGACGTGACCTTCATCGACGAGTTCCTCACGCCCGAGTTCTGCCTCGAGCACAAACTCTTCGTCTACGGCTACAACGACAAGCACCAGGCGTGGGAGATCCTGAGCCGCGACTTCAAGGGCATCAAGGAGAAGCTCCTCCACCAGCTCACCAACTTCGGCCAGCCGATCATCGAGGTGGTGGACGCGAACTGGGACAACCGCTCGGAGCTGATGCTGGTGCACAAGCACGACGGCGTGGATCTCAAGATCGACGACGCGCGCTTCACCCTGATGAACGTGCAATCCCTCTGGCGGCGGCCGGTGAATCTCTTCACCCGCGTCGAGGGCAAGAGCGTGATCCTCCGCTTCGACGGCAAGGAGCACTCCGACCGCAAGGCCGAGCTCTAAGCCGAAGCACAAGCGAGCAGCAGCAGCCGAAGGCCACCCGGGCGGTGGCCTTCGGCGTTCCTACGCCATGAGGCAGCGCCGCCGCTGTTCGTGAACCGACGGCAGGCAACACGCCGCACCACCCCGCCGATGCATCCCTCGTTGTGCAACGCGGCGCGGTCGGTCAGCGTGACCCGACCGCAGCACCGTCCCACCGACCGAGGTGCCCGATGGACGTCGTCCTGCTCGCCCGCCTGCAGTTCGCGCTGACGATCATGTTCCACTACCTCTTCCCGCCGCTCACCATCGGCCTGGGGGTGGTGATCGTCTACCTGATCGGCATGCACCTGCGGACGAAGCAGGTGATCTACGACGTCGCCGCCCGCTTCTGGACGAAGGTCTTCGCGCTCAACTTCGCCCTCGGCGTCGCCACCGGCATCGTGATGGAATTCCAGTTCGGCACCAACTGGGCCGTCTACTCCCGCTACGTCGGCGACGTCTTCGGCTCCGCCCTCGCCGCCGAGGGGATCTTCGCCTTCTTCCTCGAGTCGGGTTTCCTGGCGGTGCTGGTCTTCGGCTGGGACCGGGTCTCGCCGCGCATGCATTTCTTCGCGGCGCTGATGGTGGCGATCGGCGGCATCTTCTCCTCGATCTGGATCACCGTCGCCAACTCCTGGCAGCAGACCCCCGCCGGCTTCGCGGTGCGGCCCTACGAGGTGAACGGCGAGATCTTCCACCGTGCGGAGATCCAGGACTTCTGGGCGATGGTCTTCAACCCCTCGACCGTCGACCGCCTCGTCCACGTCTGGTTCGGCGCCTTCATCCTCGGCGCCTTCTTCGTGATGAGCATCTCTGCCTGGTACCTGCTCAAGGGAAGGCACACGGATTTCGCGCGGCGCTCCTTCAGCGGCGGCCTGCTCTTCGGCACCATCTTCTCGCTGGCGCAGCTCGTCTCGGGCCACTCGAACGCCAACATGGTGGCCGAACACCAACCGGCAAAGCTCGCCGCGATGGAGGGGATCTACCGGGCGGAGGCGCCAGCGGATCTCCACCTCTTCGGCTGGCCCAACGATGAGACGCAGCGGGTCGAGTGGGGGATCGCCCTGCCCGGCTTCCTCTCCTTCCTCATCCACAACGACTTCGAGACGGAGGTGAAGGGGCTCGCCGAGCTCGAGGAGGTCTACGGCAGGCCGCCGGTCTGGCTCACCTTCCAGGCGTACCACCTGATGGTGGCGTGCGGGATGTTCTTCATCGCGATCACGCTCCTCGGCACCTTCTTCCGCTGGCGGGGAACGCTCTTCGAGCAGCGCTGGCTCCTCTGGCTCTTCGTGCCGGCGGTGGTCCTCGCCTTCGCCGCCAACGAGCTCGGCTGGGTCGCCGCCGAGGTGGGCCGGCAGCCGTGGACCGTCTACCCCTCGTGGCAGAACGGCGAGTTCGTGCAGGGCCTCCGCACCGCCGATTCGGTCTCGGAGTCGGTGGTCGCCGGCCAGGTGCTCGGATCGATCATCGGCTTCGGGATCATCTACGCCCTGCTCTTCGCCCTCTGGATCTTCCTGCTCAACCACAAGATCCAGCACGGCCCCGAGCTGCCGCACCACAAGGAGAAGACCTCGCTGGAGGACTACCTCGAGACCGCCGCGCACCGGGCGGGCCACGAGGAGTCCTTCACCGAGCCGAAGATGGGAGGCTGACCATGGATCTCAACATCTTCTGGTTCGTCCTCCTCGGCGTCCTCCTCGCCGGCTACGCCATCCTCGACGGCTTCGATCTCGGCGTCGGGATCCTCCATCCGGTGGCGAAGACCGATCTCGAGCGCCGCACCATCCTCAACTCCATCGGCCCGATCTGGGACGGCAACGAAGTCTGGCTGGTCACCTTCGGCGGCGCTCTCTTCGCCGCCTTCCCCGAGGCCTACGCCACGGTCTTCTCCGGCTTCTACACGGCGTTCATGCTCCTGCTGCTGGCGCTCATCTTCCGGGCCGTCTCGCTGGAGTTCCGGAGCAAGGTGCAGAACGCCCGCTGGCGCCACGCCTGGGATCACGCCTTCTTCGGCGCGAGCCTGCTCGCCACCCTCCTCTTCGGCGTGGCGGTGGGCAACGCCATGTACGGCGTCCCCTTGAACGCCCGCGGCATCTACGTCGGCACCTTCTTCGACCTGCTCAACTGGTACGCGCTGCTCTGCGGGGCGCTCGCCGTTGCGCTCTTCTCGATGCACGGCTCGATCTATCTCTACCTGAAGACCGAGGGAGCGCTGCAGGAGCGCATCCACCACCAGATCTGGCGGACCTTCGGCTTCTTCCTCGTCCTCTACTTCCTCGTCACCATCGCCACGCTGGTCGCCGTGCCCCGCTCCCTGCAGAACTTCGACGAGCACCCCTGGGCCTGGATCGTGGTGGTCCTCAACGTGCTCGCGGTGGCCAACGTGCCCCGCGCGATCTACCAGCGCCGGCCCGTCTACGCCTTCGTCTCCTCGTCGGCGACGATCGCGGCGCTCGTCTTCCTCTTCGGCATCGCCCTCTTCCCTGCCCTGGTGACCGGGCGCGAGATCGAGAACAGCCTCACCATCTACAACGCCGCCAGCTCGCAGAAGACGCTCACGATCATGGCCTTCATCGCAGGGCTCGGCATGCCCTTCGTCGTCGCCTACACCGTGGTGATCTACTGGACCTTTCGCGGCAAGGTGAAGGTGGGCCCGCACAGCTACTGAGCCGCGCGGGCGACGGCAGACCGATGGGCCACCCCGCGTTTGCCCGCGCCCCTCCGGATTCATATGCCTTTGTTGGGCGCGTGAATGGGTCGGATGCCCGCCGTCCGCACGACCCGGGAGAGAGACGTGAACGCCAGCGAATCCCGTCATCGCGATCAGACGAGCGCCGACAAGACCGACCTGAAGCTCGAGGTGGTCGCCCTCCCTGTCTCGGATCTCGATCGTGCGAAGGCCTTCTACGAGGGGCTCGGTTGGCGGCTGGATGCCGACTTCAGCAAGGGCCGCGCCCGGGTGATCCAGCTCACGCCCCCCGGCTCTGAAGTGTCGGTTCATCTGGGCACGGACGTCACGACCGCCGCGCCCGGTTCCGCCCAGAGTCTTTTCCTCGTCGTCTCGGACATCGAGGCGGCGCGCGCCGAGCTGGTGGAGCGTGGCGTCGAGGTGAGCGAGGTCTTCCACTACTCGTCACCGCCGGGCCCCTTCGGCGACAAGTTTCGCGGCCCGGCGCCCGAGCATCTCAGCTACGGCTCATACGCCTCGTTCCGCGACCCGGACGGCAACGGCTGGATCCTGCAGGAGGTCACGACCCGGCTGCCCGGTCGCGTCGACCGTGCCGCGACTTCGTTCGCCTCTGCGCATGGGTCGTGGAGAACGGTGCCGTGGCTGGTCTTCGATTCACCGAGCTCGACGGCGGATCCGTTTTCGATGCGCGTTACCGTTGAGACCATGCTCGGCGTGACCCATCGCAGGCCTCGGCATGCACCGGACTACACCGCGGTGTTCTACTGGACCTTCCGCGGCAAGGTGAAGGTGGGCCCGCACAGCGACTGAGCCGCTCGGGCCCGCCAATTTCAGTGGCGGTGGACGACGACGACTTTGCCCTTGAGCATGTGCATCCCGCACTTGAACTCGATCTCCCCCAGCTTGTCGGTGGGGATCTCGATCTCCACCGGCTGGTCCACCGGCAGCTCCTTCCGGATCCCGAGGGAAGGGAAGACCACCTCGGCAGCACACGGCGAGTAGTCCTTGCGGACGAAGCGGAGCACGACCTGCTCGCCGTGGCCCACCTCGATGCGCGAGGGCTGGTAGCCGCCGTCGACCACCACGTCGATCACACGGGCCTTCGTTTCCGCTGCAGCCTCGGCTGCTTCGGCAGGCAGGCTGGCGCCGACGGCGGGAAGGGCGAGGGCAAGAGCAAGGGCAACACGAACGAGCTTCTGCATGGCGTTCCTCCACGAGGGTTCTGCCCGGGCCGACGCCGCTCCGCGCGATCCATTACACCCGCCGCGCATGCCCACCCACCGAACGCGCGAGGTGTAAGCGCCCGCATCCCGCCACGTCTGCCGGTCGAACCCTGGAGGCTCGACCGTGAAACGCTTCGCCCACACCGCCATCCGCCGCAGCAGCGGCTCCCTCGTCGCCGCAGCGCTCCTCGCCGCTGCCCCCGCCGCCGCGGAAGGCGGACCCTCCGCCGCCAGCCTGGATGCGCCGACCGCCCCGCTGCCCCGCCTCGGGCTCTCCCTCGAGACCGACCCGCCGCTGCCCGGCGAGTCGACCGCCGGCTGGTACGGCCTCGGCCCTGCCTCGCCCGGAAATGCCCTGCCCGCCTCCGCCCGGCAGGGGAGCGGCAACGAGCTCACGCTCGAGCGCGCGGTGGAGATCGCCCTGCACAACAACGGCGAGCTCCGGGCGGTCCGCCACGAGCTCGAGATGACCCGCGGCCTCCAGCGCCAGGCGGGCGTCCTGCCCAACCCGCACCTCGAGCTCGAGGGCGTCCCCCACCACGGCGCCGCGGAGGTCGCCATCGAGTACCCGATCACCCGGGCGCTCCTCGCCCCCTTCCGCAGCAGCGCCGCTGCGGCGGAGGTGGGCGCCGCCAGGCTCCGGGCGAAGGCGGCGGCGATCCGGACCGCGTTCGAGGTCCGCTCCGCCTGGTACGCGGCGCAGGCTGCCCAGCAGAAGCTCGCCCTCTCCAACCAGGCCCTCGACGCCTTCGTGGCGGGACGCGACGCTGCCCGCGCGCTCCTCGTCGCCGGCAACACCATCGCCCTCGACACCGCGACGCAGGAGGCCGCCTACGAAGGCGCCCGGATCCGCTCGGCGCAGCTCGAGCTCGAGTACCACGACGCCCGGGAGAAGCTGCACCGCCTCCTCGGCCTCCACGGCGAGGCCACCACCTTCACCCTCCCCGCCGCCCTGCCCGCGGCACCGGCCGCCTTCCCCATCGAGGACGAAGCAGCGGAGAAGGGCGCCATCGCCGCGAGCATCGAGCTCGCCGAGCTGCAGCAGCGCATGGAGGCCAGCTCGAGCCGCGCCAGCCTCGGCAGCGCCGCCGGCTGGATCCCCGACGTCTCGCTCCGCGCCTTCGGCGAGCGCGAAGAGGGCGAGTGGGCGATGGGCGGCGGCATCGAGCTCTCCCTGCCGATCTTCGATCGCGGCCAGGGCGCGGTCGCCGCCGAACGCGCGAGCCTCGCAGCGCTCAAGGCGCGGCACGAGGCCCTCGCCACCGAGATCCGCTCGGCAGCCCGTGCAGCGCGCAACCGCCTCCGGATCGCCCACGCGGAGCTCGGCCACTACGAGCGCTCGGTCCTGCCCACCAGGGCGAAGGTCCTCGAGGAGGCGGTGCTCCAGTACAACGCGATGCAGGTGGGCGTCTTCCAGCTGCTCCAGTACAGGCGCGATCAGCTCGAGGCGCAGCTCGCCCACGTCGACGCGCTCCGCGGCTATTGGACCGCAGCAGCGGCCTTCGAAGCGGTGCAGTCCGGTGCGCGGGTCGAGGGCGGCGCCGCCCCCTCCTCGGCAGCGGCAGCACCTTCCTCCAGCGGCGGCGACAGCCACTAGCGGCCTGTAAGCCCGCTTGCCCCTGCACGTCAGCCCCAACGAAACGAACCACCGGAGACGAAAGATGGACCGCCGTTCCTTCATGAAGATGACCGGCCTCGCCGCAGCCGGCGCCTCGATCCTCGCCAGCGCCGACGCGGTCGCGGCACCACTCGCCCGCGCCGGCATCGGCCGCGGCAACTCCCGCCTCGTCACCCCCAACGGCCAGGCGCTGCAGTGGCGCATCGTCGACGGCGTCAAGGTCGGCCACCTCGTGGCCGAAGCCTTCGAGCACGAGTTCGCGCCGGGGATGAAGGCCGAGGTCTGGGGCTACAACGGCGGCACGCCGGGTCCGACCATCGAGGCCAACGAGGGCGACCGGGTCCGGATCTACGTGACCAACAAGCTGCCGGAGGCGACCACGGTCCACTGGCACGGCTTCGTGCTGCCCGCCGGCATGGATGGGGTGGCGGGTCTCAACCAGCGGCCGATCGAGCCGGGCGAGACCTTCAAATACGAGTTCGTGGTGAAGTACCCGGGCACGTACATGTACCACTCGCACTACGACGAGATGACGCAGATCGCGCTCGGCATGGTGGGCATGTTCATCGTCCACCCGCGGGTCGAGCCTGGGCCCCGCGTCGACCGCGACTTCGTGCTCATGGCCCACGAATGGAAGATGGAGGCAGGCGCGCGCCGCCCCGACCCCAACGCGATGAGCGACTTCAACGTCCTCACCTTCAACGGCAAGGCCTTCCCGGCCACCGCGCCGCTGGTGGTGGGAAAGGGCGAGCGGGTCCGCATCCGCTTCGGCAACCTGGGGCCGATGGACCACCATCCGATCCACCTCCACGGCCTCGCGTTCAACGTCACCGCCACCGACGGCGGCTACGTGCCCCGCTCGGCGCAATACCCGGAGACCACCGTGCTCGTGCCGGTGGGCAGCACGCGCGTGATCGAGTTCGTGCCGGAAGAGGAAGGCGACTGGGCGATGCATTGCCACATGACCCACCACGTGATGATGCAGATGGGGCACGGTCTCCCGAACATGGTCGGCGCCGACACGAGGCAGCTCGATCGGCGGATGAGCCGCGTGCTCCCCGCCTACATGACGATGGGGACGAAGGGCATGGGCGGGATGGGCGAGATGCCGATGCAGATGCCGCCCAACAGCCTGCCGATGCGCGGCGGCGAGGGCCCCTTCTCGTACATCGACATGGGCGGCATGTTCACGGTGCTCAAGGTGCGGAAGGATCCCGACCGCGCGGATCCGAACGGCTGGTACGCGTACCCGCGGGGCAGCGTGGCCACCACCGCCTCCGCGGACGAGCTCGCCCGTGACGGCATCGCGACCTGATCAGCGCGCCCGCGCCGCCGCCCGCCGCGGGCGCACGCGCTTCCTCCGCCTTGCGGCGAGCGTCCCCCGCTCGCCGACCTCGCTGGCTCCCCAAGGTGCCCGAAGCGAGCGGAACCAGCCCTTGCGCGCGAAGAGGATCGCCTGCACCGCAGCCGAACCGAGGAGCACCGCCCACGCGAAGAGGTAGCCGTACCGCCACTCGAGCTCCGGCATGAAGCGGAAGTTCATGCCCCACACGCCGGCAAGGAAGGTCATCGGCAGGAAGAGCGTCGAAACCAGGGTGAGCAGGGTCACCACCTCGTTGGTCCGCGAGCCGACGACCGAGAGGTAGAGGTCGCCGAGGGACGCGGCGGATCCCTGTGCCGTCTCCACCATCTCGAGGAGCTGCGCCGCATCCTCGCCGGCCTCGCGCAGATGGAGCTTCGCATCGGCGTTCCACCGGTGCGATTCGGCGCGCAGCGCCCGGAGGATCGCTTCCCGCATCGGACCGATGGCCCGCCGCAGGCCGAGCAGCCGGCGCCGCAGCCGGTGGAGCGAGCCGAAGAGCGGCTTGCGGCTGCCGCCGAGCACCGCGTCCTCGAGCTCCTCGATCGATTCGCGGAAGAGCTCCAGCGGCTCGAAGAACTCCTCCACCAGCGTGGCGATCAGCGCCGCTGCGAGGAAGGCGGCGTCGCGCGCCCGGATCGGGCCCACGGCACCTTCGAGGCGCTGCCGCACCGGCTCGAAGGGATCTCCGGCCCGCTCCCGGATCGTGACGATCCAGCCGTCGCCGAGAAAGAGGCTCACCTGCTCGTGCCCGGCCCCGTCGTCCGCAGCAGCGAGGACGAAGAGCTCGAAGTTGCCGTAGAGCGAGTAGTGCGGGCGCTGCGGCGGATGGGCAGCGTCGGCGACCGCCAGGGGATGGAGCCCGAGGAGTTGCTGCAGCGCGGCGAGCTCCACCCGGCCCGGTCCCTCGAGGTCGATCCAGGTGACGCCAGGCCGCGAGAGGAAGTCGGCGCAGGCGGCCACCTCGAGGAGCGCCCGGCTCTCGAAGCGGTGCGCGTCGTACTGGACGAGCCGCAGGGGCGCCTCGCCGGTCCGCGCCCCCGTCGCCAGGACGGATGGATCGGACCCTGCCGGCGGCCGCCGGTGCCTGCGCTGGCCCTCGCTCATCGCCCAACGGTGGCCGCGGCCGGGGGCGATGCAAGGGCGGCCCCGCCCGGGCGGGCGGCAGCCGGGGGGCGTGGGCTCGCTTCCGCAGGCAGCCCCAGCTGCGACCGGGACGCCCCGGTGGTAGGGTGGCCCCTCCTCGTGGACGGGAAGTACCGTGCGCCGCGCCGACCTCTTCGATTTTCGCAAGGTCTTCTACCTGCTCATCTTCACGGTCTGCGTGCCGTCGCTGGCCCTCTCCACCTTCGGCATCCTCGCGATCAAGCACGAGCGCGCCGCGGTGGAGAAGAAGCTCGAGGAGCTCTACGGCCAGAAGCTCGACCGCCTCGCCGAAGCCCTCGCCGCCGAGATCTCCGCAGCCGAACGCGCCGCCACGCCGACCGAGCTCGCCCTCGCCCGCCGCGTCCCGGCCCTGGCGGCGCAGATGTTCCCGGAGGAGCACGCCCGCTTCGAGCTGGTCCGGCTCGGCGAGACCCGCGACGAGGACGCGATCCAGGCCCTCCTCCGCTCCATCGCCAACAAGGCCCCCGCCGCCGTGGCGGCGGAGCTCGGCCCCCCCATCGTGGAGCGCCCGCTCACCGGCGCCCTCTCCGGCAACAGCCTCGTGGTTCGGCTGCCCGGTGACGACTCGCCGGCGTCGATCGCGCTGACCAACCGCGTCGTCTACGTCGTCCTCCTCGCCCTCTTCTACGGCTTCATCGCGGTGGGCATCGTGCTCACCTCCCGCGCGGTCTACCGGGAGGCGAAGCTCTCCCGGCTCAAGAGCGATTTCGTCTCGCACGTGAGCCACGAGTTGCGCACGCCGCTCACCTCGATCCGCCTCTTCGTGGAGACCCTGCGCCTGCACCGCGTGCGCAGCGAGGCGGAGCGCGAGGAGTGCCTCGAGCACCTGGACAAGGAGGCCGAGCGTCTCGCCGAGCTCGTCGATCGGCTCCTCGACTGGGCGCGGATCGAGAGCGGCCGCAAGGTCTACCGGAAGATCCCCGTCGCCGCCGCCTCGGTGGCCCGCGAGGCGGTCGCCGTCTTCGAACGGCAGCAACTCGCGCCGGAAGGACTGGTCGAGCTCACCATCGCCCCGGAGGTCGGGCAGGTCGAGGTCGACCGCGATGCGCTCGCCCTCGTACTCTTCAACCTCCTCGTCAACGCCTGGAAGTACACGGCCGAGGAGAAGGAGATCCACCTCCGGGTCCACGGCAGCGGCAAGCGGGTCGCCTTCGAGGTGGCGGACAACGGGCCGGGCATCCCGAAGAGCGAGCGGAAGCGGATCTTCGAGCAATTCTACCGGGTGGACGATCTGCTCACCCGCAAGACCGAAGGCACGGGGCTGGGCCTTGCGATCGCCAAGCGGATCGTCGAGGACCACGGGGGCCGGATCGAGATCGGCGGAGAAGTCGGCAGGGGCAGCAGGTTCACGGTGATCCTGCCCCGGGTGGAGGCGAGCGCGTGAGCAACGGGGCAGCGGCAGGTGCACGGATCCTCATCGTCGAAGACGACCCTTCGATCCTCTACGGCCTCAAGCACAACCTCTCCTACGAGGGCTTCGAGGTGATGACCGCCCGCGACGGCGAGGAGGGCTTGAAGCTCGCACTGGAGCGCTCCCCCGACGTGGTGATCCTCGACGTGATGCTCCCCGGGCGGAACGGCTTCGAGGTGCTCAAGGAGCTCCGCGCCAAATCGCAGATGGGCGTGGTGATGCTCTCGGCGAAGGGCGCCGAGACCGACAAGGTCCTCGGCCTCGATCTCGGCGCCGACGACTACGTGGCCAAGCCCTTCGGCCTGGCGGAGCTGCTCGCCAGGGTGAAGGCGGTGCTGCGGCGCCGCAACGGCGAGAACGAGAAGCGCGACATCCGCTTCGGCGACGTCACCGTCCACACCGAGGCGCAGCAGGTGGAGCGCGGCGGCGAGCTGGTGGACCTCACGCCGCAGGAGTACCGGCTGCTCCTCTACTTCATCGAGCGCGAGGGGAAGGCGCTCTCCCGCGACTCGATCCTCGACGGCGCCTGGGGCCACGGCTACGTGGGCACCACCCGCACCGTCGACAACTTCGTGCGCAACCTCCGGGTGAAGCTCGAGGAGGATCCGGAGGAGCCGCGCCACTTCGTCACCGTGCGCGGCTTCGGCTACCGCTTCGTGCGCTGAGGGCGCCATTTGTTGCAGTCGCCTTCACAAGAGGGTGAGATGGCGCCTTCTTCTCGCTGAACGCCGTGGGGGTTGCGCCGTGATCCACCGAGTCGCCGTCGTCGCCTGCATGCTGGTCGCCTGCACCTACGAGGCGGAGCGCCGTCCCGTCGACCCGGAGATACCCGCCCCCTCCCTTCGGGCCGGAAAGTGGAAGGCCGACGCGAGCGACGTTGGCGACCTGCCGCCGTACGAGCGCCAGCTTCTCGTGGGGATTCGCCCTGCCGGCGACGGGACGGAGGTGGCCCTGGTGCTCGGAAACGGCATCGGCGCCGTCGTGCCGGGCAGGCTGGAAGGCGACGCCGTGGTGGTCGAAGCGGTCTCGCTTCTCGATAAACCTTCGACAGCGGCGTGCAACTGGACCCGGTGGGATCTGGACCGGCTCGCGCTCCGCGTCGATGGCGACCGGCTCGAGGTGGAGGCGGTCGGCGTGTGGGAGAAATTCGAAGGCGACTTCTTCCATGGTGGCGATCTGCAGGGCCCGCTCACCGGCGAGCGGGTGGAGGCTTTGCCGGCGCTGATCGACCTGGACGACGCGACCTGGCTCTCGCCTCTCGGCAGGCTGGTCGCCCTGGTCGACGAGCCCGTGCGCCTCCCGGCGGAGGCGAGGATCGAAGCGGACGGCAGGCAGATCGCCGGACACGTCGAGGACGCCGGTCACTTCGCCACCAACGTGCGGGTCGTGCCCGCGGCGGCTCTGCCCTGGGGCGACACCGTCGAGGTGGAGGTCGAGGTCGAGGACGCTGCGGGTCACGCGCGGACGCTGCGCTGGTCTACGCCGACCGTCGCCGCGCCCACTACGGCACCGGCACCGCTGCTCACCAGCTTCGACGGCTACGCCGCTGCGGGACTCGAGCCCCTCGCTCCTTCGGTCGCGTCCGAGCTCTTCGGCAGAGAGGGCGGCGCCCTCGGGTTCGCCTGGAACCCGTGGGTCCTCGCCTTCGAGGCGGTGGTGCCGGAGACCGAGGCACCGGTGCTCCAGATCGATCTCCTCCACGTCGGCTACGACGAGGGCAACGGGCTCGCGAGGCAGGAGGTGGTGGTGACGATCGCCTCGGACGCGGCGCGCTTCGAGCACACCCTCGCGCCCTCGGGGGCGCGTGAGGCGCCCACGAGCAGCCGCTGGGATGTCGTCGAGGCGCCGGCGCTCCTGCCGGTGGACCTTGGCCCGCTGCGGGGCGAGCGGATTGCCGTCTCCGTCAGCGGACGTGCTCGCGGTGGCGCGTGCGCGCAATGGGGCCCAACTCCCACCGACGTGGTGCTCGAGCGGGTGGAGCTCGTCCCCTGACCCTCACCGGCCTCGTCTGCCTCACCTGCCGAAGGCGAGCCGCAGCGCCGTGTTGTAGACGAAGTCCGTCCGGCGGAGCGACGGCAGCGGCTGCTCGCCGTCGAAGCCGAGCCCCACGCCGACGACGAAGGAGAGTGGCCCCACGAGGCGCGTGGTGAGCAGCGCCGACGTGACCATGTGGAAGTTGTCGGGCTCGTTGAAATCCGAGAAGAGATCCGCCTCGAAGGTGAAGAAGACGCCGTCGGCGATGACGTGCCGGTACCAGCCGCCCACGGTCAGCCCCGCGTTCGCCCGCTCGTCCTCCTCGAGCACCGAATCGGGCGGCGCCTGCGGCGGGACGACGTAGTACTCGCGCCCGTAGAAACCGCCCACGTGCACCACCCACCAATGGTGCGGCACCTCGAGGCCCGGCTCCTCGTCGAGCCACACGGTGTAGCTCGCACCGAGGACGCCGAACCAGTGCAGCCGGATCCCCTGGAAGGGATTGTGGCGCACCACCCCCGAGGCGAAGACCGAGAGGTCCTCCTTCAGGAAGCGGTCGATGCGCTGGTTGATCTGCGCGCTCTCGCCGGTGTTGGTGTCGAAAGTCTGCTGGAGGAAGACGCGGCCCGCCGTGGTCGAGACCCAGCCCGGCTGGAACTGCCAGAGGACGCCGCCGACGAGGAGCAATTGCGCCGCCTCGCGGTTCCCGACGGCCCCATCGATCTCGAGAAGGAACTCGGAGAGGAAGTCGAAGCGCATCGTCGGCTTGACCAGGGCGTAGACGGCACGCACGCCCTCGACGCTGGGCGCTGCGGACGGCAGCTCCGCCACCTGCGCTGCTTCTGGTGGCTCCTCCGCCTCGGGTGGCGCCGCCTCGTCGGCTGCCATCGCAGCTGGCGCGGCGAGGAGCAGGAGCAGGAGCGCAGCGAGCCGGGGGACCATCGGCCCATGGTCGGCATGCGTGGCTGCCCCAGGCAACGCCAGGGCCCGGGAGAATCTCCGCTCGTTGACGGATGGCGCTGCACACCGACGTCTCGAACGGCTTCTGGACGGAGCTCCATTTCGCCGAGTGGGACCTCCGCCGCGCGGGGGATCGGCTCGTCGGTGAAGGCCACGGCACCTTCGAGGCACGGGACCGGGACAATTTCATCGACGGCAGCTTCACCCTCGTGGTCGACGCGTGGCTTTCGGCGGCTACGCGGCGGAGGGCTCGGCCTACCCGCTGCCCGCACCGCGGGCCGAGGCGATCTTCGCCGCTGCCGGCGGATGGTCCCTGCCCGCCAGCGAGATCCACCTCCGGGCAGGGGCCGGCGCCGCGTGGACGGAGCAGCTCCTCCCGCTCGGCGACTGGGTGACCGGTCGCGGCATGCAGGTGGGGGCGTGGGGCGTGATCGCCATGCCGCAGACCCACACCGTCGGCCTCTCGGCGCTGCGGGGGCGCCGTGCGGTGATCTCGCTCGACGCCGGCGGGCTTCCCCTCTGCGGCGAGCCGGACAGCGACCAGGCCCTGCTCCTCCGCCGCGTCGAAGTCGTGCCCTGAAGGCATTGCCGACCGGGCAGGCCCCCGGCTCCCACCCCGCCGCCCGCTTCCTTCCACGAGCGGACATCCGGTGGTAGGGTTCCGGCCCGATGCGTCGCCTCGCCCTCGTCCTCGCCGCTGCCCTCGTGGCCAGCCTCTCGGCCTGCTCCGGCGCCGAGCCGGAAGCAACCCCAGCGCCCGTCGAGGCGCCGCCTCCTCCGCCGCCACCGGCGCAGGAGCCGCCCCGCAACCTCACGGTGCAGTCGGGGCAGATGAAGAACAACGAGAGCATCTCGGTGGCCCTCGGCCGCCTGGGCGTCGAGCTCACGAAGGTCCACGAGATCGTCGCTGCCCTCGACGGGATCTTCGATTTCCGCAAGGCCCGCCCAGGCGACGAGTTCCGGGTCACCACCGAGAACGGCGCCCTGCACCTCTTCGAGTTCCGCCGCGGTCCGGTGGAGGAGTACCTGGTCCATCCAGACGGCGACAAGCTCGTCGGCAAGGCCCGGGAGTTCGAGATCACCACCGAGGTGGTGCGCGTCTCCGCGACCCTCGAGTCCTCGCTCTACGAGGCGCTCCTCGCGGCAGGTGAGGATCCCTCCCTCGCGGTGGAGATGGGCGAGGTCCTCGCCTGGGACATCGACTTCTACAACGACCCCCGCAAGGGCGACACGTTCCAGCTGCTGGTCGAACGGCACACCCACGACGGCAAGCGCATCGGCTACGGCGCGCTCCTCGCCGCCGAGTACGACGGGCAGCTCGTCGGCAAGAAGCGGGTCTTCCGCTACGACAACCCGCGCTCCGGCCAGGTCGAGTACTTCGGCGAGAACGGCGAGGCGGCGCGGCGCGCCTTCCTCAAGAGCCCGCTCAAATTCGCCCACGTCAGCTCGCGCTACGGCATGCGCCGCCACCCCACCCTCAAGTACATGAAGAAGCACGAGGGCGTGGACTACGCCGCCGGCACCGGCACCCCGGTCTGGTCGGTGGGCGACGGCACCGTCACCAAGGCCGGCTGGGGCGGGGCCTGCGGCAAGATGGTGGCGATCCGCCACAACAACGGCCTCGAGTCGATCTACTGCCACTTCTCGCGGATCGCCGAGGGGATCCGCCCCGGCGCCAAGGTCGCGCAGAAGCGGGTGATCGGCTACGTCGGCACCACCGGCCGCTCCACCGGACCGCATCTCCACTACGCGGTGAAGCGCAAGGGCGCCTTCGTCAACCCGCTCGCGCTCAAATTCCCGCCGGCGGATCCGATCCCCGACGCAGACCTGCCGGCCTTCCGCGCGGCGATCGATCCCTACGTGCTCCAGCTCGACGGCAACGCGGCGTTCGCGACCACCGAGTCGGCACCGCAGCCCACGGTGCAGTAGGTCCACCCTGCAGCACTGCCTGTATGGGTAGTGCCCGCCAATTGACAGCCCGGCAGCGGGCGTGCGCAGGTGGGACGCAATGCCCGAAATCGGAACCGAGCCCGCCGCAGCCCAGGACGATGTGCCCTCGGCCCTCGGCCCAGAGAACGCGGTGCTGCGGCAGGAGCTGCAGCTCGCCAGGGCCCGGATCGTCGAGCTCGAAGCGGCGCTCGGCGATGCGGCCAGCGCCACCGAATCCCTGATCGCCACCGTCTCCCACGAGCTGCGTACCCCCCTGGGCACGTTGTCGATGGGCGTGGAGGCGATCACGCGCCGCGTTCGCAACTGCGCCGACGAGGTCCCCGCCGAGTGGCTGGTGCAGCGCCTCGGGCGGCTCCACCGCGCGGTCGGGCGGATCGACCAGCTCCTCGCCACCTTCCTCAGCGCCGCGCAGCTCCAGGCGGGCCGCATCGTCCCTGCAGCCTCCGACGCGGATCTCGTCGAGATCGTGCGGCAGTTGGTGGAGCAGCACGCCGATGCGCTCGCGTGGGCAGGCTGCGCCTGCACCGTCGTCGGCGCTCCCTGCCTCGAGGGCCGCTGGGATCCGGTTCACGTCGAGCAGATCGTCGCCAACCTCCTCGGCAACGCGATGAAGTACGCGCCGGGCCAGCCCATCGAGATTGCGATCGAGCGGGAGGGAGCGGAGGCCTGCATCCACGTCCGCGACCACGGCCCCGGGATCGAGCCGGGGGATCGGGAGCGGCTCTTCGAGCGCTTCGTCCGCCTGCCGTCGGCGATGCGGGTGACCGGCTTCGGCCTGGGCCTCTGGATCGCCCGCCACCTCGCGGAGGTGAACGGCGGCGGCGTCTCCGTGGACAGCTGCAGGGGCGCGGGCACCACCTTCACCGTCCGGCTACCACTCCAGGCTTAGAGCTGCCGGCCCAGCACCTTGCCGAGGGTCCTCGTCAGCGCATCGAGTCCGAAGGGCTTGAGCAGCAGCGCGTCGTAGAGCTGCTCGCCCCTGGGAAGCTGCATCGGCGCCGCAGTCATCAAGACCACCGGCACGTGGCGGACCTCCGGCCGGCGGCGCATCTCCTCGAGCATCTGCAGCCCGTCCATCACCGGCATCATCATGTCGAGCAGCACCAGATCGGGAACGTCCTTCTCGAGCGCAGCGAGCCCCTCCCTGCCGTTCGGCGCGGTGACCACGCGGTATCCTTCCCACGAGAGGATCTCCGCCAGGGTCTCCACGATGGTGAACTCGTCGTCCACCACCAGCACGGTCAGGGGGCGCGCCTCCACTACGGCGCTCCGTTCGCTGGGTCGGGGGCGTTCGGATCCCGCGCCTGCCCGAGGATCGCCAGCGGCCCGGGGAACTTCTCACCGACCTCGATGCCGCTGCCGGTGATGTCGAACGCGAAGAGGCCGCGGTCGTGGGCGCTGTCGCGGGTCTTCATCACCGAGATGAGGCGGTGGAGCTCGGAGCCGATCTCCACCTGGCGCATGAAGACGATGTTGTCGAAGATGGCCGACACGCCGGAGGTGGGGATCTCGATCTCCCGCACGAAGAGCTCGCGCGTCTCCTCGGTGATCACCGTGGTCACCCCGAGGCAGGAGAGCTCCTTCACCAGCACGGAGAAGAAGCCGGCGAGCCGGTCGGCGTAGACGGTCTCCTTGAAGCCGACGAGGCCGTCGATGAAGAGCCGCTTGATGCCATGGGTGCGAACGAGATCGAGCAGCTCGCTGGCCAGCGCATCGAGGATCCGCTCCGCGGCGACCTGCCAGTGGAGGACGATCCGCCCGGCCTCCACGTGGGCCCTGAAGCCGAGCCCGATCCGATCCGCTTTGTCCATGAGCGGACCGGGCATCTCGTAGAAGCCGAAGTGGAGCCCCTTCTCGCCACGGCGGGCGCCCTCCGCGAGGAAGTGGAGGCCGAGGATCGTCTTGCCGGATCCGGAGGAGCCGAGCAGCAGCGTCGTGGAGCCGCTGCCCACGCCCCCGCCGAGCATCGTGTCGAAGCGGGAGACACCGAAGGGGCGGAGTTCCTGGCGCCCGGGGTCGAAGGGTGGCGGCGGCGAGATGTAGCCCTCGAGCCGGGGAAAGACGACGACGCCGTCGGAGGTGATCCGGTACGGGTGGCCGCCCTCGGTGAAGGCGCTGCCGCGGAATTTGGTGACGGAGAGCTCGCGCAGCGTGCGCAGGCCGAACGTCGAATTGCGCAGCTCGATGATGCCGTCGACCATCGTGTGCTCGGGCTGCTCGCCGGGAGCGCCGCCGGCGCTGGTGAGGAAGAGCACCGTGCAGCCGATCACGCCGACCCAGGTCTGGAGCTCGTTGATGAAGCGCTTGTAGTCGACGGTCGAGTTGGCGAAGTTGCTCGCGGTGACCATGCCGTCGAGGACGAGCAGCGTGGCCCGGTGCTCACGGATCCCGTTGCGCACCAGCTCGAGCAGACCGGCGAGGCCGCGGCTCTCCACCGCCGAGAAGCCGTTGATGTACTTCACCGGCCCGCCCACCGCCTGCATGTCGAAGAAGCTCATCTGGCGGAGCTGCGCCATCATCCGCCCGTGGGTCTCGGCGAGCAGCGTCACGTAGAGCGCCCGACCACCGCCCCGCACGTGGTCGAAGCACATCTGGTTGGCGATGGTGGTCTTCCCGGCGCCGGGCCTGCCGGCGAGGATGTAGATCCCCGCCTGGAAGAGGCCACCGCCGAGGATCCCGTCGAGGCCTCGAACGCCGGTGGGGATCCGCTGAAGCAGAGGAGGGAGCTCGCTCTCCTCGATCATGGCGCCCTTCCTTTCCCCTTCGTGCCATTAGCGGCACGATACCGCTGGCACTGCAGACAAACACGGCAGGCAAGTAGCTGCCACCCCTAATGCGCCGAGGGCCGCCGTCCTCTGCGGAGCGGCGGCCCTCGGCTGCTTGCTCTACCGGCGGCGCCGGGGTCGCCGCGCTCGCTCGACCTTCACTTCCTTCTCGCCCCGGCTCTTGCCGTTCGCCGCGAGGAAGGCGTCGAGCGCATCGCGCTCCACGTAGACGAAGGAATGGGCGGGGCGCACGTCGATGTGCTTCACCTTGCCGGCGTCGGCGCCGCCGAGTTCCGCCAGCGCCGCCTTGACGCCCTCCACGTCGAGGCCGTCCTCCTCGCCGAGGGAGACCCAGAGCTTGGCGCCGCGATCCTCGCGGGGCTCGCCCTCCAGCTCCTCGGTGGGCGGCGCTGCGGGCTCCTCCACGCTGCCGGTGGCGTGGACGTGGGGCACGGGCAGCGTCGCCGCCACCTCGCCCTCCTCGCCGGTCACCGCCCGGGGACGACGCTCGCGGGGCTCCCGGCGCTCGGGCCGCTCGCGGCGCGGGCCGCGCTCGCCGCGCGCCCCACGATCGCGGCGCTCCTCCCGCTCGCGACGCCGCGGCGGCGCCTCCTCGCGGGCTGCCTCCGCGCCTTCGGCGAGGAGCTTCTCCTTCACCTTCTCCATCCGGTGGTGCTGGAAGAAGTATTTGAGCGCGTAGGCGATGAGGAACTCGCCGTCGGTGCGCTTCTTCAGCTCCTGCGCCAGCGGGATGAAGGCCTCGAAGACCGACGCGCCCATTCCCTCCCGCAACTCGGCGACGTGCCGCTCGGTCCAGAGCTTGCGCGCCTCCTCGGCGTTGGGGAGCTTCCGCTCCTCGAACTGGATGTTGAACTGCTTCTCGAGGGTGCCGCGGGTGAGGTACTCGCGGCCGCCCACCAGCGAGATCGCGGTGCCGGTCTTGCCGATGCGGCCGGTGCGGCCGACGCGGTGGAGATAGACCGCGGGATCCTCGGGGAGCGAATAGTTGATCACGTGGGAGAGGTCGCTGATGTCGATGCCGCGGGCGGCGATGTCGGTCGCCACCATGTAGCGGACCTCGCCCTTCTTCACCTTGGCCATCACCCGCTCGCGCTCCTTCTGCGGCAGGTCGCCGTTCAGCAGCTCGGCGTCGTAGCCGTTGCGGTTGAGCACGGCGGTGACGAGCGAGGTGTCGTCGCGGGTGTTGGCGAAGATGATCGCCGAATCCGGGTTCTCCAGCTCGAGGAGGTAGAGCAGGTTCCGCGGCTTCGGGTAGTCCTCCACCATCTTGTACGCCACGTGGGCGATGCCCTCGACGGTGTAGACGTCGCCGGAGAGCAGGAGCGTCTCCGGATCCTTCAGGTATTTGCGGATGAGCCGCTCGATGTCCGGCGGCACCGTCGCCGAGAAGAGCAGGGTCTGCCGGCTCTTCGGAAGCTTGTCGAGGATCCGGGTGACCTCCTCGAAGAAGCCCATCGAGAGCATCTCGTCGGCCTCGTCGAGGACCGCCACCATCGCGCCCGAGAGGTCCAGGGTGCCGCGGCGGATGTGGTCGTAGACACGGCCGGGGGTGCCGACGATGAGCTCGGCGCCGTCCTCCAGCGCCTTCACCTGCGCGCCCATCGGGGCGCCGCCGTAGATCGCGGCGACGCGCAGGTCCTTGTGCTGGCCGAGGGCGGTCGCCTCCTCCGCCACCTGGAGCGCGAGCTCGCGGGTGGGGCAGAGCACGAGGCCGAGCGGCTTGCGGCTGCCTGCGGGCAGGCGCTCGAGGACGGGGATGGAGAAGGCGGCGGTCTTGCCGGTGCCGGTCTTGGAGCGGACGATGAGGTCCTTGCCCTCGATCACCTTGGGGATCGCCTGGGCCTGCACCGGCGTCGGATGGGTGTAGCCGCGGTCGGCGATGGAGCGCTTGATCTCGTCGGAGAGCGGCAGCTCGGCGAAGGTGACGTCGGACTGGTACTCGCTCGACGGCGTCGTCTCTTCGCTGGTCGGTTCGGTGGCTTCGGAGGCGGGGAGAAGCGTTTCGTCCATGTCGTGTCGGCCCCTGCAGGGGCCGGGCGCCCGGGCGCCTCCGACCCCATCTGGTACTGCGCGCCGGAAGGCGCGTCGGGAAAGCTCCCCGGTGCCGGTTTTCGCAACCCGCGTGACCGGTTCGGAGAGCAGCGCCCGTTGGCTTCCTCGGCAGTTCCGAGGGAATTTTCAGGGTGGCACGGACGCTTGCATAGAGAGCGCAACGCCTATATCACCCGCCACGTTGCGCAGCAATTTCTCCGGAAAGAACCAGTGAAGCACCCGCGCAAGTCCCAGGAGACGCCTGACCTGCAGCGGACTGCGGCTCCCCCGGAGCCCGGCACGGAAGGTCCCGGCGCGTCCGGTGGAGAAGAGGCGGCGCCGAAGAAGCGGCGCGGCAGGCCCCCGAAGAGCGCCGCCGCTGCACAGCAGGCGCCCGCCGAGAAGAAGCCCCGCGGCCGCCCCCGCAAGAACCCGGCGGAGAAGGCGCCACGCAAGCGGGCGACGCCGACCGGCAAGACGGCGAAGGCCCGCAGGCCCACCGAGGCCGAGGTGGTCGACGCGGAGCTCGTCCAGGCGGAGCCCGAGGAGGGGGAGATCACCCCCGAGATCTTCGGCCTCGACACAGAGGAAGCCGAAGCCGAGGTGGTCGAGGTCGAGAAGCGGCCCGCTGCAGTGGTGCCGCTGCCCGTCGAGACCGAGGTCGACGAGGAGGAGGAGGAGGCGGAGACCTCGATCGCCCTCTCCCGCACCGACCCGCTCGCGCGCTACATGCAGGAGGTCTCGCGCCACCCGGTCCTCTCCCGCGAGGAGGAGCACACCCTCGCGGTGCGCTACGCGCAGACCGGCGATCTCGACGCCGCCTACCGGCTCGTCGCCTCCAACCTCCGCCTCGTGGTGAAGATCGCCTACGAATACCGCCGCGCCGCCTTCAACGTCCTCGACCTGATCCAGGAGGGGAACGTTGGCCTGATGAACGCGGTGAAGAAATACGATCCCTACAAGGGCGTGAAGCTCTCCACCTACGCGGCCTGGTGGATCCGCGCCTACATCCTCCGCTTCGTCATGGACAACTGGCGGATGGTGAAGCTCGGGACCACGCAGGCGCAACGCAAGCTCTTCTTCAACCTGCGCAAGGAGCAGCAGAAGCTCGCCGCCGAAGGCTTCGACGCTGGGCCGAAGCTCCTCGCCGAGCGGCTCAACGTCACCGAGCGCGAGGTGGAGGAGATGGACCGGCGCCTCGGCGGCGACGAGCTCTCCATCGACATGCCGGTCTCCTCCGACGAGGGCGCCGCCAGCTACGGCGACAGGCTCTCGCTGCCCGCGCGTGCTGCCGACGACGAGCTCGGCGACGCGGAGCTGAAGGCGATGCTCCGCGAGGAGCTCGAGGCCTTCGGCAAGACCCTCGAGGGCAAGGACCGCTTCATCTTCGAGAAGCGGATGATCTCCGACGAGCCGCTCACGCTGCAGGAGATCGGCGACCAGTTCGGGATCAGCCGCGAGCGCGCCAGGCAGATCGAGGCGAAGCTGGTGGGCAAGCTCCGCGAGCGGATGCAGGAGCGGATGCCGGACTTCGCGGATCTGACGCCGACCGACGACGACTGACCACCTGGAGCTCGAGCGGGTCGTTTCCGTGCGCCTTCAATCGGCGGATGGAAAATCGCCCGCTCCCCGCTCCTCGGCTGGCACCGACGGTCCGACTACCGCATCGCAGGCGACCAGGAGCAGGCCGAGGGGGAAGGCCATCGTCACTCGAGCCCTGGACGCGGAGCGAGAGCGAGCCGTCCGCCTCCCCGGCCACCTCGAGGCGCAGGTCGATCGCATCGGCCGGCGGAGGGGTGCCCTGCTGCTCGGCGTAGCGCGGTAGCAGCCGGACGTCGAAGAGACCCGCTGGTGAGACGCTCCCCAGCGGCGCCGGATCCGAGTCGCCCCCGGGCCCGCCGTCGTCCCCTGCCCCGCTTCCGCCGCAGGCCCCCAGGAGCGCCAGCGCCAGCCCCCCGAGCCCGATCGATCTGCGCATCGCGAGCCTCCTGCCCGCATTGGATGCGACAGAAACGGCGCATCGGACAAGATGCGCCGTGACTCCGCGTATTCCACCTCGAATACCGTACCGGCTGTGACACACCGGGTCATGCCGGGCTGCCGGCAATCTGCTACCGTGTGTGAAATATCGACGACATGGGAGGCGGCCGACAGGTACCGTGTGTTTCCGCCCCATGGCCGTACCCCATGGCCGTGGGAGTGCGGCGTTTCTCACCTTGCGGCGCGGCGGTCGTAGGTCGTAGGTCGTGGAGAAACCCGGGAGCAGGAGCGACCGTGCGCCAGTCCTGGATTGCCGAGCTGGAGGAGAACCACCGCGACCACGAGGCGATCCTTGCCGGTGTGATCGCCTCGCTGCGCGCGGCGGAGCCCGACGTGCGGGGCGCCCGTTCCGCGGCGGCGCGGCTCCACACCGATCTGCACCTGCACGTCGCCTACGCGCAGGAGGTCCTCGGCCCGTGGGCGGAGCGGCTCCTGGCAGACGGCGCCGTCGTGCGTGCGCGGATGGAGCAGGATCACGACGTGCTGCAGGCTGCGCTGACGGCTGCCCGCTACGCGCTCCACCTTCGCGCGATCGACAAGGCGCTGCAGCAATTCGAGGCGCTCGCGGACGGGCTCCGGCGCCACACCGCGTGGGAGCAGGCGCTCTCGCTGCGGCTCCGGCAGGCCCGCAAGGCGCGGACCGCTTCCGGCAGCTGAGCTTCAGGAGTCGCGGTCGCTCTGCAGGAGGAGCGGCAGCCTGTCGTCGTAGTGGGGCCGCACCGGCGGCTCCGGCGTCGCCCGGATCCGCGCGAAGAGCGCGTCGGCCTCCGCACCGATCGCGTCGATGCATTCGGCGTAGGTGCCCTCCGCCCGCTCCTCGATCTCGTTGTGGGGTCCGAGGATGGCGCGGATCTCGGCGACGATCGCATCGGTCGGCGTGGGGACGAGGAGCGCGGTGAGCCGCGCATGATCGGCGCGCAGCCGCGCAAAGTCCGCGACCGGCACCCCGCGCGCCTTGCGGGCCGCGGCGAAGAGGAGCTTCTCCTCGATCCCGATGTGGCGGAGGAGCCCGCGGCGGAAGGCGGCGAAGGGCTCGGGCTCGATCCAACCCGGCTCCCGCGTCGCCTCGTCGAGCAGCGTCTCGAGCCGGTCGTGGTCCGCTTCCAGGTAGTCGAAGATCGGGTGCATGGCGTCTCCTTGCCTCGTGGTTCTACACGTGGCGTGCCGCGACGATTTCGCCCCGCGGCGGAACGAAGCGCCCCGCCCCGGAACGCCAGTCAGAAGTAGCCCCAGCGCCGGCGGAGCACCCACTCGCCGCTCAGGCAGCAGGCCAGCGCGGCCAGCGCCCACCAGCGATCCCAGATGGGCCGATCCTTCGCCCTGCCGACCTCGACCACCTCCGGATCGCTCAGGCCCAGCGGCGGCAGGCTGCCGCTCGCCGCCTCGACGTGGCCACCGCCGGTCACGTCGGAGATGGCGCGGAGCAGATCGGGCCGCGGCCTTGCGTCGGAGCGCTCCGCCGAGGCGGCGCGCACCGCCACCGCATCCTCGCCGCTGCCGAGCGCCGCGCCGGCGAGGCTCGCGTCGGCCTTCACCTTGAACGCGCCGGGCCCCGGCGCCTCGAGCTCGGCGCGGGCCATGCCGTCGGGACCGGTGGCGAGGCGCTGCGCGCCGACCACCCTGCCCGTCTCCGCGTCGACCAGCTGCACCTGCACCTCGGCGCCGTCGGCGGGGCCGTAGTCGGTGCGGCGGGCGGTGATGGTGGCGGCGACGGGCTGCCCCGGCTCCACCGTGTCCTGCACCACCTGCACCCGCACCGGCGTCAGCTCCGGATCCCGCACCAGCCAGCGAATCGCATTGGACCAGATCCGCTCGTAGGTCCGCGACGAGCCACCGCTCTGGCCCGCCGCCACCAGCGACCAATACCAGGAGGCGTCGGTGGTGAGCGCCATCGCCCTGCCGCGGCCGTACTCCCGCACCGCGAGCACCGGCGCGTTGACGCCGCCGACGGTGAGGTGCGGGTGATCGAGGAGGACCTGCGCGCCGTCCTTCGGCCTGGTGACGTTGACGCCGGGCAGCTGCGGCAGCGAGGCCCACGTCTGCTGGTTCGCCTCCGGTGACGCGGCCAGCTGGGTGATCGGATGGCGCAGCCCGTCCTCGGTGAGCCGGGGCAGGAAGAGCTGCTCGTTGGGCGCGCTCCCCGCCGGATCCACCGGGATCATCTCCGCCAGCGGGCTCGACTGGTAGCCGCCCTCGCCGAAGGAGTTCTCGCCGCCGACCATCACGAAGGCGCCGCCCTCCTCCACGTATTTGCGGATGTTGGGGAGGTAGCCCTCCATCCGATAGGGCCGGTAGGCGAAGTTCTGGAAGACCACGAGGTCGAAGGATTTGAGCTGCTTGTCGAAGATCTCCTCCACCGGGAAGGGGATGAGCGACAGCTCGTGCTCCTGCGCCCGCGGGTTGTCCTGCGGCGTGCGGAGGATGAAGAAGCTGATGAGATCGACGTTGGGATCGGTCTTGAGCAGCATCCGCAGGTAGCGCTCGTCCCACGAGGGCCGGCCCACCACCAGCAGCGTGCGCACGCGATCGCGGATCACCTTGAGCACGAAGGAGCGGCTGTTGTTGGAGCGGATCGCCTCGCCCTCGTAGACCGGCGCCGCCACGGTGAAGACGAACTCGCCGATCTGGTCGGGGGTGAAGCGGAAGCGCACCGGATGCTCGCGCTTGCCGGGCTCGATCCGCACCGTCTGCTGCGCCACCACCTGCCCCTCGCGGCGCAGGGTGACGGGCACGTCGATCGCCTGCATCTCGCTGGCGGTGAGCGTCGCCTGCACCTCGACGGTGTTGCGCACGAAGGCGAAGTCCTCGACCTTCACCGTCTCGACGGCGAGGTCCTGCAGCGAGCCGCCGCCCACCGCCACGGTGGAGACGGGGATCTGCAGCTTCTCCAGCTTCTCGCGGGCGGCGCCGGCGATCCCGCCCTGGAGATCGACGTTGTCGCCGCCGTCGGAGAGGACGAGGGCGCCGACCAATTTGCGCCCCGCCGCGTTGCCGCCACCGGCTGCGGTCTCGAGGGCCCCGAGCAGATCGGTCTTCTCGCCCTTCGGCTCCGGCGCCTGCTGGAGCACGCCGAGATCCGCCGGCGAGAGGTCGCCGTCGAAGCGGTGGAATTCGAGGGTGTAGCGCTCGGCCAGCTCCGCCAGCTCCGGCGCCACCTGCTGCAGGTAGCTCCCGGCGACGGCGGCGCGGGTGGGACCTGCGGCGTCCGCCGGGAAGGCCATCGAGGCGGAGCCGTCCACGAGGACGGCGAGGCGGTTCTTCACCCGCGACGTCTGCAGCAGCCGGATCCCCGGCTCCAGCACCACGAAGAGCGCCGCCGCCATCGAGAGGGTGCGCAGGGTGACGAGGCCGCGGCGCCGCCAGGGCCGGTTCTCGCGGCGCAGCCCCCACCACGCCAGCGCCACGCCGGCGAGGGCGGCGAGCCCGAGGAGCACCAGGGCCCAGGCAGGCCAGGGCGAGAGCGAGACGAGGCGCCAGTCGTTGTAGATCTCGTCGACCACCTAGCGGCGCCTCTTCATGATGAAGGGGATGTGCACCTGGTCTTCCTTGTAGTCGGTGCACATGGCGTACATCACCGTGTTCACGCCGAGGCGGAAGGCGAGCTCGCGCTGGGTCTCGCCGCCGGGGCTCACCTCGTACTCCCACGAGCCGAGCTCGTCGCGGCTCCACGCGCCGCCGAGATCATTCTCGGTTACCACCACCGCGAGCCGTCCGTTGTGGACGAAGCCGCTCTGCCACGGCCGCTGCAGGGTCCTGCCGGCGGGATGATCGACCAGGTAGAAGCTCTTGTAGAGGACGTGCTCCGGCGGGATCCGCCCCGCCTGCTGGCCCGGGAGGATCTCGGCGAAGAGCGCCTCGCAGGAGCGGGCGAAGGCGCCGCCGCCATCGGAGCCGTCGCAGAGGACGAAGCCGCCGTAGGTGACGTAGCGGCGCAGGTTGTCCAGGGCGGTCTGCCCGAGGTTGGGCAGGGCCGCATCACCGGCCAGGTAGAGGAAGGGGTGGCGGAAGAGCTCCGGCGCGTGGAGGTCGAGGGGCTTTTCCTGCGGCGAGGTGACGATCGAGGTGCGGGTCCCGATCTCGAAGGCGAGGCGGCGCAGCGCGTTCCGCCTCGGCGCCCAATTGCCCTCGTAGCGCCCCTGGGCGAAGACGAGGCGCGAGCTCTCGCCGAACGCGAGGGCGCGGGAAGGCAGGGAAAAGAGGGTCGAGGCGGCCAGGAGGCCTGTGAGGAAGTTGCGCCTGTCCATGAGCGGGATTGGGTCGGCTACGCCGCCCGCCCCCGAACCACGGGGAGGGCCGCAGGATTCCCACCGGGGGTCCTCGACTCCAGCGAAGGTTGAACGAGCTCTTTCGTCCCCCGGTTCCGCACGGCCCCGGTGGAGGAGATAGGTGGGTGCAGCGTAGCCCTCGCGCCAGCGATCTGCCACCCCGGCGGGCAGGTGGGCCTGCCGCTTGCCCCTGCCACTTGCGCCCCGTAGAGTCCGGCCCGATGGCCAATCCGGAGAAGCAGAGGGGCGCCGAGACGCCCGCAGCCCGCATGCGCCTGCGCTACGCCGCCGGTGATTTCCAGGGAGCCCGTGCCGAGGCATGGACGGTGCTCCACGACGAGACGGCGCCGGCGAGCGACCGCGCCGCGGCGCAGCGGCTGCGCGAGCAGACCGAGGTCGACAAGCGGGCGTGGGCGATCGCCCTCTTCGCCCTGGCGATCGCGGCGACGGTGGTGATCTTCTTCTTGCTCTAACGGCCGGGGAGTGAACGTGGGCGAGCTGATCCGGCGCGCGTGGGAACTCGATCCTGCCGTGCTCTTCGACGCGGGACGAAGCCTGCCGGCCTGGCTCGGCTGGATCGTCGCGATCGTCGGCCTCTGCCTCGCCGCCTTCGGCGCCCACCACGTGCTCCTGCGCGCCACCGCCTCCGCCCTCTCTGCAGCGGTGGGCTGGGTCGCCGCCGATGCGGTGATCGATCCTGCCAACTTCGGCCTCTCCGCCGATCTCCTCGGCTGGGCAGCTGCCCTCGCCCTGGGGATCCTCGGCGGCGTCTGGCCGGTGGCAGCGGGCTTCGCGATCTGCGGCCTCGCCGGCGGCCTCGTCTTCTCGCGCTGGGTCCCCTTCGAGGATCCCTTCCTCCGGGCGGTCCCCGGGGCGGTGGCCTGCGGCGTGCTCGGGGCGGTCCTCGTCCGGGCGATGGCTGCGCTCGCCTCCGCCTTCGTGGGCGCGGCCCTCCTCGCCACCGGCCTCTGCAGCATCCTGCTCCACGGCGGCCACGCCGAATGGCTGGAGCCGCATCCGGTGGTGAGCCTGCTGCCCTTCTCCCTCGTCTTCGTGAGCGGCGCCGCCTTCCAGCTCACCAGGCCGCCGGCGCAGCGGAAGGAGCCGCGCAGGGAGCGGCCCGCCCCGGCGGAAGGGGAGGCCCGGCTCTCCGGCGGAGGGGCGGCGTGAGGTTCCTCTTCGCTGCTGCCGTGCTCAGCCTTGCGCCGATGGCCCTGGCGAGTGAAGCAGCACCGAAACCGGCACCGGCACCGAAGCCGGCGAAGCGGCCCGACGTCGCCGACCTGGTCGACGTGCAGCGGCTCATCCCCGATCTCGTCCTCGACCTGCGCTACGCCACCGAGCGCAATTTCATCGGCAAGCAGGTCTACCCGCAGAGCGCGCGCTGCTACCTGCGCCGCCCGGTCGCCGAGCGTCTCGCCCGGGTCGCCGACCGCCTCCGCAAGGAGGACGGCACCCGGCTGCGCGTCTTCGATTGCTACCGGCCGCTCTCGGTGCAGCACCAGATGTGGGCCGTCTTTCCGAAGCCGGGCTACGTGGCCAATCCGAAACATGGCAGCGTGCACAACCGCGGGGCGGCGATCGATCTCACCCTCGCAGCGCCGGGTGGCGATGCGCTGCCGATGCCCACCGACTTCGACACATTCGACCGGCGGGCGTGGCAGAACTACCGGGGCGGGGCGCCGGAGGTGATCCACAACCGGGACCGGCTCCGCGCGGCGATGCGGGCCGAGGGCTTCCGCACCATCCGCAAGGAGTGGTGGCATTACGAGGCGCCGGATCGAAAGCTCTACCCGGTGCTCGACGTGCCCTTCGAAGACCTGCAGACGAAGGAGTGAGGGCCGTGAGCCGCTCCCTGGCGTTGGCGCTTTCGATCGCTTGCGGCGCCGCATCGGTGCCCGCCCCTGCTGCGGCGGCGGACGAGCTCCGCTACGAGGTCTGGCCCAGCGTCGCGATCACTACCGGCATCGGGCTGGTGATGGCGGGCGAGCTCGCCGCCCGCGGCGCCCTCGCGCCGGAATCGTGCAGTTGGTGTGAGCCCGGCGGCTTCGACCGCAGCATCACCGAGGCGCTGGCGTGGGAGCGGCACGAGTGGGCGACCACGTTTTCGGACGTGGGCCTCCTCCTCCTGCCGGCGAGCGCGATCGTGCTCGGCTTCGCGGAGGACGGCGCGGAGGACGGAGCGATCGACGCCCTCGTCTTCGGCGAGGCCTTCGCCGTCAACTTCCTCGTCACCGAGGCGCTGAAATTCTCGGTGGGGCGGCAGCGGCCGATGGTGCTCTACCTCGGCGAGGATCACCCCAAGGTCTCCGAGCACGAGAAGGATTGGTACGTCTCCTTCCCGAGCGGCCACGCCTCCGCTGCGTTCACCAGCGTGGCGGCGATGGCGACGATCACCGATCTGCGTGGGCGCGACCCGACCGCGATCTGGCTGATCGGCATTCCGGCTGCGACCGCCGTCGCCTATTTCCGCGTCGCCGGCTACCACCACTGGACCACCGACGTGCTCGCCGGCGCTGCGCTGGGCACGGTGGTGGGTCTCGCCGTGCCGCGGCTGCTCCACGGCCCCGGCGGCCTCACGCCCCGTGACGAGGAGGAGGAGAGCGGCGCCGGCGTGCGGCCGGTCCAGGTCTTCCAGCTCGGCGGCAGCTTCTGATAGACGGGCGCGATGGCCCCCATCCGATCGGTCTGCGTCTTCCTCGGCTCCTCGAGCGCACCGCCCCCGCCCTTCCACGAGCTCGCTCGCGTCGTCGGCGCGGGGATCGCCCGGGCAGGCCTCACCCTGGTCTACGGCGGCGCCTCGGTGGGGCTGATGGGTGAGCTCGCCGACGCGGCGCTGGCTGCAGGCGGCGCCGTGATCGGCGTGATCCCGCGCCACCTCGTCGATCACGAGATCGCGCATCCGGGCTTGAGCGAGCAGGTGATCGTCGGCTCGATGCACGAGCGCAAGGCGGTGATGGCGGCGCGCAGCGACGCAATCGCGGTGCTGCCCGGTGGTTTCGGGACGCTGGACGAGGCCTTCGAGGCGATCACCTGGCGGCAGCTCGGGCTCCACGACAAGCCGGTGATCTTCGTCGATCCGCCGGGCGTCGCCTATTGGGAGCCGCTCCACCGCTGGGTGGAGGCGGCGGCTGCCAACGGTCTGGTGCGGCGGGAACACACGGCGCTTTTCGAGCGGGTCGAGGGCGCCGACGCCCTCTTCGAGCGGCTGGCGCGGGACGAGGCCCACCCCCGTCCCCCGCCGAAGTGGATCTGAGAGCGCCGCTCAGTCGCTCTCGCAGTCGCCGTTCACGCAGATGCGGCCCGCCTCGCAGTCGGCGGTGGTGACGCACTCGATCTCGTCACAGAAGCCGTCCTCGGGATCGCACATCGAGCCGGCGCCACAGTCGGCGTCGGTGGTGCAGGGCACGCCGCACTCGCCCTCGTCGCAGCGCAGGCCCGCGGGGCAGTCCGTGTCGGTGACGCAGGCGATCTCGTCGTCGGCACAGATGCCGTCCACGCAGAGGTGGCCCGCTTCGCAGTCGGCGTCGGTGGTGCAGCTTCCGGTGCCGTCGTCGGTGCAGACGCCATTCGTGCAGGCGTGGCCTGCCTCGCAATCGGAATCGGAGGTACACGGCCCATCGGTGCAGGCGCCGCCCACGCAGACGTGGCCCGGCTCGCAGTCCGCGTCGGTGGTGCACGGCCCCTCGCCCCCGTCCTCGACGCAGACGCCGGCGAGGCAATCCCAGCCGTCGGGGCACTGGTCGTCGCTGGTGCAGCCTGCGGCGGTGCAGCTGCCGGCGACGCATTCCTGGCCTGCCGAGCAGTCGGTGTCGGTGGTGCAGCTCGCGGCGGAGCAGGCGCCGTTCACGCAGAGGCCGCCGGGGCAGTCGGCGTCGCTCGTGCAACCGGGGTCCGCGGCACAGACGCCGGCGGTGCAGGTCTCGCCGACGCCGCAGTCGGCGTCGCTCCCGCAGCCGCTGCCGACCACCGCCTGGCAGGCGCCCGAGACGCAGCTCTCGCCGCTGGCGCATTCGGAATCGGCGTTGCAGGCGGCGCGCTCCTCGAGGACGCTGTCGCCGCAGCCAGCTGCAGCGAGCAGCGCTGCCGCTGCCAGCACGGCGATCGTCGACGCAAAGCGAAGGATCCTGCGCTCCATGATTGCCCCCTCCTCGAGCTCGTGGATGCAGCGAGGCTAGCAAAGGGGGCCGGGGGCGGCAGGCCGCCCGGCGGGAAAGCGTATTCGCCGAGTATGCGCGGCGTGGCATGCTCGCGCCGCAGGGAGGCGAAAGTGGATTGGTTCGGCGCCACGGCGCTCTTCGGCGGCGGCCTTCTCGCCGGCACGATCAACGCGATGGCCGGCGGCGGCTCGCTGCTCACCCTGCCGCTGCTCGTCTTCCTCGGCCTGCCCGCCACCGAGGCCAACGCCTCGAACCGCGTCGCCGTCCTCGCCAACAGCGTCACCTCCGCCGCCGGCTACCACCAGTCGGGCCACCTGCCCTGGCGCACGGTGCGGCTCCTTCTCGTCCCCAGCCTCGTCGGCTCGCTGGTCGGCGCGTGGGTGGCGACCCTGATCTCCGACGACGCCTTCCGCCCGGTGATCGCGGTGGTCCTCCTCGCCATGGCCGCGCTCCTCGTCTTCCGCCCCTCGGCCCTCGATCCGCGGGGCGGCGGCGAGCCGCTGCCTCCTCTTGCGGAGGTGCTCCTCTTCCTCGGCATCGGCTTCTACGGCGGCTTCATCCAGGCGGGGATCGGCTTCTTCATCCTCGCCGCCACCGTGCGCGGCGCTGGCCTCGATCTCATCCGCGCCAACGGCGTGAAGGTCGCCCTCACCCTCGCCCTCACCCTGGTGGCCCTCGGCGTCTTCATCGCCGCGGGCCAGGTCCGCTGGGCGCCGGCCTTGGTCCTCGCCGCGGGCAACGGCATCGGCGGCTATTTCGGGGCGCGGCTGGCGGTGGCAAGGGGCGCCGGCTGGGTCCGCTGGGTGGTGGTGGTGATGGTGGTCGCCTCGGCGCTGGAGCTCCTCGGGATCTACCGGGCGATCGGCCGCCTCCTCGGCCTCTGAAGCGGGATGGAATGCCCCGGATTCCGGGCGGTTGGAGACTGTCCGGAGGTCCTGGCGCAGGTCAACGGTTCTGGATGTCGGACCGTTGTGCTATCCGCTTCGTCCCATGTCCGACTTCGTCCACCTGCACCTGCACACCCTCTATTCGCTCCTCGATGGTGCGATCCGCATGAAGGATCTCATCAAGACGGTGGGCGAGAAGAAGATGTCGACCGTAGCGGTCACCGACCACGGCAACATGTTCGGCGCGGTGGACTTCTACAAGAAGGCGAAGGCCGCGGGCATCAAGCCCATCCTCGGCTGCGAGGCCTACGTCGCCGGCCCCCGGGGCAGGCAGGACCGCACCGAGCGCGTCTCCCACCACCTGGTGCTGCTCGCCGAGAACGACGAGGGCTGGAAGAACCTCCGCTACCTCGTCTCCATGGGCTACACCCAGGGGCACTACTACCACCCGCGCCTCGACAAGGAGCTGCTCCGCAAGCACTCCAAGGGGATCTTCGCCCTCACCGCCTGCCTCGGCGGCGAGATCCCGGGGCTCGCGCGCCGCGGCGACATGGACGGCGCCCGCAAGGCGGCGCAGGAGTACAAGGAGATTTTCGAGCCGGGGCACTTCTTCCTCGAGATCCAGTGCAACGGGCTTCCCGAGCAGGAGAAGGCGAACGCCGAGCTCAAGCAGCTCTCCCGCGACCTCGACATCCCGCTCGCCGCCACCGCCGACGCGCACTACGTGAAGCGCGAGGACGCCAAGGCGCACGAACTCCTGATGTGCATCGCGCAGGGCAAGCTCTACGACGATCCGAAGCGCATGCGCCACGACACCGAGGAGCTCTACATCAAGAGCCCCGACGAGATGATGGCGCATTTCTCGGACGTGCCCGAGGCGGTCTACAACACCGCGCGCATCGGCGAGATGTGCAACGTGGAGCTCGAGCTCGGGAAGATCTTCCTGCCGAAGTTCCAGGTCCCCGACAACCACGACGACAACAGCTGGCTCGCCCACCTGGCGCGCACCGGTCTCGACCAGCGCTTCAAGGAGATCGAGAAGAAGTACCCGGTCGATCGTGACGCCTACCGGCAGCGCCTCGAAATGGAGATCGCCGTCATCCAGAAGATGGGCTTCTCCGGCTACTTCCTCATCGTCCAGGACTTCATCAACTGGGCGAAGATGCACGGCATCCCGGTGGGGCCGGGACGTGGTTCGGGCGCAGGCTCGATCGTGGCCTACACCCTGCGGATCACCGATCTCGACCCCATCCCCTACGCCCTGCTCTTCGAGCGCTTCCTCAATCCGGAACGCGTCTCGATGCCCGACTTCGACGTCGACTTCTGCCAGAACCGCCGCGGCGAGGTGATCGACTACGTCACCCAGAAATACGGCGAGAACAACGTCGGCCAGATCATCACCTTCGGCCAGCTCTCGGCGAAGAGCGCCTTGAAGGACGTGGGCCGCGTGCTGGGCCTGTCGTTCGGCGAGTGCAACGAGCTCACCAAGAACATCCCCAACCTGATCGACGGCAAGCCGCCCACCATCGAGAAGGCGATCGAGCTCGATCCGAAGCTGCAGGAGAAGATCGACGCGGACGAGCGGGTGGCGGAGGTCTTCCGGATCGCCAAGGCGCTGCAGGGCCTGAACCGCCAGGCGGGCATGCACGCAGCCGGCGTGGTGATCGGCGACAAGCCGCTCTGGGAGTACGTCCCGCTCTACCAGCCCTCCGGCGAGAAGTTCCTCGTCACCCAATTCGCCAAGGACGAGGTCGAGGAGGCGGGCCTCGTCAAATTCGACTTCCTCGGCCTGAAGACGCTCACGGTGATTCGCGACGCGATCGACATGATCAACGCGAACAACCCGGAGAAGCCGAAGCTCGTCGAGGAGGAGATCCCCCTCGACGATCCGGCGACGTACCAGATGATCGCGAAGGGAGACACGCAGGGCGTCTTCCAGCTCGAGTCGTCCGGCTTCACCGAGCTCCTCAAGAAACTCAAGCCCGACCGCTTCGAAGACATCGTCGCCGCCGTGGCCCTCTACCGCCCGGGCCCGCTGCAGTCGGGCATGGTCGACGACTTCATCGAGCGCAAGCACGGCCGCCAGGCCGTGACCTATCCCCACCCCGACCTGGAGCCGATCCTCAAGCCGACCTACGGCGTGATCGTCTACCAGGAGCAGGTGATGCAGATCTCGCAGGTCCTGGGCGGCTACAGCCTGGGCCGCGCCGACCTCCTCCGCCGCGCCATGGGCAAGAAGAAGGCGGAGGTGATGGCGAAGGAGCGGGTCGGCTTCATGGAGGGCGCCAAGACCACCGGCGTCGATCCGAAGCTCGCCGGCGAGATCTTCGACCTGATGGAGAAGTTCGCCGCCTACGGCTTCAACAAATGCGTGGTCGGCTCCACCGAGGTGGTGGACGCGCGCAGCGGCGCGCGGGTGCAGGTGAAGGAGCTCTTCGAGCGCCACGGCACCGAGAAGAGCTTCGACTTCCAGACCCTCTCCCTCCACGAGGAGAGCGGCAGGATCGTCCCCCGGGCCATCACCGACGTGATGGAGAACGGGGTGAAGCCCGTCTTCGCCCTGACCACCGCCCTCGGCAAGCAGGTGGTGGCTACCGGTAACCATCCCTTCCTCACCAGGAAGGGATGGAAGTGCCTCGAGGAGCTCGCGGTCGGCGAGGAGATCGCCACGCCCCGGGTGCTGCCCCTGGCCCGCGGGGCGAGCTGGCCGCGGCACCAGCTGGTGGCGCTGGCGGCGCTGCTCACCGGCAGCGCGAGCCACGAGGGCTGCACCGCGCGCCTCAAGCTCGGCTCGCCGGAGCTGGCTGCGGACTTCGCCCAGGTGGTGCGGCAATTCCCGCTCACCGAGGGCACGGTGCAGGGCGCCGAGGTGAAGGTCGCGCCGCCGCAGCCCTTCGCCGGCGCTGCCGGCGGGGCGATGGCCTGGCAGCAGCAGGAGAGCTGCTGCTTCGCCAACTGGGCGGAGGCCCACGGCCTCTTCGATCCGGCGCAGCGGCTGCCCCGCGAGGTCTTCACCCTCCGCGACACCGATCTCGAGCTGCTCCTCGGGCGGATCTGGTCCGCCGCGGGAACCCTCTCCTCCACCCCGAGCCTCAAGGTCTCCACCGAGGCCTCCGCCCGCGACGTGCAGCACCTGCTCCTGCGGCTGGGGATCGTGGCGCAGATCCGGGCCAACAACAGCGGCTGGTCGGTCCGCGTCGGCTCCGGGCTCGCGCTGGAGCGCTTCCACCACCGGATTGCCCCGCACCTCGTGGGCCGGGACGGCGAGCGCAAGGCGCTCCTCGAGGCGATCCTCTCCCGGAGCAGGAGCGGCGAGGAGCAGAGCGACGTCGTCTGGGACGAGGTGGTCTCGATCGAGCCCCGCGGCGAGGAGATGACCTACGACCTCACCGTCGACGAGACGCACAACTTCGTCGCCGACGGGATCGTCGTCCACAACAGCCACTCGGCGGCCTACGCGCTGGTGACCATGCAGACCGCATGGCTCAAATGCCACTACCCCGCGGAGTTCATGGCGGCGCTCCTCACCTCGGACGCCGACAAGACCGAGAAGCTGGTGGCCCACATCGCCGACGCCCGCGACCGCGGCCTCGAGGTGCTGCCGCCGGACGTGAACGAGTCGGGCAAGAGCTTCCACGGCGTGCCGGGGAAGATCCGCTTCGGCCTGGGGGGCGTGAAGGGCGTCGGCACCAACGCCATCGAGGCGATCCTCGAGGCGCGCAACCGCGAGGAGGAGAGCTTCACTGGCCTCTACGAGTTCTGCGAGCGCGTCGATCTGCGCCGGGTGAACCGCAAGGTGATCGAGTGCCTGGTGCGCTGCGGCGCCTTCGACTTCGCCGGGATCCCGCGGTGGAAGCTCTTCGCGGCGATCGAGAAGGCGCTGGAGCGCGGGCAGTCGGCGCAGCGCGACCGGGCGATCGGCCAGTCGTCGCTCTTCGGTCTGCTCGGCGGTCCCGAGGCCTCCGCCGCGAAGGAGAAGGGGCCGGGCAAGGACGGCGAGTATCCCGACGTCGATCCCTGGACCGACAAGGAGAAGCTCACCGGCGAGCGCGAGACGATCGGCTTCTACATCACCGGCCATCCGCTCGACCCCTACGCCGACGAGATCAAGCGCTACACCTCGCACACCACCGCGCAGGTGATCGCCGGCGGCAAGAACGGCGAGCAGGTGCGCATCGTCGGCGTGACCAGTGCGCTCAGGGCGCGGCCCACCAAGACCGGCAAGCTGATGGGCTTCGCCACCATCGAGGATCTCACCGGCACCATCGAGTGCATCTGCTTCGCCGGCGGGCGCCGCGGCAGGCCCGGCGACGGGCGGCCCGAGCGCACCGGCGGCTTCGAGCAGTGGCAGTCGCTGCTGGAGACCGACGCGCCGCTGCTCATCACCGGCACCGTGCAGATGAATACCCGCGACGAGGAGAACCCCACCGCGGAGATCATCGTCGACGACATCGTGCCGCTCGCCGAGATGCGCGCGCGGCGCGCGACGCGGCTGTCGATCACCGTGCCCGCGGAGCAGATCACCCCCGACAAGCTGAACCGGGTGAAGAACCTGCTCGGCCTCCACCCGGGCTCGCTCGGCGTGGAGATGCGGGTGCTGGTGCCGGGCAACTCGGTCACCCGCATCGCCCTGCGCGACTGCAAGGTGACGCCCACCGACGAGCTCCGCGAGCGGCTCAACCTGCTATTCGGCGGGTCGGTGGTCGGCGTCGACTGACCGTGTTCAAGCTGCCCTGGTACCTCGAGCCCTCAAGCCCCGGCCACCGGGGGCCCGTGGATGCTGCGGTAGACTCGGTACGAAGTGACGTGCCCCCGCAGACTCTACCTCTCGGGGCTTGAGCGTAACCCCACCGGGGGCTTCCGCACCCGCGAGAAACGGTGCGCACACTTCGCGCCACCGTGGTGGACCGGACGGACCCGCTGGACTTTGCGGCCGCCAAGCACGAGACCATCGAATGGACGATCCTGTCGCTCCATCCCTGAACAGCCTCTGTGTTCTCAAGGGGAACTTGCCATGAGAGCTGGAGCCCTGATCGCCATCGCGTTGTATGTCGTCGCATGCTCCGATCGGATGCCACCTCGCGCCCTCGGCAGTGGAGGTCTCGGAGGAGTGGCTGGAGCGGGTGGAATTGGCTCCGGCGGAGCGGCGAACGGAGGCGCGGGTGGTGCATCGGATAGCCTCGAGCATGTCTGTGCAGACCCTGCTTCGCCTTGCGAATGCACGATGGATTGTTGCATCGGTCCCGGGCTGGGTACTCCCAGGAGCAGATGGAACGCATACGAAGGCCGGGAGGAGTGCCAGGAGGGGAGGGTTGCATGGAACCGCTGTTCCGCGGACTCGTGCGAATGCGCCCTTGAAGAGATGCCAGGCGATTGCGTCCAGGATTGTTGCGCGGCGGATTTCGGGCGCAGGCCGGTTTGCGTCGGCGGCGCGTGGCAATGCTCGCCTGGCCTGACGTCGCTGGATGAGTGCCCGCCCATCGAGGAATGCGACTGCCGATCGATGCTGAGACTTCCGGGCGATCAGTGTGACGCAAGCGGCAAGATGATCTGTGTGGTGACGCCAGACATCGCTGCGGCCTTCTGCAATACCAACGTCTGCCAGACATGCGAGGGCTTCAGCGATCCGGGGGTCGAGGAATGCACCTGCAGCTGCACGGACGTCGGGGAAGTCTCCTGCCTACCCACCGACGCATAGCAGGCAGGCCCCGCCTCGGGCGGCCCTTCACCACGAATGCCCGTTCGAGGAACGTGGCGCGCTCGTGCTCTCGATCGGCCCCGAGGGCGACGACGACCCGCTGGTCCTCGACACGAGCCCGATCGACATCAGGCTCACCCCGGACGGCGCTGCGCTCGAGGGGCGCTTCTCCGGGCTCGTGATCGAGCACTACCTCAACGGCTCGCTTGCTGCCCAGCTGCGGGAGGGGCACTTCCGCATCCCTTACCCGGTCTTCACCTACTGACCTGCCGCCTGGCTACATCCCCCGGCAGGGGAGGCGCCCGCCCCTTCCACCTGGGGTAAAGTTCCGCGCGTACCCTCTTCGCTGTTTTCCCTTGCGACGGATCGGCGCTCCCCTGCCGAAGCGGCGACGGTCGGCCCTCCTACACCGTCCGGGGCGCAGGCATTGACCAGCATCAATACAGCCGCTGGCGCTAGATGGAATGGCTGCAGCTTCATCGCTTCCTCGTGCTCGTCCTTGGACGGGTTGGAGTGACCAACGGTGATAACCGGAGCGTGCGCTGCTTCGCCGTTTCCCCCGTTGCCGAGCATAGCAGGCAGGCCCCAGCTCGGGCGCCCCGCCCACTTTCAACGAGCCGACAGCCCGCCTCCCCATCGCTTTGAGGGCAAACGTTCCGGGGGATAGCCTCCCCCAAATTCACGAGCGCCGCCTGCGTGCCGTCCGGGAACGGCGTGCGCAATTTGGCCCGGCCGCTCGTCTCTACGGAGGCTCTACCTTGGGTCAGACGCGCTACCTCTGCATTCACGGCCACTTCTACCAGCCGCCCCGCGAGAACCCCTGGATCGAGGAGATCGAGGTCCAGGATTCCGCCGCGCCCTTCCACGACTGGAACGCCCGGATCACCGCCGAGTGCTACGGCCCCAACGCCGCGGCCCGCATCCTTACCGGCGATCGCCGCATCGTGCAGGTGGTCAACAACTACAAGTCGATCTCCTTCAACTTCGGCCCCACGCTCCTCTCCTGGATGCAGCGGGCCGAGCCGGGGATCTACCAGGCGATCCTGGAGGCGGACCGGGAGTCCCGCGCCGAGCGAGACGGCCACGGCAACGCCATCGCCCAGGCCTACAACCACATGATCCTCCCGCTGGCGAACCGGCGGGACAAGGTCACCCAGATCCGCTGGGGCCTCAGCGACTTCCTCCTCCGCTTCGGCCGCCGCTCGGAAGGGATGTGGCTCGCCGAGACCGCAGCCGACGTGGAGACCCTCGAGGTCCTCGCCCAGCACGGGGTTAAGTTCACCATCCTCTCGCCCTTCCAGGCGAAGGCGGTGCGCGCCATCGGCCACGACGGCTGGCAGAAGGTGGAGGGCGGCCACGTCGATCCGACGCGCCCCTATCTGGTGAAGCTGCCCAGCGGCGCCAGCATCGTCGCCTTCTTCTACGACGGCCCCATCGCCAAGGCCTTCGCCTTCGAGGGCGGCCTCGCCTCGCCGGAGGAGCTGCTGCGCCGGCTCGAGGGCGGCTTCCACACCGGCCGCGACCACGAGGAGCTGCTCAACGTCGCGGTGGACGGCGAAACCTTCGGCCACCACAAGAAGGGCGGCGACGAGGTCCTCGCCTCGGCGCTGGCGCAGGCGGAGAGCCGCGGCCTCGTCCTCACCAATTACGCGCAATACCTCGAGAAGCATCCGCCCGAGATGGAGGCGCAGATCGTCGAGCCCTCCAGCTGGAGCTGCGCCCACGGCGTGGAGCGCTGGCGGAGCGACTGCGGCTGCAACGCAGCGGGGCAGCCGGGCTGGAAGCAGCATTGGCGCCAGCCCCTGCGCCACGCCCTCGATCAGCTCCGCAACCAGCTCGCCGAGTTCTTCGAGCGCGAGGGGGCGCAGCTCTTCGCCGATCCGTGGGCGGCGCGCGATTCCTTCATCGAGGTGATGCTCGACAACAACGCCGAGCGGGTGGAGGCGTGGCTCGCCGATCGCGAGGCCCGGCCGGGTGCGCTCTCGTCCGAACAGGCGAAGGTGCAGGCGCTGCGGCTCCTCGAGATGCAGCGGCAGGCGATGTTGATGTACACCTCCTGCGGCTGGTTCTTCTCCGAGGTCTCCGGCCTCGAGACGGTGCAGGTGCTCAAATACGCCGCCCGCGCCATCCAGCTCGCCCGCGAGGCTGGCGGCCCCAACCTCGAGCCCGCCTTCCTCGAGGACCTGCGCAAGGCGCCCTCCAACATCCCCGACCTCCACGACGGCGCCACGGTCTACGAGCGCTACGTGCGGCCCTCGATCGCCACGCTCCCCGGCATCGTCGCCCACCACGCGATCGCGCGGCTCTTCGATCCCACGCCGCAGCACAAGGGGCGCGTCTTCCGCTACCGCTTCCAGCAGCTCGCCTGGCGGCGCGAGAGCGTCGGGCCCGCCACCCTCTCGGTCGGACGGGTGCGGCTCATCTCCGAGATCACCCACGAGAAGCTCGACGCCACCTTCGCGGTGCTCCACTTCGGCGGCAACGACTTCCGCTGCTCGGTGCGCCCCTTCACCGACGTGCAGACCTACGAGGAGCTGGAGCGGGAGCTCTTCCACAAATTCGCCCGCTTCTCGCTCTCCGACGTGGTGCGGGCGATGGACGCGCACTTCGTGGGGCAGGACTTCAGCCTCCGCGACCTCTTCGTCGACGAGCGCCGCGCGCTGGCCCGCAAGCTCCTGCGCGAGACCCTCTCCCGCTACGAGCGCGACTACGAGCGGATCTTCGAGGAGAACCGGCGCCTGATGCGCTTCCTCCTCGAGATCAACACGCCGATCCCGCCGGCGCTCCGCGCAGCGGCGGAGCTCACCCTCTCGATGGCGCTGCGCACGGTCCTCGAGGATCTGCGCGACAACGCCCTCTCCATCCCCAGCGCCCAGAACCAGCTCGGCGCGCTGATGGCGGAGGCGCGCATGCTCGGCGTGCGCCTCGACGTGGACGAGCCGCGGCGGATCATCGAGGGGCTGATCCTCGAGCACGTGCAGCGCCTCGCCGCCTCGCCCCGCCGCGAGGTGGCCCGCGAGATGATCGAGCTCATCGACCTCGGCGACACCCTCGGCATGGGCGTCGATCTCTGGGAGGTGCAGAACGCCTTCTGGGATCTCGTCACCGCCGGCGCCCCCGAGTTCGACCGCGACATCGCCCTCAAGCTCGGCGAGCGGCTCTGCTTCGACCGCCGCTCCCTCGAGTCGCGGCTCCGCGGCAGCCGCGGCACCACCCTGGTGGAGATGCGCGCGGCGGCGAGCTTCTAGCGATGGCGAGCCGGAGCTGGCTGGCGTTGGTGGTGGAGCTCTACCTGCCGCCGGATCCCGCCGGGACGGAGGTGGAGCGGGTGGCCCGCGACGCCTTCCGTCCCCTGCTCCGCCTCCTCGATCGCCACCGCGGCGCCGGCGTCACCGTGGCCCTGGATCCAGGCCTCGCCCGGATGCTGCTCCGGCACGGGCAGGCCGGGATCCTCCAGGAGCTCGCCGCCGGCGTGGAGCGGGGCCAGGTGGAGCTCGCCGGTGGCGCCCTCGGCCACGCGCTCCTGCCCCGCCTGCCCCGCAGCGAGATCGAGCGGCAGATCCGCCTCGGCCACGAGGCGATGGCGGAGCGGATGGGCAGGAGCTGGCGGCCACAGGGGCTGCTCCCGCCGGCGCTCGCCTGGAGCCGGCAGGTGGGCGAGGTGGTGGCCAACCGCGGGATGCGCTGGGTGATCGCCGACGAGCTCGCCCTGGGCCGGATCGGCCTCGCCCCGCGGCAGCGGGTGGCGGTGCTCCGCGGCAAGCCGGAGCTCCACCTCTACTTCCGCGACCGGGCGACCTCGCGCGCGGTAGCCAGCGGCGACGCTGCGCCGCTCGGCGACGAAGGCGGTGGCTACCGGGTGGCGGTGGTGCCGGGCGCCGCCTTCACCGCCGGAAGCGCCGCCTTCGCGCAGCTCGAGCGGCTGGTGCGGGGCCAGGGACCGATCCTCTCCACCCTCACCGCCCTCTCCTCGGCCTTCCCCGATCGCGAGCCCCACGAGCCGCTCCCGTCCAGCTGGCGCACCACGCCGGACGAGCTGGCGGCGGGGATCCCCTTTGCCGCCTGGAGCGCGCCGGACAACGAGCTCCAGGCGCTGCTCTGGCGCCTGGTGGGCCTCGGCCTCGCCGAGGCCGAGCGGCTGGCCAGGGTGGCGGGCGACGACCCCGCCTGCACGCGGATGCGGGCGCTCCTCGACGAGGGGCTCCACACCGCGCCCTTCCGCTTCGCCTCCGGCAGGCCATGGTGGGAGCCTGCGGAGGTGCGCGCAGCAGCGGCCCGCCTCGGCAAGGCCTTCGAGGGCAGCGTCGAGCTCGTCGACCCGGCGGTCCGTGCCGAAGCCCAGGCGATCCAGGGCCGGCTCGATGCGGCCCTCGAGGCGTGGGAGCGCCATCGGTCCGCCGACCGATTGCGCAGCGAGCCGCTCCCTTCCGGCCCCGCCATTCCCGAGCTCGCGGGCTGATCTTCTTCGGGGGCTGCCTCCCTTCCGGGGGAGACGCATCCTTGGTGGTGAAAGGGCCCGCCGTTGCGTTTGCGCCGATCTGGCCGCCGCGTTAGCTTGCGCGCGCAACGAGGGGAGACAACCGTGATCGGTATCCGTGAGATCGAGGAAGCGCGCGCCCGCATCGACGAGTACGTCGTCACCACACCCTGCGCCCGCTCGGAATGGTTCGGCCAGCTCACCGGCACGAAGACCTTCTTCAAGCTCGAGAACCTGCAGATGACCGGCTCCTTCAAGGAGCGCGGCGCGCTGAACAAGATCCTCACCCTCACGGCGGTGGAGCGCGAGCGCGGCGTGATCGCCGCCTCCGCCGGCAACCACGCGCAGGGCGTGGCCTTCCACGCAGGCCGCCTCGGCATCCCGGCGACGATCGTGATGCCGGACCGCACCCCGCTCATCAAGGTGGCGAATACCCGCTCCTTCGGCGCGAAGGTCGTCCTCTCCGGCGGCAACTTCGACGAGGCCTATGCGGAGGCCCGCCGGCTCCAGGAGCAGCACGGCTACACCTTTGTCCATCCCTTCGACGACGACATGGTGATCGCCGGCCAGGGGACCATCGGCCTCGAGCTCCTCGAGCAGAACCCCTACCTCGAGTGCGTGATCGTCCCCATCGGCGGCGGCGGCCTCATCTCCGGCATCGCCACCGCGATCAAGGAGGTCAACCCGCGGATCCGCGTGGTGGGCGTACAGACCGAGGCGCTCCCCTCGATGAAGGCGAGCGTCGAGGCCGGCGAGCCTGTGACCGTTCCCCCCGGCCGCACCATCGCCGACGGCATCGCGGTGAAGCGGCCTGGCGAGCACACGCTCGCCTACGTCCGCAAATACGTCGACGAGATCGTCACCGTCACCGAGGAGGAGATCGCCAACGCGATCCTGCTCCTGCTCGAGCGCGAAAAGACGGTGGCGGAGGGCGCTGGCGCCGCGGCGGTCGCCGCCTTGATCAACGGCCACGTCCCCGCTGCCCGCGGCAAGAAGACGGCGGTGATCGTCTCCGGCGGCAACATCGACGTGAACCTGATCGCCCGGGTGATCGAGAAGGGCCTGGTGAAGGACGGCCGCCTGGTGCGCCTCGCCATCCAGATCGAGGATCGCCCCGGCAACCTGGCGCGGCTCCTCGGGCTGGTCGCCGAGTACTCGGCGAACGTGATGGAGATCCACCACGACCGCGCCTTCGGCAAATCGGGCTTCGGCGACACCGAGGTGGAGCTCACCCTCGAGTGCCGTGGCCGCGAACACATCGAGGACCTCAAGGTGGGCCTCGAGCGCGGCGGCTACCGGGTCACCGAGGTCAGCTGATCCCGGGCTTCCGGAAAACAGGTCGGGGTGGCGCACCGCGACGGTGCACGGTACGCCACCCCTTCCTGCCGCTCCCCGCGACTGCAGAGCGCTTCGGACCTGCGGCTTTCGCAAGCGGGCAGGCCCACTCCCGGTGCACGCGCTCAGATGACTCGTCGCTCCCCGCATCTGCGGCGGAGCCCGCGCGGCAGCAGCTGCCGCGCAGTGAAACTCAGTAGAAGAAGATCCCCAGGTCGAGGAGGCCGCCGTAGTTCGGATCCTCGTCGAGGTCCTCGCTCACCGCCTCGACCACGGCGGTGAGGCCGAGGTGGAGCCGCGGATCGCCCCAGGGGAAGAAGACGACACCCGGCAGCAGCGTGAGCCGGTCCACGTCGTCGTCGGAGGCGGCGATCTCGCCTGCCGCCTCCACCCGCAGCTGCAGCGGCGGGAGCACCCGCCAGGCCACCATGCCGCCGTAGAGCGCAGCGGTGCCGTCGATCCGCTCGTTCACCGCGAGGAGCCCAGCGGGACGGGTGCCCTCGGTGATGCCGCCGCGGAGCTGGAGCCCGAGGCCGCCTGCGCCGAAGGCGTAGATCGCCTGCGCCCGGACGTTGGTGGTCTCCTCGCTCTTGTCGGTGGCGTCGATCGGGAAGGAGACGCCCGGCATGATCGCCAGCTGGCTGGTCTGCCCCAGTCCGATCGGGATGCGGAGGTCGACGTCGGCGTAGGTCGCGTCGGTGCGGTCGCCGCCGATCGACTCGAGGTAGGTCACGCCGAAGTGGAGGAGATAGAGCTCCGCCTCGAAACGCGAGATGAAGTTGGTCTCGCTGTCGACGTCGCCGACGACGTTGAGGAGCCTGGCGCCGACGTTGGGATAGACCTGCGGGTAGCTGAACGAGTTGCCGTAATCCCAGCCGTCGTAGAGGTGGTCGTTCGGCCACTCGGGCTTCGGCCGCTCCGGCAGGTCGCCGTCACGGAGCTCCGCGGGCTGCTTCGCTTCGACCGGCTCGACCCGGAGCTCGTGCTCGACGATGCCCCACTTCGGCTTCTCGGTCTCGAAGTCCGCCGGCTCGACCCGCGCCTCGCTGCCGCGGTCGCGGGTCCCGCGCGCGCGCTCGCGCTCGGGTTCGACCTCGACGACGCCCTCGGGCCGCGTGTCCGGCTCCTGTGCCGTCGCCGCCGCCGGGAGCAGCACCGCTGCCAGAATCGCAGCACCCCGGTACACCTTCGCCATCGCCGCCTCCGCCCTGGCGCCAATCTGCGCCTTGGGAAGAAGCTACGGAGGTGTGCACCGGGTGCGCAGGCCTCCCCTGCCGACCGGGGGCGGCCGATCAGGGGCATGGTCCAGGCTTGCCCTTAGTAGGGAGCGGCGGAGCGGGCGAGGATGGTGATGATGCCCAGCGCCACCGTGAGGGTCACGACGGCGAGAACGATGAGGCGGGGGCCGGTCCAGGCGTCGTCTGCCTTGCGCTCCAGCTCGAGCTCGGTGTCCTTCATGGCATTCTCCGCTGCCTGCGTCGGGCAGGCGACAGGTTGGCGGGCGATTTCGCACGGCACGGGGCTGCCGGTCAACTGGATCGGTCGTCCGGCGGGCCAGCACCCGCGCACCTTTCACCACATGTGCAATCTGAAGCTTGGAGGGTGGGCGGCTCTCGTTTACCATCTAGCGGATTGTTCACTGCCGTGCCGCATCGAGGGGCGTAGCCCCCGGCCGGGAGGGGCCGCGCGCCATGTCCGACGTTCTCAGTTCCATGCGGGAGTTCCGGGCCCTCGACGACAAGCGTCGCAACCAGGGCCTCGCCGCCGAGGAGGAGCTTCGCTGGAACGACCTGCGGGCGGCGCTCAAGGGCGGGGCGAAGCCTGCCGGCACGCCGGCGGCTGCTGCGGAAGGGATCCAGGTCGAGGCGGCCGCTGCCGCGGCTCCGGCCGCGGCTCCGGCTCCGGCCGCGGCTCCGGCTCCGGCTCCGGCGGAGGCGGTTCCCGCGGAAGAGCCTGCACCGGCGGCCCTCGCCGCCGCGGTGCTCGCGGTCTTCGACACGGCGGCTTCGCCTCCGGGCCATGCAGCGGCACCCGAGCCTGCGCCGGAAGATGCGACCGAACAGGACGAACTCCTTCTCACTGTGGCGGATGGCCCCGAGGCGGACGCGCCCCCTGTCGAAGTCGCCGCAGCGCAGCCCGACCAGCCGAGCGGCTACGTTTTCCACGAGGAGAGCGGCCTCTATTGGCATGCGTGGGCGCAGCTCTGGTACGAGCCGAACGCCGGCGTCCATTACGACGTGAACGGTGGCGTGGTCGATGCCGACACCGCCCGGGCTGCAGTCGCCGCGGCGACGGCGGCGTCCGCCGAGGCCGACGAAGCCGAGGCCCCCGCCTCCGCCGCAGAGGCACCCGGCTACGAAGCCCCCGCCTCCACCGACGAGGACCCCATCGGCTTCGTGCCCGCCAACGACGACGGAGCCGCCCTCCCCCCCGGAGACGAGGGCGACGAGGCCGCTGCACCGGCGGCCGATCCCTGGGCGGCGACCCTCGAGCCCGAGGCGAAGAACACCGAGGCTCCCGCTTCGGCAGGTTGGGACTTCGTGATCGCCCCGGTGACGCCGGGCCCCGCCGCTCCCTCGTTCGACCTCTGGGCGAGCACGGCGGGTCCCGAACGGGCCCACGCTGCCACGGCGGAGCCCGAGGAGGAGGAGCGCGAGCTCCTGCGACCCGAGCTCCTCCCGTTCGAAGTGAGCCGCATCCCCGTCGCGCCGCCAGCGGTTGCGCCGGGGGAGATCGAGGCGGGCTTCGACGGCTGGGAGGACGACACCGCCGGCCCCGAGCCGGAGCACGCCGCGGGGAGCGCCGCAGCGCTTCCCTGGGATCAGCCGGAGGGGCACGCCTCCCCGGAGCCCGCTGCCCTCGAGGCGGAAGCAGGCGACCTCGTCGTCGAGGGGGAACCTGCCCCGGCGGAGCTGCTCGTACTCGACGACGCCGCGTCGCCTTTCGAGGTGGCCGAGGCGATCGTCCTCGACGACGACGCGAATGACGAAGCGCCGGGCATCGAGGCGATCGAGCTCGCCGACGACCCGCCTGTCGGCGAGCCCGTCCTCGCGGCGCCGCACGAATTCCTCGGCGTGGCGGCGGAGGACGCAGACTGCATCGCGGAACAGGAGTCGCTCGACGAAGCGGCGGAAGGCGACGCCAGCTCCTTCCTCGCAGCGCCCCACGAATTCCTCGGCGCCGCGGCAGAGGGCGACGCCAACTCCTTCCTCGCAACGCCCGAGGAATCCCTCGATGTGGCAACGGATGCGGCCGAGAACGCCGCGTCCTTCCTCGCTGCGCCGCACGAGTTCCTGCTCCAGGCAGAGGCGGGCGCATCGCACGACGCCGCCGAGGCGCTCGAGCTCGCGCCGCCTGCAGCAGCCCCCGTCTTCGAGCTGGGTACGCCTGCCGGCATGCACATCGACGACGCCGAGACCGAGGAACAGGATCACTTCGCGCCGGGTCCCTCCCTCTCCGTCGACGGCGCGCTCGTCGCCCCTGCCGGTGCAGCGCAGGAGTTCGTGCTGGAGGAGGCCGTGCTCCTCGACGAGAGCGACGCGATCGAAGAGGAACCAGCGCCGGTTGCCTGGACGCCGCCCGCCGCAGCCCCCGCCGCGCCCCAGGCCTGGCCCGAGCCGGCTCCGGTCCGGCCAGCGCCGGCAGCGTCCTCGAGCTACACCGCTCGGGGCCTCGTCATCGGCGAGCACCGCGTCGTCGTCCACGCCAGCGAAGGTGTGGTGAAGCGCGGCCAGGTCGCCAACGTGGATCTCACCGGCAGGAGCTTCTCGCTCCAGGTTGGCAAGGGCCGCGAGGAGCTCGCCACGGCACAGCTCAAGGCGGTCTTCCTGATGCGCGCGCCGGGAGAGGGGCCGGCGGCGCCAGAGGGCAGGAGCGTGCGGGTCACCTTCACCGACGGCCGTCCCCTGCAGGGCTGGGCGACCGATCTCGCCGATCCGGTGGGCTTCTTCCTCGTCCCCGCCGACACCAGGGGCCTCGCCTCGCGGGTCTTCGTCTACCGCGCCGCGATCCGCGACCTGGCGCTGGACTGACGTCGACGGTCGACTTGCCACTTGCAACTCGGTTGCGAAAGTGGCAGCTATGCACCTGCGAGCACGCCCGCTCGCCCCGGAGTCTCCCGCTCTGATGTTGCGCGCCTGGTGCAAGCTCCTGCTGCTGATCGTCGGCCTGGGCCTCTTCGGCCTCCAGGCGGTGGCGGCGGAGCACCACCACGCCCTCGACGAAGGGCAGCCCAGCTGCGCCGCCTGCATCCTCCACCAGAGCCCGGCCACCAGGCCGCCGCAGGTGGTCGAGCTCCCGCTGCCGGCGCCGCTGCCCCCACCGCTCTACCGCGCCGCGACCCGCGACGTCGATCCGCCGCCGGCCCTCACGCCAGCCGACGTCAGCCCCTCCACGTCACCGCCAGCGCTCCTGCAGCGCCTGGCGTGATCCCTCGTCGACGAGACGACCGGCTGCGGAAGCACCGGGCCCTCCGCCATGCGCACGTGACGAGCAACCATCCGCCGATCCCGTAGGGACCGGCAGCTCTTCGTCCGCATCGGCGCAGTGCGCCAACAGGTGTCCGTTTCCCATGTCCAACTTCGTCCCCGCCGCCGGCTCCAGGTCGGTGGTGGCAGCCTGCATCGTCGCGGAGCTGCTTCTCCTCGCTCCAACCGCCCACGCCCAGGAAAAAACGCCCGACGAGACCGCCGAGGAGGCGGCGGAACGCGCGCGCCTCGAAGCGGAGCTCGCATCCGAGCTCGCAGCGCCCGCCCCTGCAGCAGCAGCGCAGACCAGCGGCGGCCTCTCACCGGGAAAGCTCCTCCCCGACATCTCGGCGATCGGCACCTTCGTCGGCTCCTATTTCAGCGACACGCCGGCGCTGCGCCTCCCCGCCCACGAGCCCTCGCACACGGGCTTCGAGCTCCAGGAGATCGAGCTCGGCTTCCGCTCGGCGATCGACCCCTACTTCCGCGCCGACGTCTTCCTCTCCCTCTCGCTCTTCGGCATCGAGGTGGAGGAGGCCTACGCCACCACCCTCGCGCTCCCCTGGAATCTGCAGCTCCGCGGCGGCGCCTTCTATTCACCCTTCGGCCGCTTCAACCAGGTCCACTTCCTCGAGCTCACGCCCTTCGTCGACATGCCGCTGCCGAACCGCCGCTTCTTCGGCGGCGAGCAGCTCCGCGGCCTGGGCGTCGAGGCCTCGGTGCTCCTGCCGCTGCCCTTCTTCCTCGAGCTGCGGGCCAGCGTCCAGGACGCGGGCAACGAGCTCTCCTTCGGTGTCCCATCCGAGGAGATCGAGGATCTCGCCGATCTCCTCTACGTGGGCCGCGCCCTCTCCTCCTTCGATCTCGCCGAGCGGATCACCTTGAACCTCGGCCTCTCCGCTGCGAACGGCCCCAACGCGGCGGGCGGCTTCCTCGTCACCGACGAGAACCGCACCGACGTCTTCGGCGCGGACCTCTACCTCCGGTTCCGGGACCGCTCCTCGGTGGCCTACACCGCGCTCCAATCCGAGTACCTCTACCGCCGGGCCACCGTCCCCGACGGCAGGCTCGAGCAGGGCGGGCTCTACGCCTGGGTGGTGCGCCGCTTCGACCGGCATTGGGAGGCGGCGATCCGCTACGACCTCCTCGGCCTGCCGGACGGCACGGCCATCGACGAGCCGGTGGTGCAGAGCGAGGAGCTCGGCGAATTCCTCGCGCCGGCGACGCAGGAGCGCGTCGGCGCCTCCCTCACCTATTACCCCTCCGAGTTCAGCCGCCTGCGCCTGCAGGCGAACCACGACTTCGGCCTCGTCACGCCCGACGGCGACAGCGGGCCGGTCACCGAGCTCTTCCTCCAATTCCAGTTCGTGATGGGTGCCCACGGCGCCCACGCCTTCTAGGAGCACGCGATGTTTTCCCGCCTGCTGCTGTTCGTTCTCCTCCTCGCCGGTGCCGGCAGCGCCGCGGCGCAGACCCGCGTGGTCGCCTCGCTCCCGGCGGTCGGCGCCATCGCCCGCGAGGTCCTGGGCGCCGAGGGCACGGTCACCGTGCTCGCCCCGCCCACGCAGGATCCCCACTTCGTCGACGGCAAGCCGACGATGATGCTCGCCCTCAACAAGGCCGATCTTCTCCTCGACGTCGGCCTTGGGCTCGAGCAGGGCTGGCTGCCGCCGCTCGTCACCGGCGCCCGCAACCCGAGGATCCAGCCGGGGCAGCCCGGCAACCTCGACGTGATGTCGCTGGTGCAGCGGCCCCTCGAGGTACCGGCCTCCCTCGACCGCTCCCTCGGCGACGTCCACGCCGGCGGCAATCCCCATTTCTGGTACGACCCGCGTCGCGTGCAGGAGGTGGCCACCGGGATCGCGGAGCGCCTCGCCGCCCTCGATCCCGGGAAGGCCGCCACCTTCCGCAAGAACGCCGCCGCCTTCCGGAAGCGCCTCGACGCGAAGATCGCCGCCTGGGAGAAGGAGATGGCGCCCTTCCGCGGCCGCTCCCTCGTCCCCTTCCACAAGAGCCTCGTCTACCTCGAGGATTGGCTCGGCCTGCGGGAGCTCGCCACGGTGGAGCCGCTCCCCGGCATCTCGCCCTCGCCCAGCCACCTCGCTGGCCTGATCCTGCGGATGCGCAAGGTGCAGCCGCCGCCGGTGGTGGTGGCGGAGCCCTGGTACAACCAGAGCACCGCCCGCACCGTCGCCGAGAAGGCCGGCGCGCAGCTGGTCACGCTCCCCGGCGACGTGGGCGGCACCCCGGACACCGGCGACTACGTGGCCTGGATGGAAATGGTGCTCGCGCGGCTCCGCACCGGCCTGGAGGAGGCGAAATGAGGCGGCTTCTCGTTCTCGGCGCCCTGGCAGCGGGCTGCGCCACCGGCACCGGCGAGGAGGCCACCGGCTTCGTGGAGGCCACGCTCCTTCCAGCGGGCACTGCATCCGGCGGCGTGCGCTTCGAAAGCGCGCTCCTCTCCCTCGAGGAGATCGAGTTCCTCGCAGCGGAGGAGGAGCGCGACGAGCCCGCCGACGACGGCCACGGCCACGCCCATCTCACGGCCGCGCTTCGCGCCCTCGCCGATCCCGTCATCGACGGTACCTCGATCGATCTACTCGGCGCCGAGCAGCCCCTCGGCAGCGCTGAAGTCGCCGTCGCCACCTACGAGGCGGCGCTGCTCGAGCTGGGCGCAGCAACCATGGGCGAGGCTGCAGGCTGCGCCATCTTCGCCACCGGCAACGCAGCGGTGGGGGGCGAGCTTCCCGTCGTGCTCTGCGTACCGGCGCCGGTCGCCGTCGAGGTCCCCCTCGGGATCGAGGTGGGTCTGGGCGACACCACGCAGCTGCGCTTCGTCTTCTCCCTCAACCGCCTGCTCCAGGGCGTCGACGTCCTCCCCCTCGCGCCCGATCCCGACGGCACCATCCGCATCGACGCGGCTACCAACGAAGCAGCCCTCGAACTCGTCCTCGAAAACCTCCCCGGCGTGATCACGGTCGCCGGTTGATTGCCCCCTCCCAGGAAGTTGCCATGAAGAAGAAGCTCCTTGCAGCAAGCCTCCTCGCCACCTCCCTCGCCGCCTGCGGCGGCGACGATCACCACGACCACGCCGACCCGATCGATGCCCACGACGCGCTCGCAGCCGACGCATGCGCCCATGTCACCGAGACGATGGAGCACGTGACGGCAGCAGCCGATCCTGCCGCGGCGACGAACGCGGTGAGCGAGACCCACCAGCCCTTCCACGTGATGCTGCCGCTGGTGGACGACGCGCACGCGGGCGCGGTGCTCTTCACGCCGGACGAGGCAGGCGAGTACGCCTTCTTCACCGACGGCGCCGCGACGCTCGCCATCCTCGACGGCGACGCCGAGGTCGCCATCGAGGCCACCGAGACGGTGGACGCCTGCGCCGAGCTCACCACGATGCATCTCGCCGACCTCGAGCTCGGTACGCAGTACACGCTGGTCTTCGGCCCCGGTGCCGCGGACGCGGTGGTCCTCGTCACCCTGCACGCCGGTGACGACGGGCACGGCCACGAGTAGCAGCCTGCGGGGCCCGCGGTGCGAAGGCGCCGCGGCCCCGGCGGCGCGCTACGAGCAGTCGTCGCAGCGGCCGCGGAGCTGCACCTGCACCGTCGCCGCGGCCACCGACTTCGGCACGCTGCCTGCGCCCTTCACCTTCACCTGCACCTCCGGCAGGCAGGAGACCTCGCCGCAGTCGGTGCAGGTGAAGTGCGGGTGCTCGACCTCGTGCTTCGCGCCGCCGTTCCCGTTCTTGCGGATCTCGAAGCGCCACACGTGGTCGCCGAGATCGCTGCGGGTGAGGATCCCCACCTCCGCCAGGTCGACGAGGTTGCGGTAGAGGGTGGCGCGATCGAAGCCCTCCTCCTGCAGCGCGTCGCAGATCTCCGCGTGGCTCATCGGGGTCTTCGCCTGCTCGAGGCAGGCGAGGACCGCGACCCGCGGTGCGGTGCTGCGCAGGCCCGCTTCGCGGATGCGCTCGCGGAGCGTCTCACGGTCGGTGGAGGGCGGCGGCGAAGAGCGAGTGGCCATGGGCTTTCAGTGCGCGAGCGACCGCCGCACCACCCCGGGCACGAGGGCGAGCGCGGTGGTGGCGACGATGGTCGCGCCGGTGGGCAGCGACCAGATGAAGGAAAAGTAATAGCCGAGGAGCGTGGCGCCCAGCGCCGTGGCGAGGGCAAAGCCGATCACGCGCCCGAGGCGGTCGGAGAGGAGGAGGCCGCCGGCAGCGGGGATCACCGTGAGCGCGAAGACGGGAAGCGCGCCCACCGCCCGGGTGGCCACCGAGATCGCGAGGCCGGCGGAGAAGTAGAGCGCCACGTTGTAGCGCGCCACCTTCATCCCCATCGCCGCCGCGGTCTCCGGATCGAAGGAGACGAAGAGGAATTGCCGCACGAAGGCGAGGTGCAGCGCGGCGACGGCCACGGTGGTGAGCCCCAGCGCCCAGAGCTCCTCCGGCGGCGCCGCCACCGCATCGCCGAAGAGGATGCCGTGGACCGCCTCGTATTCGTGGGTGAGGAAGGTGCCGAGGAGGAGCGAAGCGGCGCCGGCGACGACGTAGGCCAGGGCGATGGCCGACTCGACGCCCACCCTGCCGCCGCGGCGGGAGAGGCCGAAGAGGCCGGCGGAGAGCGTGCCCGCCACGATGCCGACGAGGAGCGCCGACGGATGCCAGTCGAAGAGGTGGGGCAGGAGCAGCGCCACCACCACGCCGAGGCCTGCCGACTGCGAGACCGCGGCGCTCACGAAGGCGGAGCGCTTGAGCACCACGTAGACGCCGACGAAGGCGCAGAGCAGCGCCGAGAGGCCCGCGGCGAGGAGCGGATCGCGCCAGAGGAAGCTCGCCTCCCAGAAGGAGACCTCGCTCACGACGCCCGCCTCTCGAAGCGCGCGATGCGCAGATCGTCGAGGGCGCCGGAGGCGACCATCTCATCGACGGGCGCGATGCGGGGCCGCTCGCCCTGCCGCATCACCACCACCTCCGTGGCGATGGCGAGGGCCGATTCGAGGTGGTGGGTGATCACGAAGATCGCCTTCTCCGCCTCCTCGCGGCGGAGTTGCGCCAGCAGCTCGTAGACCGCCCGCTCGCCCGGGATGTCGAGGTGGTTGGTGGGCTCGTCGAGGACGAGCACGTCGGGCTCCGCCACCAGCGCCCTGGCGATGAGCGCCCGCTGCTGCTGGCCGCCGGAGAGGCTGCGAAAGGGAGACGAGGCCAGGTCGGCGATGCCCACCTGCGCGAGGACCGCCAGGGCCTTCTGCTGCCGCGCCCGGCCGAAGGGGCGGAAGGCACCCAGGCCCGGAACGGCCCCCATCAGCGCGATGTCGAGGACGGAGAAGGGCCAGAGGTCGTCGAGGCGTTCGCGCTGCGGCACGTAGCCGAAGCGGACGGGACGGGCCGCCGTGCCGGCGCGGCGCGTGCCGGCAACCGGCGGGAGGACGCCCATCAGCGTCCGGGCGAGGGTCGATTTGCCGGCGCCGTTGGGCCCGGCGAGGACGATCACGTCGCCGGAACGGACGGTAAAATCGAAGGGAGGCGAGAGGGGCCGCTTGCCGTAGCCCGTCTGGATCGCCTGCAGCTCGATCAGCGGGCGCCGCTGCTGCGCGGGGCTGGGGCCTGGCTTGTCGGGGGCGTGCATGCCGGGAAGAACCTCGTACCGGCGCACCCTGCAACAACTGCAACGCTTTTGCAATTGCGGATCGGGCTGCAATTGAACCGGGCCCTGTCAGTGGAGCCAGGGGCCCCGCTCGCCGTCGCTCTTCTTCTCGGTCGGCGGCTTGCGCTCCCTCTCCTCCCGGCCGCCGCGGATCACCGAGAACTTCGAGTGCCTGCGCTTCAGCTCCCGCTCGATCTTCCAGGAGCGGAACCGGAGCCAGGCCCGCCGCGGCTGGAACATCCCGTAGGCGAAGGCCAGGGCCGAGAGCATGCCGATGAGCTCCGGGAAGACCTGCGCCACGCCGTCGAGGATGGCATAGAGCGCGAGGATGCCGAAGGCGATGGCGATGAGCTGCCGCCCCTGCACCGGCAGCACGAAGAAGAGGTAGATGGGCTGGTGGGCGAAATGGTGGCCGAAGAGGATCACCAGCGCCGAGAGCGCCACCCACACGCCCGAATGCGTGACGAATTGCCAGCCGAAGAGATAGGCGAAGGGGATCGTCACCACCGCCGCCAGCGCCGGCACGATCAGGAAGAAACCGAGGAAGCGGCGGGAGCCGAGGACCGACTCCACCTGCCCGCCGATGGCGTAGAGGAAGTAGAGGCTGATCAGGAAGCCGAAGATCCCGGCGCCGGAGCCGAGCGGGATGAAGAGCGCGTAGGTGACCAGCTGCCAGAGCTCGCCGCGCACGGCGAGCGCCGGCGTGAAGAGCAGATGCTGGAGCAGGCCACCACCGCCCATGCGGCCGGAGATGGCGACGAGGATGGAGAGGGCGCCGATGGCGACGGTGAGCTTGGTGGCCATCGGGCCGCCGCCGCCGCCGAAACCGCCCCCGCCGGAGTAGCGAGCCGGCCGCAAGGAAGACCTTCCTTTCCCCGGGTTGGACGAACCCCGATCGAGGACAGTCTATGACCGCTGGCCGAGGAGGCAACCGATCGTTGCCGCCGCGTTCAGCGATCGATCGCCTTCTCGCGGTAGAAGAGCGTGATCGTGAGGCAGTGGAACTCCTTGTCGGAGGACTGCGTCACGACCTTGTCGAGGATCTCGATCCCCGCGTTCTCGCGAAGCCAGCGGGTGATGTTCTCGCCCATGCTCTCGCGATCACGTGCCAGCGTGGTCGAGAAGACCTTGACCCCGGTGAAGTGGTTCATCCCCTCGCCTCCTCTGCAAACGCCACCCAGCCAATCGGCCCTGCTCCACCGCAGCGGCCCCCCTGGGGTTGAAGAACACCGATTCTTTCCTTCCGGGCGCTCCGGTTTCAAGCAGGAAGTTCCCACCCGATTCGGAGCCTCCCCTTCCGAGGGAGTCACGTTCCGGTGGCGACACTTCCCGCCCGGTACTCGGCGATCGCCGACCGGATCTCGCCCTCGCCCAGGGTGCGGTCCGAGGCCTTGGCCCTGGCGAGGAGGAAGCGGCAGAGCGCCTCGTCCACCGGCTCGCCGTGGCGCTCGAGCCACCAGCCCACGTTGGACATGCCGCTCATCGGCCCGATCTCGATGAGCTGGTCGCGGCCGAATTCGCCGGCGGGCACCGCCGAGTAGACGCGGTCGGCGAGCCACTCGTCGCCCTTGCGCTTGGCCTTGATGATCGCCGCTGCGTGCACGCCGGTGGCGGTGCGGAAGGCGTCGCCGCCGACCAGCGGGTAGTTCACCGGGATCGGCACCTTCGTCGCTGCGGAGACCGCCTCGACGTAGCGCACCAGGCTGGTGAGGTCCCAGTCGATCACGCCGAGGAGCTTGAGGTTCATGAGCAGCTGATCGATGGCGGTGTTGCCCACCCGCTCGCCGATCCCCATCGCCGTGCCGTGGATCCGGTCGGCACCGTACTCCAGCGCGAAGATGGTGTTCACCACGGCGAGGCCCCGGTCATTGTGGCCGTGCCAGTCGATCTTCACGTTGGCGCCCATCCCGCGGATGAGCGCCTGCGTCCACTGGATGAGGCGGCGCACGCCGTCGGGGGTGGCGTGGCCCACGGTGTCGCAGAGGCAGAGGCGCGAGGCGCCGTGATCGATCGCGTTGCGGAAGAGCTTGTCGAGCGTCACCGGCGAGGAGCGGGTGGTGTCCTCGGTGACGTAGCAGACGTCGAGGTTCTCCTTCACGCAGAAGTCGATCGCCTCGGCGGAGACCTTGAGGATGTGGTCGAGGCTCCAATTCTCCGCGTACTGGCGGATCGGGGAGGAGCCGATGAAGGCATAGGCGGTGAGCGGCACGCCGGTCTTCTGCTGGATGTCGGCGATCGGCGCCATGTCGCCCGCCATGGTGCGGCCCGCGGCGCAGACCCGGAGCTTCAGCTTCTGGTCGCGCACGTAGGTGGCGATGGCGGTGACGTCCGCGTAGGCGCGGGGCCCTGCGCAGGGCAGACCGACGTCGGCTGCAGCGATGCCGAGGTCCGCCATCAGCTGGACGATCTGCAGCTTCTGCTCGATGTCGGGGTCGGCGACGGAGGGCGACTGCAGGCCGTCGCGGAGCGACTCGTCGAAGAGGTCGATGGGCTTGGTGGTGAGGGGCGTCACCACGTCGAGGCGGTTCCAGTCGTAGATCAGCTCTTCGTACTTCTCCGGAAACGCCGCCGACTTGCTCATCTGCTGCCCCTTCCCATAACCGCCGCCGTGGCCGCGGTCCTCTCGCAACCCCGCGATTCAAGCGGGCGCTGCAACGAACGATGCGCGAAGACTCGAAGTCTACCGGGAAGGTGGCGGGAGTGCACGCCCTGCGCGACGTGTGGTGGAAGGTATCCTCCCTCGATACGCTCGTGCGCGAATGCCGCCCTCGCGCCCCGCCCAAGACAGGCCCAGGCAGTTCCTCATCGCCCCGTTGACAAACACGCCCCGCGCCGAGTGAGCTGGTGAGCGACAATCACACATCGAGCCGGTGATGGATGCAGACGGTGTCCGCTACGTCGAAGTCGCAGCCGGCCGTTTCGAGGCGGGTAATCCGTGCACCGAGCTCTGAGACAGCGCTGGATCATGCTTCTCGGTCTGCAGGTGGTGGCTCTTGCCACCGCCTGCAGCACCCCCGCGCCTTCCGAGTCCGAATCTCCAGCCAGCAGCCCGGGGGGCAGCGGTGGTGCTGGGGGTCACGGATCCGGCGAAGGCGGCACAGGCGGTCATGCCACGGGAACCGGCGGAAGTGGCGGAAGCACTCCGGTGAAGCAGTTCCCTCCGTTGGACCTGCCTGCCGAGGTCGCCTGGCTCGACGACCCCGACACCTGGACGTTGCTGCCGCAGCACGAGGTGTGGGACGAACTCTGCTACATCCGACAGGCGCACCCCGATCGTATCCGCTACCCACCACTGACCTGGGAGAGCTGCGGCGAGGGTTGCACGCGGGCGGATGTGTACCAGGGGCATGGAGATATTGCTGCCTATCCAGAGCTAAGCATTTCGATCGAGAACGGAAGCCCGCTAGCGTTTCTCCACTTCGCTCATGGCGGAACCGGAACCGACAAGTATCACATTCTTGTACAGCGCACGGTTGATCTGAGCTCGGGCTTGACGCGCAGCGCCGTCCAGAAGGTCATCAGCAAGCGGAACGGCTTCGCTTGGTGCGGCGCCAGCTTGCGCGTGCGCTCCGCGCTCTTCGCTGCTGCATATAAAACTCGCGAGCCTGCTCCCTCGCTACAAATCCGGGGGGTCTGGCAACGCGAGCGAGGAGAGTGGAAGTGGCAGCTACCCTGGCTGACTTTTGAGGAGATGGGATTCAGCCCAGATTGGTGCGACCATGCAGACATGGAAGCAGGGGGCCGCTCGTTCTACCTCTGCGGCAATCTGATCCGCGCTGCCGTTACGCCAGGTTCGAGCGAGGTCACGATCCTCGACCGCCCTGGAGACGCGGGATTCTCCGTCGCAAAGGGAGCGAGCCTTGACGACCTTCTCGTCTGGTCGGAACTCGAAAAGGCGAAGGCCGGCTCACGGGTGCGAGCATGGAGGCCTGATGGCCGAGGTGTCCGCACGCTCCTGGACGAGATCCCAGTCGATACCTGCTCAGTTGGCCTGAGCGACACCCACGTCGCGGGGTTCTCGACTGCGAATGCCTGCGCCTCGCACCAGCCCAACGGCAGGTTCTGGGTGGCTGACCGAACTGGCGAGGGAACGCTCGCCAAGCTGCGCCTCGGGCCGGTCTTCTGGCCCCGACCAGTCGTGGGGGTTCGAGAAATCTCCACGTGGGGCAATCACATTGCCGCTGTATGGAAGGAGGAGGTGTACGAATCGCAGGCCGACCGCCAGCGGCTCCTCCTGGCCCGCACGACCGACTGGGCGATGCGGAATATCCGTGGAATCGACGGACACGAAGTCTGGGAGGCTGGCCTGACAGGCGAGCACCTCTACGTGGTTTACACGCTCCCGGGCGCAAACGTAGGCAAGTTCTCCGCCGTCTATCGCTACGACCTCGACAAGCTGGATCTCATCGGACAGCCGATCACACCGGTCGAATGACCAAGCGTCTCTGCGCGCTGGTAGCTCGTGTGTGTGGCCGCACCCGCGACGACCAGGCTGGCTCTCGCCCTGCAGGCGGTGCAGTTCTGCCACTGCCTGCAGAGGGGTAGAGCTTCCGACTGATCGGAGACGCCGCTCGTTCGATGCGTCGCCAAAAGCAAGGGCGGTGCCGACTCCGGCACCGCCCTTCCGTTGCACCAGCGCGATACGCGCCTTACAGCGCCTCGACCACCACCGCGATCCCCTGGCCGCCGCCGATGCAGGCGGAGCCGATGCCGTACTTCTCGCCGCGGCGGGCGAGCTCGTAGATGAGGTGGGTGGTGATGCGTGCGCCGGATGCGCCGAGCGGGTGACCGAGGGCGATGGCGCCGCCGTTCACGTTGGTCTTCTCGCGGGGCAGGCCGAGGCTCTTCTCCACCGCGAGGTACTGCGGCGCGAAGGCCTCGTTCACCTCGAAGAGGCCGTAGTCCGCGACCTTGGTGCCGGTCCGCTCCAGCGCGTTCTGGATCGCGGGGACCGGGCCGATGCCCATCACCGTCGGATCGCAGCCGGAGACGCCCCAGTTCACCAGGCGCGCGATCGGCTTCAGGCCCTTGCGATCCGCGTAGGCGCGGGTCGCCATCACCAGCATCGAGGCACCGTCGCAGATGCCGGAGGCGGCGCCTGCGTGGATCACGCCGTCCTTCTTGAAGACCTTGGGGAGCTTGGCGAGGCTCTCCTTCGTGGTCTGCGGGCGCGGATGCTCGTCGCGCTCGAAGCGGACGGTCTCGCCCCGCTTGCGGCCGGGCAGATCCATCGGCGCGATCTCGTTGGCGAACGCGCCCTGCTCGACCCCTGCGGCCCAGCGCTTCTGCGAGAGGACCGAGAAATCGTCCACCTCGTCCTGCGAGATCGAGTGCTGCTCCGCGAGCTTCTCGGCGGTCATCGCCATCGGCATGCCGGTGTAGCTGTCGGTGAGCGCGCTCCAGAGGCTGTCCTCCATGCCGCCCTTGCCCAGCGGGATGCCCCAGCGGGCGCCGCGGATGATGTGCGGCGCCTGCGACATCGACTCGGAGCCGCCGACCAGCACCACCTCGGACTCGCCGAGGAGGAGGTGGTGGGCGCCCTGCACGATCGCCTCGAAGCCCGAGCCGCAAAGGCGGTTCACGGTGACGGCGGGGACCTTCTGGGGAAGACCCGCGCGCAGGCCGACGTGGCGGGCGAGGTAGATCGCGTCGGCAGAGGTCTGGATCACGTTGCCCACGATCACGTGGCCCACGTCCTCGGGCGAGACGCCCGACTGCTCCAGGGCGGCCTTCGCCGCGTGGACCGCGAGGTCGGTGGCGGTCTGATCCTTCAGGGCTCCGCCGAAGGTGCCGAAGGGCGTGCGCTTCGCTGCGAGGAAGACGATCTCGGTGTTGCCGGCGCTCTTCATCTGCCTACTCCTTGTGAGAAACGGTCGGCGCGCTCTTTCAGCGCCGGGCCGCGTCGACCACGGTCAGCACGACCATGATCAGCGCGGCGGTGGTGAACATCACGCCCCGGACTTCGCGGCGGCGGACTTCGCGCCTGCCGGGCCCCTTCGCGTAGAAGGCGCCGCAGGCCTCGGCCCGGGCCTCGAGGGTATAACGCCCGTCGACGCTCCTGCCTTCGTCGACGAAGCGCTGCACCCGCCGCTTGTGCGTGTTGAGGATCTCCAGCGGGCTGCCTGCGGGCAGGCCGCCGGCCAGGTAGTCGGGCTCCTCGATCGAGGGCCAGTGGTAGTCGGCGGTGATCACCGTGGCGCCGCCATCGAAGGGCGTCACGTAGTGGAGCCAGGCCTCGTTGCCCACCGGCGCGATCACGGCGAAGGTCCGCGCCTCCGGGTTCCCGTAGACCAGCTCCCGGCGGCCGCGGCGCAGGGGGCGCTGCTCCACCATCAGGCCCAGCGGCTCGAAGCCCAGCTCCTCGATCTCGGCGGTCATCTCCTGCATCGCCGGACCGCGGATCGCACCCTCCACCGCCTCGGCGCCGCCGAGGATCCGGCAGCGGATGAAGGCGGGCCGGACGAAGATCAGGGCGCCGGGCAGGTTGCGCCAGAACAGGTAGCCGAGGAGGCCGAAGAAGAGGATGAGCTTGATCGCGTCGCCGCTCACGCCCTGGCCAACCTCTCGACCTGCGCCCGCACGAAGGCCGCGACGGCCTGGGTATCCCTGTCGCCGCCGACGTCCGGGGTGAGCACGTTCTCGGCCACCGCCAGCTCCACCGCCTGCTCGACGATCCGCGCCTCGGCGTCGTGGCCGAGGTGCTCGAGGAGGAGCGCGCAGGTGAGGAAGGTGGCGATCGGGTTGGCCTTGCCGGTGCCGGCGATGTCGGGCGCCGAGCCGTGCACCGGCTCGAAGAGGCCGATGCGGCCCGGGTGCAGGTTGGCGGAGGCGGCAAAGCCGAGGCCGCCGGCGAGGCCGGCGCCGATGTCGGTGAGGATGTCGCCGAAGAGGTTGTTGGTCACCACCACCTGGAACATCTCGGGCTTCAAGACCATCTGCATCGCCAGCACGTCGACGTACATGTGCTTGAGCTCGAGGTCGCCGTACTCCTTCGCCAGCTCCTTCCAGGTGCGCTGCCAGAGGCCGCCGGCGTGGCGCATGGCGTTCGACTTGTCGCTCATCCACACGGTCTTCACGCCGTGCCTGCGGGCGTAGTCGAGGGCCGCCCTGCAGATCCGCTCCACGCCCTTGCGGGAGTTCACGTCCTCGGTGACCGCGATCTCGTCCGGCGTGCCCTGCTTGTAGGTGCCGCCCACGTCGACGTAGACGCCCTCGGTGTTCTCGCGGAAGAAGACGCCGCGGATCTCCTTCGTGCCCTTGTTCCTCAGAGGCGAGAAGCGGTCGGCGAGGAGCTTCACCGGGCGGAGGTTCACGTAGAGGTCGAGCTGGAAGCGCAGGGCGAGGAGGATCTCGCGGGCGTGGCGGGAGTCCGGCACCCGCGGGTCGCCCACCGCGCCGAAGAGGATCGCCTGGTAGTTGTCGCGGAAGTCGGCGATCGCCTCGGGGGGCAGCGTGGTGCCGTCGGCGAGGAAGCGATCGGCGCCGTAGTCGAAGTGGTTGAACTGCAGGTCGAGGCCCCGCAGCGCGGCGATCTGCTCGAGGAGCTTCACGCCCTCGGGTGCCACTTCCTTGCCGATGCCGTCACCCGGGATCACCGCAATCCGCGCCATCTTCGTAGACCTCGTCCGGGAGGCCGGGCGGCCCCCGCCGTTGCTGCGCCGCGTGGGCGCAAGGATGGAAGGGGCCCGACGATATGGGGCGCCTGCTCGGCTGGTCAAGGCAAGCCGACGTTCATGCCGAGAGCTGGGCGAGGCGCTTTTCCATCGTCGAGCGCTTGCTTCGTGGCCCGGGGCGGAGGTCGCAAGCATCGGCGGAATCCACTCGTTCGAATGGAAATCGAGCCGACTGCTGCGTAGGAGGCCCGGAGCACACCAGAATCCATCCGATCGAATGGATGTGGGTCTACGGCCCGTGGTGGGGCGGCGTCGTGCCGAGTCGGGCGAAGGTGGCCTCGTCCACCACCTGCTGCCGCCAGGTGGCGTGGCAGGAGGTGCAGGTGGCGAGGGTGCGATCGAGGGCGGCGAGCGTGGCCTTCGTGTCGCCGGCATTGGCCGCCTCGACCACCGTGTCGGCGGTGCGGTGGAAGGCCAGGGCCCGCTCGGTGAAGCCCGGGGCACCCGCTCCCATGTGGTTGCACTGGCGGGTCATCTCCTCGGAGGTGCCGAGACGCTTCGCGGCGGCGGCCGCTGCGGCGTGATCCCCCCGGGCGAGGGCGCCGACCACCTCGTGCACGGCGACGAGGTGCTCCTGCATGTTCTGCTTCTGGTGGAGTGCCATCACCGGCAGCAGCGGCAGCGGCGTGCGTGCGTCGAGCGCGTCGAGCGCCTGCTGTGGATGCGCCGGCGGCGGCGCCGCCTGCTCCGGCTCCGGCGTGCTGCAAGCCACCAGCGCCATCATCACCAACCCTGCGAATCCTCTCGTCATCCCACCCTCGCCTTCGAAGCTGCCTCGCCGAGCAGGCGAAGCGCGCGGATCGTCTCTTCCCGGCGCTCTTCGGGGATGGCCGCGAGCATCGTGGCGAAACGCGCCCGGCTCGCCTCGTCCACCTCCGCTGCGAAGCGCCGGCCCTTCGCGGTGAGCCGCAGCCGGCGCGCCCGCGCGTCCTCGGGGCAACGCTCCTGCGACAGATGCCCCGATGCCTCGAGCCGGGCGCAGAGGCGCGCGACGTTGCTCTTGTCGATGCCGAGGACCCCGCCCAGGTCGGCCTGGGTCGGAGGATCGGCAGCCCCCAGCAGCACCTGCAGCGCTTGCGCATGCGAAACCGGCAGGTGCTTGCCGCACGGCGTCCGATCGCCGCCCTCGAGCAGGCCGAATTGCCGCACGAAATGCTGGATCGAGGCGCGGAGCGCTGCTGCAGGGTCACCTGTCACCGGCGTGATCCCTATCGCGTCATGGTTGCGGACGCAACCATCTCGCCAAGAGAGAGGGCGGCGTCGTCCGCCGCCCTCCGCGGGCCTTCAGTTGCCGGCGCGTGCCAGGGCCCAGGCGGTCACCTGCGCCGGGGTCTCGCCTGCTGCTGCGAGCTCGTCGGCGCGGACCACGTCGACATTGCCCTCGGCATCGACCACCTCGACGGCGCCGCCCTGCCCTTCACGCACGGTGGAGATCACCGTGCCGTCGCCGGTGGCGAGGGTGAGCTCGGTGCCGACGCGCTGCAGCACGAGCACCTGGTCGCCCTGCTCGATCCGCAGGGTGTCGCCCTCGTCGACGAGGCGGGCGGTGGAGCCGTCGGCGAGCATCACCTCGCGCACCCGGGGCTCGGAGGCGTCGGCGTTGATCGGGTTGGAGCCGCCCCAGAACTCGATCGAGTTGAAGATGAGCGCGTCGCCCAACGCGAAGAGCTGGTAGGCGGGGATGATGGTGAGGCCGAGGAAGGCGAGCCACCGCACCCATTTGTCGCCGGAGACACCCTTGTTGAACTGGTAGAGGGAGCGGGTCGCGGCGAACGATCCGAAGCAGGCGGACTGGGTCAGGGCGATGGCAGAGAGCACGAGAAGTACACGGCGCATGGTGTCACTCCGGTTCCGTCGTTGAACGAGCCTGGTCAGCGGTCTAGAGTGCTGCGGCCTTTTCGGGGCAGGAGCAACCAGAAAAACACCGCGGGGTACGACCCGCGCGGGTTCAGGTGGACGCATGCGCAAGCCGATGACGCTGACCCAGAAGATCCTCGCCGCCCATGCCATCGGGCACCCCCGCCCCTGGGTGGAGGCGGGTGACGTCCTGCGGATCAAAGTCGACTGGACCATCGCCAGCGAGCTCGCGTGGAACGGCATGGCCCGGACCTGGGAGCTCCTCGGCAAGCCCGCCGTCCACGACCGGGAGCGGTTCTACCTGGCAATCGACCACACCGTCGATCCGGTGACCCTCGCCAGCGACAAGCGCGCCCAGAAGCTCACCCAGCTCTCCCGCGACTTCGCGAAGGAGAGCGGCATCCAGCACTTCTACGACGCGAACGAGACCATCCTCCACACCCGCTTCTACCGGGATCTCGTGCAGCCGGGCGAGGTGGTCCTCGGCGCCGACTCCCACACCTCCTCCCACGGCGGCATGGGCGCCTTCGCCATCGGCCTCGGCGGCGCGGACATCACCGCCGCCATGGTCCTCGGCGAGTCCTGGATCGAGGTGCCGGAGGCGATCGCCGTCGACTACGAGGGTGAGCTGCCCTTCGGCATCGGCGGCAAGGACGTGATCCTCGAGACCCTGGGCAAGCTCGGCCGCAACACCGTGGCGATGGAGCGCAGCGTCGAGTACCGCGGCGAGGCGGTGCGCAAGTGGTCCACCGACGTGCGCTTCACCATCGCCAACATGACCGCGGAGTTCGGCGGCCTGAACGGCATCTTCGAGCCCGACGCGGTGGTGGCGGACTGGGTCTCCCGGCGCAACTCGCACAACGACGCCGGCCGCTATTTCCGCGCCGACGACGACGCCCCCTACCTCGAGCGCTTCCGGATCGATCTCTCGAAGCTCGGCCCGGTGATCGCCAGGCCCTTCTCGCCGGACAACGTCTTCGGCGTGGAGACGATGCTGGGCATGGAGCTGCAGGGGGCCTTCATCGGCGCCTGCACCACCACCGAGGAGGAGCTGGTGCTGGGCGCCCTCGTCCTCGAGCAGGCGCTGGCGCAGGGGATGAAGCCGGTGGCGACGCAGAAGCGCCTCGTCGTCCCGGGCGATCTCGCGATCATGTCGCACCTGCGCGAGACCGGCCTCCTCGCCATCTACGAGAAGGCGGGCTTCCGCGTCGGGCCTCCGGGCTGCTCGATGTGCCTCGGCATCGCCTCCGAGCGCGCCGAGAAGGGTGAGCACTGGATCACCTCGCAGAACCGCAACTTCGAGAACCGCATGGGCGAGGGCTCCTTCGCCTACCTGGCCTCCGCCGCCACCGTCGCCGCCTCGGCGACGATGATGAAGGTCGCCGATCCGCGGCCGCTCCTCGCCGGCGTCGACCAGGAGCGCTACGCCGAGCTGCTCCGCCGCAAGAACCGCCTCCTCCCCGAGATTCGGACCACCGAGCCGGAGGTGGCGATCGCTCCCGCCCACGCAGGCGGCGCGGCCGGCGCGGCGAACGCCGACGCCCAGGTGCTGCGCGGCGGCGTGCAGCGCTTCGGCGACTCTGTCGACACCGACGCGATCATCCCGGGCGACTTCTGCCACCTCACCGATCTCGCCGAGATCGGTGCCAAGTGTTTCCACTTCGTGCGCCCGGAGTTCGTCGGCCGCGCGAAGGAAGGCCGCAACGTCATCGTCGCCGGCGAGGGCTGGGGCTCCGGCTCCTCCCGCGAGCACGCGGTGTGGGCGCTGAAGGGCGCCGGCGTGCAGGCGGTGATCGCGAAGAGCTACGCCTTCATCCACAAGCGCAACCTCGTCAACGAGGCCCTGCCCTACCTCGTGGTGAAGGACGAGGCCTTCTACGAGCTGGCCGGGGAAGGCGAGGAGATCGCGGTGGATCTCGCCGGCGGCACCGTCACCCACGTGGGCTCGGGCCGAAGCTTCGCCGCCCAGCCCCTGGCGCAGGTGGTCCAGGCCCTCGCCCGCGAGGGGGGCCTCGTCCCCGCGATCCAGCGCCACGGCAACCGGGTCTTCTCGGTGCTCAGCGCCGGCTGATCGCGCCGGCGGTTGCGGCGCCGGCCAACCGCACACAGCATCAGCCGCTCCGGGAAGAAGGGAGCGGTGATGCGCGACGTCGGGATCGTCGGCCTGGGGGCGATGGGGAGCAACCTCGCCCTCCACGCAGCGGAGAAGGGCTTCTCCGTGGCGGTGCACGATCCCTGGCCCGCGGCCAGGGATCGCTGGGCGGCCTCGGCGCCGGGGCTGCCGCAAGCGGTGGAAGACGTCGCCTCCTTCGCCGCCCAGCTCGCCGCCCCCAGGCGCATCCTCCTGCTGCTCAAGGCCGGCGAGCCCACCGACGCCTTCCTCGCCTCGCTCCTGCCGCACCTCGCAGCAGGCGACGTGGTGGTCGATCTCGGGAACGCCCACTACCGCGACACCGAGCGCAGGCAGCGGGAGCTGGCTGGCGCCGGCGTCCACCTGCTCGGCGTCGGGATCTCCGGCGGCGCCGCGGGTGCCCGCCACGGCGCCGCCTTCATGGGCGGTGGCGACTCGCACGGCTGGGAGCGGATCGCGCCGGTGCTCGTCGCGCTTTCCGCACGGGCAGAGGACGGCGCGCACTGCTCCGCCCGCTTCGGTCCCGGCGGCGCCGGGCACTTCGTCAAGATGGTCCACAACGGGATCGAGTACGCGGAGATGCAGGCGCTGGCGGACGGCTACCTCCTCCTGCGGGATCTCGCCGGCCTCGACGCAGCAGCGATCGCCGCAGCGGTCGATCGCTGGAACGAGGATCTCGGCGCCTCCTTCCTCACCGGCCTCGCCGCCTCGGTGCTGCGCACCACGGAGGACGGCGGCGCTCTCGTCGATCGCGTGCTCGACGTCGCCGGGCAGAAGGGCACCGGCCGCTGGACGGTGGAAGCGGCGCTGGAGCTCGGCGTCTACGCCCCCACCCTCGCCGCAGCGGTCTTCGCCAGGTACCTCTCCGCGCAGGTGGAGACGCGGCGGGCGCTCGCGGCGCGCCTTCCCATGCCGCCTGCGCGCGAGCCGCCGGCAGATCTCGCCGCGGCGCTGGGAGAAGCGGTGCTCGCCACCCGCATCGCCGCCTTCGGGCAGGGCTTCGCCCTGCTCGAGGCCGCCTCCCGTGCCAATGGCTGGGCGATCGATCGCGCTGCGGTCGCCGACGGGTGGCGGGCGGGCTGCATCCTCCGCAGCGCGCTCCTTCCGGTGATCGCCGCTGCCTGCCGCGCCCCGGAGGCGCCGCCGGATCCGACGGCAGCCCCTGCCCTCGCCGCACGGCTCGCCGCTGCGGAGGGGCCCTGGCGGCGGGCGGTCGCAGCTGCGCTGGCGGCGGGGCTCCCGACCCCTGCCCTCGCCTCCGCCCTCGAAGCGTGGGATGGCCTGCGGAGCGGCAGGCTGGGAGCGAACCTCATCGCCGCGCAGCGGGACGCCTTCGGCGCCCACCTCTTCCGCCGCGTCGATCGCCCCGGCGACTTCCACGCCGACTGGAGCGGACGATGATCGTCGTGGTGATGGGCGTCTGCGGCGCGGGAAAGAGCACGGTAGGACGGGCGGTCGCTGCCACCCTGGGCGCCCGCTTCCTCGACGGCGACGCGGTCCACCCCACTACCAACCGGGAGAAGATGGCGGCCGGCCTGCCGCTCGACGACGCGGACCGCGACCCCTGGCTCGCCACCCTCGCCGACCTGGTCGTAGCTGCCGACGCAGGTGGCGAGAGTCTGGTCGTCGCCTCCTCCGCCCTGAAGCGAAGCTACCGCGCGCGGTTCCGGTCGGCCGTACCCGGGATCCGTTTCGTTCACCTCGACGCGCCGCCAGATGCACTGCGCGAGCGGCTCCGGGCGAGGCAGGGCCATTTCCTGCCGCCCGCGCTGCTCGAGAGCCAGCTCGCCACGCTGGAAGCGCCGGATGGCGAGGAGGGCGTGCTCGTGGTCGATGCGACCGCGAGCCCCGCGGCGATCGCCGCGTCGGTCGCCGCCTGGCTGCGGCCTTGAACCCGCCGGCCGACCCTGGCCCCCTCCGTCTTGCGGATGCAATCCCATCCGACTATTCTTTCATTTGAAAGGAGGCGGACGTGGTGGATCGAGCGGCGGCGGAGGCGGTCCGGGCGAGCGAGGTGCTGACCCGCGCAGTGCTGCGGGCCGCCGATCTCCTCGGCGTTTCGCAGAAGGAGCTGGCAGCGATCGTCGGCGTGAGCGCAGCGACGCTCTCGCGGATCGCGTCCGGCCAGAAGAAGCTCGCCCCGGCGTCGAAGGAGGGCGAGCTGGGCCTGCTCTTCGTGCGCGTCTTCCGCAGCCTCGACGCGCTGCTGGGGGGGGAGGCGGCGCGCTGCAGGGCGTGGCTGCGGGCGTACAACGATCACCTGCAGGGCGTGCCACTCGAGCTCCTGCAGAGCGTGCGGGGGCTCGTCCATGTCGGCGAATATCTGGACGGCATGCGGGGGAAGATCTAACTGCGCGCCGTTCGAGGGTGCGCCGTGGCGCGTCGTCGAGGCGCAGCACGTGATCGCCACCCGCAAGCTGGTCGATTCGGACGAGGAGCAGGGGCTGCTCGAGGAGCTCCTCGAGGGGGTGAAGCCGCCCGTCCCGCGGGAGACCGAGGGGCTCCACTACCTGCTCTCCACCCCCTTCCGCCACCCGCCGCTCCGCCACGGCTCGCGCTTCGCCACCCGCCACGAGCCCTCGCTCTGGTACGGCTCGGAGGCGCTGGCCACCGCCTTCGCGGAGGTGGCCTACTACCGGCTCCTCTTCCTCGAGGGAACGAGCGCCGAGCTCGAGCCGATCGAGGTCGAGCTCTCGGCCTTCCAGGCAAGGATCCGCAGCGAACGCTGCGTCGATCTCGGCGCCGGCCCGTTCCGCGAGTACCAGCTCGCCCTGCGCTCGGCGACGAGCTACGCGGCGACGCAGGCGCTGGGCGCGGCGATGCGCGCGGACGGCGTGGAGATGTTCCTCTTCGGCTCCGCGCGGTCGGACGACGGGGGACGCAACGTGGCGCTCTTCACCTCGCGGGTCTTCACCCGCAAGAAGCCCACGGTGCCGCAGACCTGGCGGTGCATCGCCACCAGGGCCGGCGTGGAGATCGTGCGGCGGGACTACTTCACCCAGGCCCGGCACCGCTTCGAGCGGGAGCAATTCCTGGTACAGGCTGTCCTGCCCCGCCCCGCGATTTAATGCGGCAGGGGCCGCCGCGGCAGGCGGACGGTAAAGGCGCTGCCGGTGTTCGCTCCGTCGCTGTGGGCGTGGATGCTGCCGCCATGCATCTCCACCAGGCTGCGCACCAGCGGGAGGCCGAGGCCGAGCCCGCCCTGCGAGAGCTGCCGTGCGCCGTCCACCTGCATGAACGCCTCGAAGATCCGGGGAAGCATCTCCTTGTCGATGCCGATCCCCTCGTCCTTGACCTCGATGAGCACCTCGTCCCCCTCCTCGCGAAGCGAGACGTGCACCCCGCCAGGTGCGGGCGTGTATTTGAGCGCGTTGACGACGAGGTTGGCGACCACCTGCTCCATCCGCACGGGGTCGAGATCGAGCACGACCGGATGATCGGGCAGCTCTGCCCGGATCACGCGCCCCTCGGTCTCGGGACGCGCCCGCAGACCGCTCAGGTATTCGGCGACGAGCTGGCGCAGATCGGTGGGCTCGGGCTCCACGCGGATCTTGCCCTGCGCCACCCGCGAGATCTCCATCAGGTCGTCGAGCATGCGGGTGATGTTGTCGGTCTGCCTGTCGAGCACACCGCCCATCCGCTCCATCGCCGCCGGATCGCCGGCGCGGCGCTGGATCAGCTGCACGGCGGTCCGGATCGAGGCGAGGGGATTGCGGAGCTCGTGGCCGAGAAGCGCCATGAAGTCGGTCTTGCGTTTGTCGGCCTCCTGGAGCTCGGCGAGCAGCTGGCGCACCTGGTATTGCCGCCGCCGCTCCCGCACCGCCGAGCGCACCGCGGCGAGGAGCACCGCAGCGTGCAGCGGCCGCTCGAGGAGGCGCAGGTTCGCTCTCGGCCCGAGCGCGGTGAAGAGCGCGTCCGCCCTGGCGGCAGACGGCAGGGTCAGGAGAATGAAGGGCAGGTCCGACCACGCCGGCTGGCGATCGATGAAGGAGACCAGCCGCTCGAGCGCCGCCGGCGGCATCCCCTCCTCGGCGAGAACGGCGGCGCCGGGACCTTCCTCCAGCGCCTCGAGGAAGTGGTCGAAGGAGGGGCAGACCGCTGCTTCGTAGCCGGCCTCGTGGAGCAGCCCGCGCACCAGCTGCGAATCGCGCCCGGTGGGTGCGAGCACGAGCACGCGTTCAGGCACCGTCGTGCTCCTCGCGATCCACGCGCTCCTCGCGCTCGTGCCAGCCGCCGCTGAAGACGAGGCTGCCGGCGAGCACGCCCTGGAAGGCGGTGAGCTGGCCGCCGACGTCGATCCCGCCGGCGGTCGAGAGGCGCAGCTCGCGGATCGCTCGCTCGTGGGGACCGTGGCGCTTCTTCACCACCGACAGCGCCTTGCCGACCTCGCCGAAGGCCTCGAAATAGCGGAGCAGCACCACCGCGTCGGCGAGGTAGCTGAGCTCGATCGGCGAGCGCACGCCCTGGCCGAGGATCCCGTGCTGCGCGAGAACGAGGAGGGTCACCACCTCGTGGTGGTTGAGCATCTGCAGGAGCTCGTGGAGGTGGAGCCCGAGGAACTCCGCCGCCGGCATGGCATTGAGATAGCCGTTGATGCTGTCGATGAGCACGACCCTCGCGCGGTGCGAGACCGCCTGCTCCTGCACCAGCGACGCGAACTGGCCGGGGCTCATCTCGGCGGGATCGACCGGCGAGAGGACGATCCGTCCCGAGTCGAGATGGCGGTGGGGATCGAGGCCGAGGGAGCGCAGGCGGCTCACCCACGTCGAGGGTCCCTCGTCGAAGAGGTAGACCACCGCACGCTCCCCGCGCTCCGCCGCTGCGAGGGCCCAGGTCGATGCGAGGGTGCTCTTTCCCACGCCGGAGGGGCCGAGGAGCATGGTGCTGGTGCCGGTTCCGACGCCGCCGCCGAGGAGCTCGTCGAGGCCGGCGATTCCGCTCGGAAAAGCTTGTGGCGTGTAGTCGTTGCGGCTCTCCGCCGCGATGATCCGCGGGAAGACGGCGATGCCTCCCTTGCGGATCCGGTAGTCGTGGTGACCGCCGCGGAACTCGCTGCCGCGCAACTTGCGGACCGAGATCCGGCGCCGCTCGCTGCCGAACTCGATGGTGTGGTGCTCGAGCTCGAAGATGCCGTGGACGAGGCTCTCGATGTGGATGTCGCGGGACTCGCGGGTCCGGTAGTCCACCAGGAGCACCGTGGCGCCGGACGGCGCGAGGGCCTGCTTGAGGGCGAGGACCTCCCGGCGGAAGCGGAGCGACTCCCGCGAGAGCAGGCGCACCTCCGAGAGCGAATCGAAGCAGACACGCCTGGGCCGAAGCTCCTCGATCCGCTCGACGATCGTCCGCATCGTGTCGCCGAGCTCGACCTCGGCCGGATGGAGGATGGTGTAGTGGGCGTCCGCGCGGCCGGTTCCCTGGCCGGACTGCAGGTCGAGGATCTCGATTCCGTCGAGGGACCAGCCGTGGGAGGCGGCGCTGCTGCGCAGCTCGGCCGCCGTCTCCGAGAGCGTGATGTAGAGGCAGGCTTCGCCCCGGTCACGCCCCTCGAGCAGGAATTGCAGGCCGAGGGTCGTCTTCCCCGCGCCGGGATCACCGGCGACCAGGTACATCCTGCCCGCGGGCAGGCCGCCAGCGAGGACCTCGTCGAGGCCGGGGACGCCCGTCGCCATCCGATGCGCGTCGTATTTTGCCAGGGCCGCCTCCTTCTCCTTCCATCAGAACAGACGGGGTAAGGAGGGTCTGCGCGGCGTGCCACTGTTCGGGGCGGAAAGCGACCCAAGCGGGGATGGGTCGGGTGCACATTTCACCCGGCGAGTAGAGCCTGCTCGCGGGCCCTGCGGCGGGCGGTGATGATGCGCGCCGAGATCACGCCGACCTCGTAGCAGAGCACCATCGGTATCGCCATCATCGCCAGGTTGAAGGGATCGCCGGTGGGGGTGATCACCGCGGCCACGATCACGTTCACGACGATGGCGTATTTGCGCCAGCTCGCCAGCCCCTCGCCGGTGACGATGCCGAGGGCAGCGAGGAGCGAGAAGACCACCGGGATCTCGAAGATCAGCCCGAATGCGAGCAGGAGGACGAGGACCAGGTTGAGCTGCTCCTTCATCGAGAGCATCGGCCGGGTCCAATCGTCGATGGTCACCTGTTCCGCCGCTGCGGCGAGGCGCGCGGTGCTGCCTGCATGCCGCTCGAGGAGGAGCTCCGCCCGTGCGCCCTCCGCGCCGCCCGTGCCCAGGGCCCAGGCACGGCGCACCGCTCGCTCCGCTGCGTCGAGGGAGCGCACCGCGCCGGCACGGTCGCCGGCCAGGGCGGCGGCGCGGCCGTCGTGCCTGGCGGCGATCGCCTCGGCGAGGGCCGCGCGGGCAGGAGGGCTCCCGCCTGCCACCCGCTCCGCAGCGTCGAGGAGCGGATCGAGTCCGCTGGCCCGCTCCTGCAGGGCGAGCAGGCCGTCGGGGCTGCCGTCGGGCAGCACCTCGAGATGCCCGTCGGCCTTCTCGAGCAGAGTCTCGGCCGCGGGCAAATCGCCGGCACGGATGAGCCGGCCTGCGTCCTCCACCGCGCCGCGGGCGAGCTGCATCTCGGTCTGTGCAGCACGGGCCTCCTCGGGCTTGAGCAGGAACTCGAAGGCGGGCGGCAGCACCACGAAGTAGCAGAACGCCGCGCCGGCGACGAAGCAGGCGGTGCCCGCGCCGATGAAGGGCAGCGCCATCCGGCGCTCGTTGGCGTAGAGGCCCGGGGAGACGAAGCCCCAGATCTGCTGGAGGATCACCGGCGCCGAAAGGAAGACGCCGGCGTAGATGCCGACCTTGAGGAAGGTGTTGATCTCCTCGATCGCCGAGGTCTGGACCAGCGCCCGCTGCCCCTCGGGCAAGGCCTGGAGGATCGGCAGCACGAGGAAGTGGAAGAACTCCCGGGCGAAGGCCAGCGAGAGCGAGCCGAGGACGAGCACCGCCAGCGTCACCCGGAAGAGGCGGGAGCGAAGCTCCTTGAGGTGCTCGAGGAGGCTGAGGCGCAGCTCGGAAGGCTGCTGCTGCTCGTCGGTGCTCATCGGGTCTCTTCTGTCGCCTTCACCGGCGGGGCGGCGGGCTCCGCGGCGGGCGTCGTTGCCGCAGGTGCTTCCGCGGTGGGCGCCACGGCGAGGTTCGCCTGCGGCACGGTGGGCTCGGTGCCCTCGGGCGGCAGCAGCGCGGCGTTGCGCGGCGCGACGCCTTCCGGCGGCGCGTTGGCGGTGGAGACCGAGCCCGGCTCGATCCCCGCGGCGGCAGCGGCCTTCGGCCCGTCGACCCGGGTGGCGTTCTCCACCTCCTGATCGAGCTTGTAGAACTCCTGCTCGAAGGAGCCGCGGATGTCGCCGGTGGCCCGCCGGAAGTCGCGCAGCCCCTTGCCCAGGGTGCGGGCCAGCTTGGGCATGCCGCTGGGCCCGAGCACCATCAGCGCGACGACCAGGATGATGAGGATTTCGCCGAAGGACAGGCCGAACATGGGGCTCGCAGTCTACACCAGGGGCGTACTTCTGGAAGGTGTCCGCGGGAGCACCAACCCCATGGAGAAAAGGCCGATTCCCGCTTCCCTGCCCCTTTGCCCGAGGACGAGGCGGCATGCAAGGCGGCAGGCTGCTCGGACGTGATTCGGGCCATCCTGCCCCAGCACCGCCACGGTCTTGTTGCATCGCCCATTGGCGGGTGGCACCACGAGGGGCAGCTTTGCCGTTGGGGCCGCGTGGTGCGGCTCCTCGGCGCTGCTGCGCGGGAGGAGTGCCGGATGGTCCGTGAGACGCTGCTCTTCGTTGACGAACGCTGCCTCGCCCACGACCCGGGCTACGCCCATCCCGAGAGTCCGGGGCGGCTGCGCGCGATCCTCGACCGGCTCCAGCACGATCCCATCCCCGGCACCAGGATCGAGTTGCCCCGGCAGGCCACCAGCGAGGAGCTCCAGCGCGTCCACACCGTGCCCTACGTCCAGGAGATCCTCGCCCTCGCGGGAACCAGCACCCAGCTCGACCCCGACACGGCGATGTGCCCGGCGACCCTGCCGGCGGCGCTGCTCAGCGCAGGCGCCGCGATCGAGGCGGTGGGCGCCGTCTCCGAGGGTGTGGCCAACGGCGCCTTCGCGCTGGGCAGGCCACCGGGGCACCACGCCGAGCCCGACCGGGCGATGGGCTTCTGCCTCTTCAACAACGTCGCCGTCGCCGCAGCCCACGCAAGGCAGATGCTCGGCTACGAGCGGATCCTGATCGTCGACTGGGACGTCCACCACGGCAACGGCACCCAGGTCGCCTTCTACGACAGGCCCGAGGTGCTCTTCTTCAGCACCCACCGCCTCCCCTTCTATCCCGACACCGGCGCGCTCACCGAGGCCGGACGTGGTGCCGGCGAGGGCTACACGGTCAACGTGCCGCTGCCGCCGCGGCTGGGAGACGGCGACTACGCCGCGGTCTTCCGGGAGCTGCTCCTGCCGATCGCGGAGCGCTACCGGCCCGAGCTGGTGCTCGTCTCCGCGGGCTTCGATTCGCACGGCGACGATCCCCTCGGCGGGATGGGCGTCTCGGCGGACGGCTTCGCCCACCTCTGCCACCTGGCGAAGGGGATCGCCGATCGGCACGCAGGCGGCAGGATCGCGCTGGTGCTCGAGGGCGGCTACGACCTCCCCGCGCTGGCGGAGAGCGTACACGCCTGCACGCGGGTGCTCGCCGGCGCGCTGCCGCCGGAGCCGCCACCGCCGAGCGAGCGGGGCCTCGCCGCGCTCCGGGAGGCAGCTGCCTTCCATCGGCGCTACTGGCCGGTGTGACCGGACAGGATTGCGGCGAACCTACGCCGGGAACGCGAAGGCAGGTGGCGCCTTCTTCGGCCTGGCACGGCGCCATCCCTGCTCCAGCAGCCAGCTCGCCGGCGGAGCCACCGGTAGGCTTCCGTCGTCGAAGGTCCGCCACCAGGCGGTCGCGTCACCGAGCTGCTCATGCGAGACCGCGAAGCGATCCACGAAGCGCGTGACGGCCCGCCCCTGCCGCTCGGCGTGGTTGCGCGTGTTGCCGAGCACGTAGTCGATCGCGTTGCGCGCTTCGGTCGGCGAGCCGAGGGCGTGCGCATGGAAGCGATCGGCAAAGACCTTCCCCGCGCGTCCCATCAGCTTGTTGAGCCCTTTGGCGATCCGGACGCCCAGCCCCTGCATCGCGCTCGATAGCGCCTTCGTCCCGCTTGCCTCGACGAGGAGATGCAGATGGTTTCCCTGCACCGAGAAATGCGTGATCCGCGCGCCGAAGCGCTCCGCCGCCGGACGAGAAGTGCGGAGGAGCACGCGGAAGCTGCGCTTCGACTGCATGCTCCAGACGTGGTCGAGCACCCGCCAGGTCACGAGCACCGGGTGGTCCTCACCGAGCACGGGCCGGCGGTGGTGCTTCACCTCGACAGTGCTCCGTGCGAAGGCGCTGCTCGTGCCCTGGGGTTGGTTCGTGCCGCGGCTGGTGATGCGAAAGAGGCGGTCGCGGCTCGGATGGCCACGACCGCCTCCATGCGTGCATCGGCGGGCGTGCGCCGATCAGCTGCGGCGGCGGAGCCTGGCGAGGACGAGGCCGGCTGCGAGGAGCGAGGGGCCGGTGGCGGAGGCGGCGCAGCCGCCATCGTCATCGCCGCCTTCACCGGTGAGGGCACTTCCGCCGCTGCCGCCGTTCGATTCACCTCCGGCGCTGCCGCCGCTAGCGCCGGCACCGCCGCTGCCTTCGATGAAGAGGTCGGCTTCCGCGATCACCAGCAGCTCGAGGGTGCAGCTGCTCTCGAGGCCTTCGCGATCCCGCGCCCGCACCTCGAGGGTGAGGGGCTCGGCAGTCTCCCCGATCGGGATCCCCGAGATCTCGCCGCTGCTGCTCACCTGCAGACCGAGGACGAGGTCGCCGGCGTCGAAGGTCCAGGGCAACGCGCCGCCGGCGATCTCGACCTGCGAGGCGTAGTGCCGTCCGACGACGGCATTCGGTAGCCGGCTGGTCAGGCACGTCCCTGCATCGACGAAGCGGACCGCGAAGACCGCGGCGACCCGCTCCTCACCCGACCTGGCGACGAGGACGAACGAGAACGAGTCGGCTTCCATCGGCGTGCCGCGCAGGGTGTCCCCGTCGACGTGAATCCCGACCGGCATCTCGCCCGGCGGAAACTCGAGGGTGACGGGGCCTGTCCCACCGACGGTTTCGATGCGGGCCTCCCACGGGAGACCGACCACGCCCACCGGCAACTCCGTGGTCGCGAAGGCGAGCGGCTCCGCTTCGGCGAGCGCGGGGCGAGCGACCGCGCCCGTCGCCGCGACCAGCAGTGCGAAGCTGAGGGCCTGAAGGGCGTGAAGAAGAGAGCGCTTCATTCGCAGCCTCCTTTGCGAGATACGAGCACGGCCTGTTGCAGGGAGCGATACGGCCGGCTCACCGTAGCAGCCGCGCAGCAACCCGTCGAGACACCTGCCGTGAACGATCCGAGCGCTCCACGAACAAAAAGGCGGCCGCAGCCCGCTGGACCACGACCGCCTCGTCTCTCAACAAGGGGGAGAACGGACTTTAAGGCAGCCCCATGAAGAGCGCCGGATCCACCGTGCCCCCGTCGCCCGCAGGCGTGGACGCGCTGGGCTCGGTGCCACGCTTGAAAGGCAGCGCCCGGCTCCCCTCGCCGCCGCCGGGACGGCCGGTCTTGAGGTTCACCGTCATCCAGTTGATCCCCGCGGGCTGCTTCCAGTCGCGCTGGGGTCTGCCGTCCAGCGCGTTCTCCATGTAGTCGCGCCAGATCGGCAGCGCGGTGCGCCCGCCCTGCTCGTAGCGGCCCATCGGCGGGTGGTCGTAGCGGTCGTAGCCGACCCACACGCCGGTGACGAGATCCACCGAGTAGCCCATGAACCACGCATCGAACGAATCGTTGGTGGTGCCGGTCTTGCCGGCGATCTTCCACTTGTTGTTCATCCGGCCGGCGCTGGCGGCGGTGCCGTAGAGGGTGACCTGGTTGAGCAGCTGGGTGGTGATGTAGGCGGTCTCCTCGCTCATCACCCGCTCCGGCTCGCTCCAGAGCTCGGCGTAACCCGCGGCGATCCGGTCCTTGAGCGGCGCCCAGCCGTCGGCGTACCAGGTGTGATCCTCGAGGGTGCGGCCGAAGCGATCCTCCACCTTGCGGAGGAACTTCGTCTCGGGCCTGGTGCCGCCGCGATCGAAGGCGGCGTAGACGTTGGCGAGATCCCAGAGGGTCACGCACGACGAGCCCAACGCGATCGAGAAATCTTCGTTGAGCTTCGAGGTGATGCCGATCTTGTTGGCCCAATCCACCGCCTGGCGCACGCTCAGGTTCTCGAGCGCCTTCACCGCGGGGATGTTCATCGAGTTGACCAGCGCGTAGGCGGCGGTCACCTCGCCCATGAAGGTCTGGTCGAAGTTCTGCGGCTTCCAGCGCAGGTTGTTCTCGGGATCGTCGGTGACGATCGGCGCGTCGATGAGGATCGACGCCGGGGTGAAAGGCCGCTCGCGCAGCGAGTCGGTGGGATCCCTGCCCAGCTCGAAGTTGCCCGAGTAGACGATCGGTTTGAAGGAGGAGCCCGGCTGCCTGCAGGACTGGAAGGCGCGGTTGAACTCGGAGGCGTCGAAGTCGTAGCCGCCGATCATCGCCACCACGTAGCCGCTCCAGGGATCGATCGAGACGATCGCGCCCTGCAGCTCCGGCTCCTGCTCCAGCGCGAGGAAGACGCCGTCGGCGCCGTAGGTCCGCTTCAGCCCCGCCTTCTCCGAGTCCATGCCGATGTCCTCGGCGATGGCGCCGCGCACCACGACGAGGTCGCCCGGCTCGACCACGCCCTCGAGCGAGGTGATGAGCGAGGAGGGGAAGTAGGCCTCGGAGTTGGGCTTGCGCGCCCAACGGGCGGCCCCCAGGGGCAGCTCGCCCTCGAGCTTCGTGCCGAGCTTGACCGTCGCCTTCTTCGCCTCGACGGCGGTGACGAGCCCCACGTAGATGCGATCACGCTCGAGCTTCGCGCCGCCGCGCGCCTCGAGCACCGCGTCGAAGGCCTTCAGCTTCGCCGCCTGGTCGTTCTTCGCCACCTTCCCCACCGGGCCGGAGAAGCCCTGGCGGTGATCGACGTGGTGGAGCCCCTTCAGCATCGCGTTCTGGGCGAAGCGCTGGTTCTCCGAGTTCATCGAGGACCAGATCTTCAGGCCGTCGCCGAGCATCCGCTGGTTGCCGTAGCGGTCGACGATGTCGCGGCGCACGTGCTCGGCGAAGAAGGGAGCCGTGTCGCCGAAGACGTCCTCCACCGGGTGGACGCGGATCGGCTCCGCCGCTGCGCTGGCCCGCTGCTCCTCGCTGATCATCCCCTCTTCCGCCATGCGGCGGAGGACGTACTCCCGGCGCTCGGCGGCGTTCTTCGGGTTGGTGAAGGGCGAGTAGCGCGAAGGCGCCTGGGGCAGGCCGGCGATCAGCGCGATCTCGGGCAGGGTGAGGTCCTCGACGTTCTTGCGGTAGTAGTTCTCCGCCGCCGACTGGACGCCGTAGCTGTGGTGCCCGAGGTAGACGTTGTTCAGGTAGAGCCAGAGGATCTCCTCCTTGGTGAATTTGCGCTCAAGCTCGAGCGCGAGGAGAAGCTCCTTGATCTTGCGGCGGATCGTCTTCTCGCGGCCCTTGTCGTAGCCTTCCGCGGAGATGAGGAGCGCCTTGGCGGTCTGCTGGGTCAGCGTGGAGCCGCCGCCGCGGACGCGGCCCGCGGTGAAGTTCTTCCAGGCGGCGCCGGCGATGCCGATCGGATCGAAGCCGGGGTGGTCGAAGAAGACGTTGTCCTCGGAGGCCACGAAGGCCTGCACGAGCTTCTTCGGGATCCGCTCGTAGGGGACCACCTTCCGCCGCTCGGCGAAGAACTCGGCGAGGAGGACCTCGTCGGTGGCGTAGGCCTCCGAGAGGATCGGCGGATGCCATTCGTGCACGTCTGGCACACGGGGCAGATCGGCGCCATAGGTGTCGTACGCCCAGTACACGGCGCCGGCTGCAGCGATACCGCCGAGGAGCACGAGCCCGAGGCTCGCGCCGGCGATCCGCTTCAGCCAGGTCTTCTTCTTCGTCGGAACGGATGCACCCTGGGTCGGGGCGCTCTCGTCGGGCCCCTGGGGGCGCTTGCCTTCGTCAGCCATTCGGCGGGGAGGTTAGTGCACCCATCCCCCCCGCACAACGCCCGAGCAGGCAGGCCCGCCCCGCCTGCCCGCAACCGGCGTGTGGTGGGCGGAGGCCGCACATGCGGGGTCAGTGCTTCGCCAGCACCATGCCGAGGATCGCGTGGCGCTCCGGCGCGTTGAGCGCAGGCAGCATCATCGTCCAATCCGAGGCGAGCTTCTCCACCGTGAGCGCCTCCTTGAAGCGCCCCAGCGCCTCGGCGAGCTCCGAAGGATCGCAGCGCTCCCACAGATGCGGCAGGAGCGACTCCTCCTCGGCAAGGTGCTCGAGCTGCCTGGCGAGGAAGCGGTTGTAGGAGCGGTAGAAGGTCATCGCCGCGTCCTGACGGTTCTCGGGCGCGACGGTGGCGATCCGATCGAGCTGCGCCTGCAGGGTGGCGAGCTCGGTGTCGTGGCCCGCGTGCTCCAGCTCGAGGGAGGCGTGGGCCTCCGGCAGGTGGCGCGCCAGCACCGGGTGCATGTACGTCGCCTCGTTGCGGGCGTGGGCGTGGAGCACGTGGACGATCTGGCGAAAGCGCACGCGCAGGTGCTCGACCGCTGCGGCGTCGTGCGGATCGGTCGAGCCGGCGAGGACCGCGAAGTCGAAGTGCAGGCGGCGCAGCCCCTTGTGGAAGTTGCTGTAGAAATCGATGCGCGGTGCTCCGCTCATTTCATTCTCTCCGGAAACGAGGACGGCCGGCCGGTCCAGGCCCGCCGGCCGCCTCTGCTCTCACGCCGCGATCACTCGGCGGCGACGGTGAACATCGAGGTGACGCGGTCGGCGATCGCCGACTCCACGCCGTTGCGGTAGGGCGCCAGCCGCAGGTCCTGCCCCTCCTCCTGCACCGCGCGCACGACGAGCAGGTAGGTGCCGCCGGGGCGCAGCAGGTTGTGGGGCATGCGCACGCTCGTCACGTCGCCGGGGAGGCGGAGGTTCGCCACCAGGTACCAACCCGGCCAGTAGGGCTCCGGCGGATCCACGAGCGCCTCCGCCACCTGCACCACGTAGCTGGTGGGGCTGCCGATCGCCGGCGGATCGAAGGAGAGCTCCGCCAGCGGCGCGATCCCCTCGCGATCGGTATCGAGGGCCACGCCGTCGAGGCGCACCTCGCCCACCGGGCCGACGACGGGACGCAGCGGCTCGGCCTCGGTCGAGAGCGTGCGGCTGCGGCGTCCGACCACCGCCTCGAAGAAGCGCTCCTGCCCGTCGTCCAGCGGGAAGGGGACCTGCACCTGCCAGGTGGCGTAGAAGGACTGGACCACCCATTCCTCGGGGTAGGGGTTGGGGATGGAGAAGGCCCCGAGATCGTCCGAGGTGGAGAGCACGCTCGAGTCGGCGATCTCGAAGATCGGGAACTCGAAGCTGTAGAAGAGCTCGCCGTCGTCCCGCGCGCCCGGGTGGGCGTAGAGGGCGTGGCCGTAGAACGGGTGTTCGCTCGCGCCGCTGGGGTGGATCGCGGTGCGCAGCGCGTCGTAGGCTGCAGCGTCGTAGGCCAGCTGGAAGTCGAGGGCGGGCGGCGAGGCGAAGCTGCCCTCCAGCACGATCGGTGTGCCGTCGAGTCCCTGCACCACGTCGGCTGGGGTGAACGCTGCCACCGGCGCCCGGAAGGCGACGCCGGCATCGCTCGCGAAGGCGCGGGACTGCACCACGAAGGCGGGGCTCCCCTGCTCGACGCGGACGTGCGGCCTGCCGTTCCAGTTGAAGGTGAGGTCGAGCGAGGTGTCCCCGGAAGCCGGCGCGCCCGCCTCGATCTCCCACTGGATCCCGTTGTCGACGTTGACCGCGTCGGGGGCGAAGAAGGCGAGGCCGTCCTCGTCTTCCCAGGGCGAGAGGCCGTCGGCGCGGATCACCACCGGCGCCTGTGCCGGCGCGTGGACGGGATCGGCCTGGCCCACCGAGGTGGTCCCGATCGGCAGCGTGGTGGCGTCGGTCCAGACGAAGTCCTGGCCGAACGGGCGCATCACCATGCGGAGCCAGTACTCGCCTTCCGGCGCGCCGGGGATGGTGAAGGTGCCGTCCGAGAGGCCGTAGCCCGGCACCACGTCCCAGCCCTGCTCGGTGGGGAAGTGCGCCTCGATCACCCAGCTGTGCAGGTCGTCCTGGAAGCTGCCGCTGGGGGTGCCGTCCACCCGGACGTACTTCCACTCGGCGCTGCCGGCGATGGTGCGGGCCGCCGGCTCGATCGGGCTCTCGGCGCTGCCGTGGGGACGGGGCTGCTCCTCTCCGCCGCAGGCGGCGAGAAGGAGGAGCGTCGGGATCAGGCTGCTTGCGACGTGGCGCATGATCTTCCTCGTGCTGCGAAAGTCGGGGTGGCTCAAGGCAGGAAGGTCTCCGAGACCGCGTCGGCCCACGCGTAGGGAAGCGCCCGGGCCAGCGGCGCGGTGCGGACCTCCTGGCCTTCGCTGGAGACGGCGCGGACGATCACCGCGTAGCGGAAGCCCTCGCGGAGCAGATCCACCGGAAGGACGATCTCGGTGACGTCGCCGGGCACCACGAGGTGGGCCGCCTTGCGGAAGAAGCCGCCCATCGCCATGTCGCCGGCGCCGGGGGTGACGAGGTCGATCTCGTAGGAGGTGATCTCGCCGGTAACAGGGGGCTGCCAGCTGATCGTCGGCTGCGGACCGACGTCTGCCAGTGGCTGCGATGCATCCCTGCCGCCGATGCGGATCCCAGTGACCGGGGCCACCAGGGGGCGGGCGCCCTCCTCTGCCGTGGGCGCGGGTCCGCCGTAGCGGCCGGCGGTGGCCCAGAGTTCCTGCTCGCTGTCGTCGAACCAGGGCAGCAAGGTGCGGTACCAGACCTGGTACCAGTCGTAGAAGGTGCCGCCGGGGATCGGGTTGCCGTGCACGACGTCGCCGAAATCCACCGCCTCGGCGGTGTCGAAGATCGACTCGTCCGCCACCACGAAGGCCTGCCACGGACGCGAACCGTGGTGCCACGCGTCCTCCTCCACGCCGCGGGAGGAGAGATAGGCGAAGCCCCTGGCGAAGGGAGTGGCTCCCTCCCGGATCCCGTCGGCGAGGGCGTCGAACGCTGGGATGTCCCAGTGGAGCCGGTAGGTGTGCTGCTCGAGTTCCACGAGCGTGCCCTCGACGTGGGCGGTGCCGCCCTCGTCCAGGGAGAAGGGCTCGCCCTCGAAGGCGCGCAGCGGGGTGAACCAGGCGTTGCCCCGATCGTTCTCCCGGAGCCCCGACTGCAGGATCAGCGGGCGATCGCCCTTCTCCGCCGAGAACGCTGGGGTGGAGAGGTTGGCGAGCTCGTACGAGATCGACTCGGCCGCGGTCTCACCTGCGCCGGGAATCCCCTCCACCGAGCCCGGGAAGTCGGCGAAGTTGTACTGCGAGAAGGTGACGTTCGGAACGAGCAGGCCGAGCTCGTGCTCCCCCGGCACCCAGGCCTCGAGGCCGTCGACGGCCAGGGAGATCCGGGTGGAGGCCACGAAGAAGTCGACCTGTTCGCGCTCGACCTTCACGGTGCCGAAGTCGAGGGTCGAGGCGTCGGTCCAGAAGTACTCGTCCTCCGGCGGATGCTCGCCGCCTTCCCAGCGGTCCATCCGCACCCAGCAATGCCCCTCGGGCAGGCCTTCGATGACGAAGGTGCCGTCGGGCTCGCCGTGGCCGGGATGGATGGTCCAGCCGCCCTCGCCATCCGGGCAGTGCGCCTGCACCACGGCGGTGTCGAGATCCGTGGGCGCGACGTCGGTGCCCGTGGCGTAGCGCCATTCGAGCTGGCGCAGGCCGACCACGGTGCGGCCGGTGGGTTCGGGCTCTGGTTCGGGCTGCTGCTGGCGGGCACGCGGCTCCTCGGTGTCGCAGGCTGCTGCGACGAGGAGAGCGGCGACGGAGAGGATCCGGATACGCCTTGTCACTGCTGTTTCCCTTCTCGAAGACTCGACCGGAGATTCGCTCCGGTCGCGCCGACGAGGGGGAAGCTACGCCCGGCCCCGGGGGCCAGATAGTGCGGCAAACCGCACCAGCCTCCGCACGGATCAGCGGCGCTTCTTCGAGCCGGTCCAGGCGATGCCGGCGGCGTTCAGCACCGCCACCAGCTCGTCGGGCAGGGGCGCGTCGAAGCCCATCTTCTGCCCGGTGGTCGGGTGCTCGAGCTCGAGCCGCCGCGCGTGGAGGAACTGGCGCTTCAGCCCCCACGTCTTCGCTGCGTCCCGGTTGAAGGGAAAGTCGCCGTAGCGCGAGTCACCGACGATCGGGTGGCCGATCGCCGAGAGGTGCCGGCGGATCTGGTGGGTGCGGCCGGTCTCGATGGTGCACTCGAGCAGGCTCACCCCGGCGCCCGTGGCGAGGACGCGGTAGTGGGTCACCGCCGGCTGCATGTTCACGCCGCGTTCCTGCCGGGAACGGCTCGTCTGCTGGTGCTCCGCCAGCGGCTGGTCGATGGTGCCCACCGGCCGCGGCATCCGGCCCTTCACCAGGCCGAGATAAGTCTTGTCCGCGGTGCCGGCGGTGAAGATCTCCGTGAGCCCGACCATCGCCTTGCGCTTCTTGGCGACGACGATGACCCCGGAGGTCTCGCGGTCGAGACGGTGCGCCGGGCTGGGCTTGAAGTCCTTCTGCTCGGGGTCGACCTGCAGGTAGTTCCGCGCCCAGTCGACCAGGGTGCCGCCCTTGATCCCGCTGCCGGGATGGACGGCGAGACCGCCGGGCTTGTCGACCACGAGGATGGCGTCGTCCTCGAAGAGGATCGGCACCTCGGGGAGCTTCGCCGGCGCGGGGCGCGGCCTGCGCAGGGCCTCGGGTCCCGGCTGCACCACGCGGAAATGCACCACGTCGCCGGGCTGGAGCAGGTACTCGACCTGGGAGCGCTTGCCGTTCACCCGGATCCGCTTGGTGCGGATCAGCTTGAAGACGCCGCTGAGCGGCACCTCGGGCAGCAGCCGGCGGGCCAATTTGTCGAGGCGCTGTCCCGCCTCGTCTTCGCTGATGGTGTGCTCGAACACGGGCCGCCTTGTACCAGAAGACGGCCCGGGCCGCGCGACTCCCTACAGCAGGCAGGAGGGATCGGAGGAGCAGTCGCCGTCCCCGCAATCGATGCGGCCGTCGCCGTCGTCGTCGAAGCCGTTGTCGCAGATCTCGATCGGACCCCCGCCCCCGGTGCAGAGCGCGTCTGCGGCGCAGTCCGGGTCGGCGCAGTCGAGGAGGCCGTCGCCGTCCTCGTCGATGCCGTTGCCGCAGGCCACCTCGAACTCGATGTCGTCCGGATCGTCGCCACCGCATCCGAGCGCCGCTCCGAGCGCCATCACCACGGCGGCGAGGCCGGTCCCCAGCCGGTTCATTCGAACCTCCTCTCACGAGATACGGTGCGGCCCCCGGCTCCCCGGGGCAGTGGCCCGCCCCCCGCCCGGTGGCCCTTGCAACCCGTCTCCAGCCCCGGGGCCGCGCCGCTCCTTCGGGATTGGAGCGCCAGCCCACCGTACCTATCTTGAGCGAAACGCCCATCGGGACTCTCCCCCGGGGGTGCGGAAGGAGCGGTGAACGGCGGCATCTCCGAGGAAGTGCGGACCTTCGTGGTCGAGCACATCGATTCGGTCGAGCAGCTCGAGGTTCTTCTTCTCATCCGGGCGAGCGCGAAGCGGACCTGGACGGCGGAGGGGGTAGCGAGCGAGCTCCGGATCGATCCGCGCTCCGCTGGCCAGCGCCTCGAGGACCTGCGCAAGGCGGGGCTCGTCGCTCCGGCGGAAGGGGGCGGCGTCTGTTTTTCGCCCCGCTCGCAATCGCTCGCCCGCGTGGTCGAGGAGCTCGCGCAGAGCTACCACACCCACCGGGTCTCGGTGATCTCCCTGATCTTCTCCAAACCATCCGAGCGCATCCGGAGCTTCTCGGATGCGTTCCGTCTCCGGCGGGAGGACCCGGATGGCTGAAGCGGTCTACCTGCTCTGCGCTGCGACGAGCCTCGCCTGTGCGGTATTGCTGCTGCGTGCCTGGATCGGTGGGCGCCAGCGGCTGCTGCTCTGGAGCTCGCTCTGCTTCGTCGGGCTCGCGATCAACAACGTGCTGCTCTTCGTCGACCGCGTGATCCTACCCACGACCGTCGACCTCTCGGCCTACCGCACCCTGGCCGCGGTCTTCGCCCTGGGCGTGCTGCTCTACGGCCTCATCTGGGATACCGCATGACGCCCATGGTCCTCGACATGCTCAACGGGGCCATCATCATGGCGAGCTTCGCCGCCGGCCTCTTCTTCCTGCGCTTCTGGCGGGAGAGCCACGACCGGCTCTTCGCCGCCTTCGCGCTGGCGTTCTGGATCCTCTGCCTGAACTGGCTGCTGCTCGCCTTCGTCGGGCCCGAGTACGAGGCGCGCACCTATCTCTACGTGCTGCGCCTCGCCGCCTTCCTGCTCATCATCGCCGCCATCGTCGACAAGAATCGGAAACGCGGCAGAGGTTAAGCGAGCCCCGAGGCGCCGAGCTCCGCCGCCCGGGGCATCTCCACGTGGAAGGTGGTCCCGGCGCCTGGCTTGCCGTCCGACTCCACCCAGATCCTGCCGCCGTGCTGGCCGACGATCCCGGCGGCGATGGTGAGGCCGAGGCCGAGGCCGCCGTAGCGAACGCCGTGGGCCTGGCCGAACTGCTCGAAGATCTCCGTCTGCCGGTCGAGGGGGATGCCGACGCCCTCGTCGTGCACGGAGATCCGGATCCGGTCGCCCTCGTCGGCAACGTCGAGGCGCACGCTGCCACCGTCCGGCGAATAGCGGATCGCGTTGGCCACCAGGTTGGTGAACACCTGCTCGAGCCGGTGGCGATCCGCCTCGATCGGCAGCGCCTCCGGCGCGTGCAGCTCGATCGGATGGGCGTCGGAGAGGAGCTGCATGCGCTCCCGGGTCTCCGAAAGGAGCTCGACGAGGTCGAAGGACTCCCACTCCAGCGAGAGCCTGCCGCTCTGCAGGCGGCCCACGTCGAGCAGGTCCTCGACGAGGCGGACCATGCGGCCGATCTGGCGATCGATCATCGTCAGCGAGCGCTCGGCGTCGCCGCCGGCCTTGGCCAGACGCCTGAGGGTGAGAGCGGTCTGGGCCTTCACCACGGTGAGCGGCGTGCGCAGCTCGTGCGAGGCAGCGGCGAGGAAGACGTCCTTCGCCTCGCTCGCCTTGCGGAGCGCCTGCTCGGTCTGCTGCAGCGCCGACTCGATCTGCTTCTGGTCGTGGATGTCGGTCGCGGTGATCACCCAGCCCAGCACCGTGCCCCGATCGTCGCGGTGGGGAACGCCGCGGCCGAGGTGCCAGCGCCACGCGCCGTCGTGGGCACGGCGAAGGCGGAACTGCACCTCGAAGGGCGAGATGCCGTCGAGGGCGCGCCGCCGCGCCACCTCCATCACCGGCGCGTCCTCGGGGTGGATGAAGCGCCGCAGCACCTCGAGGGTCGTCTCGCCCCGGCGCAGCGCCGCGTAGCTCCGCCATCCCTCGTTCGCGTATTGGATCTCGCCGTCGGGCCCGAGCGCCCACACGCACTGCGGCATCGCATCGATGAGCGATCGATAGCGCTCCTCGTGCCGGCGCTCGATCGCCGCGAGCTCGTGCTCGCGCAGCAGCTGGGCCTGCCGCTGGAGCGCCACGCCCCGCTGGTGGAGCTCGACGAAGACCCGGACCTTCGACCGGAGCACGTCGGCGTCGAAGGGCTTGCGGATGTAGTCCACCGCCCCGTGCTCGTAGCCGCGGAAGAGCGCGCCCTCGTCCTCGCCGAGGCCGGTGAGGAAGACGATGGGGATGAAGCGCGAGCGATCCCGCATCTTGATCAGCCGCGCGGTCTCGAAGCCGTCGATGCCCGGCATCCGCACGTCGAGGAGGATCACGGCGACGTCCTCGTGGAGCATCAGCTGCTTGAGCGCCTCCTCGCCCGAGCGGACGAGGAGGAGCTTCTGGCCCAGCGGCTCGAGGATCGCCTCGAGCGCGGTGAGATTCGCGCCCTGATCGTCGACGACGAGGATGCTGGCCTGGTTGTCTAGCGTCGCAGCCACAGTCGAATCGTCTCCAGGAGTTCGGGGATCTGGACCGGCTTCGCCAGATAGTCGGAGGCACCTGCCTCGAGGCAGCGCTCCCGGTCCTCCTCCAGCGCCTTGGCGGTCACCGCGAGGATGGGAAGCGACGCGTGGAGCGGATTGCTCCGGATGCGTCGCATCGTCTCGAATCCATCCACTTCGGGCATCATCACATCGGTGATGACCAGGTCAATCGTGGGATCTTCCTCGATCCGTGCCAGGCCGCCCTTGCCGTCTTCCGCGTAGAGGACCTCGGCGCCGCATCCCTCGAGAACGCTCGCCATCGCGTAGACATTGCGGGCGTCGTCGTCGATGAGGAGGATGCGCGCTCCCTCGAGCCGCACGCAGTCTTCCTTCACCGGGTCGGCGCTCTCGTTCCTGGTCGAAGCGACGACCTCCTCGAGGTTCTCGAGAGCCCCCTGGTAGCGCTCGGGCAGGTAGACCGTGAAGACGCTGCCCTCGCCAACGGTGCTCTCCACGTGGATCTCGCCGCCGAGCAGCCGCACCAGCTCCCTGCTGATGGAGAGGCCGAGGCCGGTGCCGCCATATTTGCGGCTGGTCGTCCCGTCCGCCTGCTGGAAGGCCTCGAAGATCAGCTGCTGCTTCGAGGCCGGGATGCCGATCCCGGTGTCGCGCACCGAGATCGCCACCACCCGCTCCGACAGCAGCAGCGTCTGCGCCTGCAGCGCCGCGCCATCGGCGAGGGCGACGTGCAGCTCCACCTTGCCCTCGGTGGTGAATTTGAACGCGTTGGCGAGCAGGTTCTTGAGCACCTGCTGGAGCCGCTGCGCGTCGGTGAAGATCGCCTCGGGCAGGCCCTCCTCCATCCGCACTTCGATCCCGATCCCCTTCTGCTCCGCCACCGGCAGGAAGGTGCGCTCGACGAAGCCGCGCAGATCCTGGAGCGGGTAGTCCCGCGGATCGACGCGCATCTTGCCCGACTCGACCTTGGCGAGATCGAGGATCTCGTTGATGAGGCTGAGGAGGTCCTCGCCGGCGGCGTGGATCGTCCGGGCCCACTCGATCTGCTTGGAGCTGAGGTTCGCCTCCTTGTTCTCGCCGAGGAGTCTCGCGAGGATGAGCAGGCTGTTGAGCGGCGTGCGCAGCTCGTGGGACATGTTGGCGAGGAACTCGCTCTTGTAGCGGGAGATGAGCGCGAGCTGCTCGGCCTTCTCCTCCAGCGAGTTCCGGGCGCGCTCCACCTCGTGGTTCTTCTCCTCGACCTGCTGGTTCTGCTCGGCGAGGAGCCGCGCCTTCTCCTCGAGCTCCAGGGCCTGCTTCTCCAGCTCGGCGTTGGAACGCTTCAGCTCCTCCTTCTGCTCGGTGAGCTCGAAGGACTGGGTCTGGAGCTCGAGGGTGAGGCCCTGCGACTGCAGGAGGAGCTGCTCCGTCCGCATGTTCGCGATGATCATGTTGAGCACGACGCCGATCGTCTCGGAGAGCTGGTCGAGGAAAATCTGGTGGATCGCGCTGAAGGGGTGGAAGGAGGCGAGTTCGATCACCGCCTTCACCCGGCCTTCGAACATCACCGGCACGACGATGATGTTGAGGGGCGAGGCCTCGCCGAGCCCCGAGCTGATCTGGATGTAGTCCGGCGGGACGTCGGTGAGCAGCAGCGTCTGCCCCTCGAGGGCGCACTGGCCCACGATCCCCTCGCCGAGGCGGAAGCTGTTGGCGACGTTCTTGCGCTCGCGCCACGCGTAGCTCGAGGTCAGGGTGAGGCGCGGCTCTTCCCCCTCCGCATCGAGGAGGAAGAAGGCGCCGTGGTGCGCCGAGACGAGCGGGGTCAGCTCGCTCATGATCAGCCGCGACACCGCCTCCAGGTTCTTTTGTCCCTGCATCATCCGCGAGAAGCGGGCGAGGTTGGTCTTCAGCCAATCCTGCTCGTTGTTCTTCCGCGTCGTCTCGATGAGGTTGACGATCATCTGGTTGACGTTGTCCTTGAGCGCGGCGACCTCGCCCTGCGCCTCCACCGCAATCGATCGGGTCAGGTCGCCCTTGGCCACCGAGGTGGCCACGTCGCCGATGGCGCGCACCTGGCTGGTGAGGTTGGCGGCGAGCTGGTTCACGTTGTCGGTGAGGTCGCGCCACGTGCCGGAGGCACCGGGCACCTTCGCCTGGCCGCCCAGCTTCCCCTCGATCCCCACTTCGCGCGCCACGGTGCTGACCTGCTCGGCGAAGGTCGCCAGGGTCTCGGTCATCGCGTTGATCGTCTCGGCGAGCGCCGCCACCTCGCCCTGCGCGTCGAGGACGAGGCGCTGGGTGAGGTCGCCGTTGGCGACGGCGGTCACCACCCGCACGATGCCGCGCACCTGGGTGGTGAGGTTGGAGGCCATGAAGTTCACGTTCTCGGTGAGCTCGCGCCAGGTGCCGCTCACGCCGGGGACCCGGGCCTGTCCGCCCAGCTTTCCTTCGGCGCCCACTTCGCGCGCCACCGAGCTCACCTGTTCCGCGAAGAGCGCCAGGGTCTCGGTCATCGCGTTGATGGTGTCGCCGAGCGCCGCCACCTCGCCTTCCGCGGGAACGGTGAGCTTCTGGGAGAGGTCGCCGTTGGCGACGGCGGTCACCACCTTGACGATCCCGCGCACCTGCGTGGTCAGGTTCGAGGCCATCGAGTTCACGTTGTAGGTGAGGTCCTTCCAGACACCGGAGACGCCGGGCACGTAGGCCTGTCCACCCAGCTTTCCTTCGGTGCCCACCTCGCGGGCGACGCGGGAGACCTCCGAGGCGAAGGAGTTGAGCTGATCCACCATCGTGTTGACGGTGTCCTTCAGCTCGAGCATCTCGCCCTTCACGTCCACCGTGATCTTCCGGGAGAGATCGCCGCGAGCCACCGCGGTGGTCACCGCGGCGATATTTCGAACCTGGGCGGTGAGGTTCGAGGCCATCCAATTGACGTTGTCGGTCAGATCCTTCCACGTGCCGGAGACCCCCGGCACCTGTGCCTGTCCGCCCAGCTTGCCGTCGGTGCCCACCTCGCGGGCCACGCGGGTCACCTCGCTGGCAAAGGCGCGGAGCTGGCCGACCATGGTGTTGATGGTGTCCTTGAGCGCGAGGATCTCGCCCTTCGCCTCGACGGTGATCTTGCCGGAGAGATCGCCGTTGGCGACGGCGGTGGTGACCTTGGCGATGTTGCGCACCTGATCGGTGAGGTTGGCCGCCAGCAGGTTCACGTTGTCGGTGAGGTCCTTCCACACGCCCGAGACGCCCTGCACGTCGGCCTGGCCACCCAGCCTGCCGTCGGTGCCCACCTCGCGGGCGACGCGGGTCACCTCCGCCGCGAAGGCGCGGAGCTGATCGACCATGGTGTTGACGGTGGCCTTGAGCTCGGCCACCTCGCCGCGGGCGTCGACGGTGATCTTGCGGGAGAGGTCGCCGCGGGCAACGGCGGTGGTCACCTCGGCGATGTTGCGCACCTGCGCCGTCAGGTTGGCGGCGAGGCCGTTCACGTTGTCGGTCAGGTCCTTCCAGGTACCGGAGACGCCGGGCACCGAGGCCTGGCCGCCGAGCTTGCCGTCGCTGCCCACCTCGCGGGCGACGCGGGTCACCTCCGCAGCGAAGGAGGAGAGCTGCTCGACCATCGAGTTGACCGTGGTGCCGATGCGCAGGTACTCGCCCTTCACCGGGTGGCCGTCGATGGTGAGCGGCATCTTCCGGGAGAGGTCGCCGTGGGCCACCGCGTCGAGGACCCGCGCGATCTCCGCGGCGGGAACGACGAGGTCGCCGACCAGGCCGTTGACCGAGTCGATGCAGCGGGCCCAGCCGCCCTCGACCCGCCCTAGCGAGGCGCGCTCGTCCATGTGCCCCTCGCGGCCGACGGCGGTCTCGACGTGGGCGAGCTCGTCCTCGAGGGCTGCGGCCCGCTCGGCGACGAGGTTGAGGGCCTCCGCCACCTCGGCGGGCAGGCCGTCCCAGGCCTGCTCGTCGAGGCGGACGTCGAAGTCGCCGTCCACCAGGGCGAGGAGCGCGTCGCGGACGTTCTCGAGGATCGCCGTCTCGTCGGCGCTCTTGCGCCGGCTCGGCCGCCTGACCTGCGACGAGGCACGCTGCCGGGCGGTTCCGCGTCCGCCAGCCGTGCGAGCGGCGCCACGTGGCGTTGCCGTCCTGCCCGAGCTCGACGCGGGCCGAACCCGGCGCTGTCCACTCTTCGGTCGCTTCTCGTCGCCCATCCGCGTCCACCTCTCGGTCGTGTTCCAGGGCGGTGCTCGCTCGTGGGAGCGATCCCGCCAACGGAGGTGCAACACACACACGGGAGGAATTTCTTCGCACCCGGCCCGGAGGAGGCACGGTGGACGACGCCCGCCGCATCGCCGGCGGATCGGGCGGGCAGGCAGGACCACCGCGAACGGCGACGCCGCGCCTACGAACCAGGTGGGGACGGCGGAGGGGATTCCGCGCGGGGGAGCGAGGCGACGAAGGTGGAGCCCCGCCCCACCTCGCTCTCGACGGTGAGCGTGCCGCGAGCTCCACCACGCCGCGGCTGGTGAAGAGCGAGAGGCCGAGACCACCGAAGGAATCGACCGGCGCATTGGAGGAACGATCGAAACGCTCGAAGACGTGGGGCCGGTCCGCGGCGGGGATGCCGATCCCTTCGTCGCTCACCGAGAGGCGCGCCCAGCCGCCGCTCGCCGCCAGGGCGACCCGGACCCTCCCGAGGGAGGAGGTAGCCACGGATCGCGCCGGTTGACGGCGGGCACGCCGGTTCGGGTGCAGGAACGACCGCGGCGCCACCCCCTCGGTCGAACGAACCGGGGAGCGGCGCCGCGGCTGGGGCGATCGGCCGTGCTACTTCGCGGCCTTGATCGCTTCCTGGAGCTCGGGGGCGATCTTGAAGAGGTCGCCGACGAGGCCGTAGTCGGCGATCTGGAAGATCGGCGCCTCGGCGTCCTTGTTCACGGCGACGATCACCTTCGAGCCCTTCATGCCGGCGATGTGCTGGATGGCGCCGGAGATGCCGAGGGCGATGTAGAGGTCGGGGGCGACGGTCTTGCCCGTCTGGCCGACCTGGTAGTCGTTCGGCACCCAGCCCGCGTCCACCACGGCGCGGGAGGCGCCGACTGCAGCGCCGAGCTCGTCGGCGAGGCCGTCGACGGGCTTGAAGTCACCCTTGGTGCCGCGGCCACCGGAGACCACCACGCGGGCCTCGGTGAGCTCGGGACGGGCGCTCTTCACCTGCTTGAACTCGACGAAGCGGGTCTTCGCCTCACCGAGCTCCGGCAGGGCGAAGGGCTTGACCGCACCTGCAGCGCCGGCCTTCTCCGCCGAGGGGAACTCGGTGGAGCGCACGGTGGCGAGTTTCACCGGCGTGGCGATCTCCACCTCGGCGATCACCGAGCCTGCCCACATCGGGCGCTTGCAGGTGACGTCGGCACCGGAGCCGCCGAAGCCCATGATGTCCGAGGCCATGCCGGCGCCGATGCGGGCGGCGACGCGGGGCAGCACGTCCTTGCCCTGCGAGGCGGAGGGGGCGAGCACCCAGGCGGCGTTGGCCTCCTTGCACGCCTTCTCGATCACCTTCGCGTAGTGCTCCGCGAGGGCGTGTTCGAGCTTCGCGTCGTCGGCGGTCCAGACCTCGGCTGCACCGTGGGCCGCCATCTCGTTCGCCGCGTCGGCGATGCCCTTGCCGAGCACCAGCGCGATCACCTTGCCGCCTGTGCGGGCGGCGAGCTCCTGCCCTGCCTTCAGGGTGTGGAGCGAGCTCTTCTTCAGAGTGCCTTCGAACTGCTCGGCAACGACCAGAACATTCGACATGTCGTTCTCCCAGGGAGCCCCGGCGCGCGACGCGCGGCCAGGGGCGGGACGGAAATCAGAGGACCTTGGCCTCGTTCTTCAGCTTGTCCATCAGCGTGGCGACGTCGGGGACGATCATGCCGCCCTTGCGCGCCGGCGGATTGGCCATGGTGCGGACCTTGACCTTCGGGGACGCATCGACGCCGAGGGCCTCGGGGGTGAGCTCCTCCACCGGCTTCTTCTTCGCCTTCATGATGCCGGGGAGCGAAGCGTAGCGGGGGAGGTTGAGGCGGAGCTCGGTGGTGACCACCGCTGGCATCGCGACGGAGACGATCTCGAGGCCGCCGTCGACCTCGCGGATCACCTTCACGTCCTTGCCATCGATCTGCAGGCCGGGGACCTTGTTCTTCTCCTCGGCGGACTCGAGGCTCTCCACCTTGGCGGCGAAGGTGGCCTGGCCCCAGCCGAGGTACTCGGCGAGGAGGGCGCCGGTCTGGCCCTGGTCGTCGTCCACCGCCTGGCGGCCGCAGATGACGAGGTCCGGCTGCTCCTTCTCCACCACCTTGGCCAGGAGCCGGGCGGCGCCGTCGGAGTCGGTGGGGGCGGAGAGCTTCACCAGGATGCCGCGGTCGGCGCCCATCGCCAGCGCGTGGCGCATCTCGGTGACGAAGCTGGCGTCGCCGATCGACACGACGACCACCTCGCCGCCGCCCTGCTTCTCCTTCAGGCGGAGCGCCTCCTCGACGGCGATCTCGTCGTAGGGGTTCGGCTTGTAGTTCATGCCTTCGAGGACGATGCCGCTGCCGTCGGGCTTGACCTTGATCTTCTGCTCGGGGTCCTCGACCCGCTTCACGGCGCAAAGAATCTTCACCTTCGCCTCCTATGGGTCCCGCTGCCGGGAAAAATTGCTGGATGGATAGGGCTTGCGCAGCTGCCGATCAAGCCTTCAAAAGCTCGCGGGCGATCACGAGACGCTGGATCTGCGACGTTCCCTCGTAGATCTGGATGAGCTTGGCGTCCCGGAAGAGCTTCTCGACCGGGTATTCCTTCGAGTAGCCGTAGCCGCCGAAGATCTGCACCGCGTCGGTGGCGACCTTCATCGCGGTGTCCGCGGCGAAGCGCTTGGCGAAGCTCGAGACCAGGGTGTTGCGCTGGCCGGCGTCGAGCTGCGCCGCCGCCTCGTAGGAGAGGAGCCGCGCCGCGTGAAGCTCGGTGCCCATGTCGGCGATCATGAACTGGATCGCCTGGAAGTTCGCGATCGCCTGGCCGAACTGCTTGCGCTCCTTCGCATAGGCGATGGCGTGCTCCATCGCCGCGCGGCCGACCCCCACCGCGAACATCGCCGTGAGCGGCCGCGAGTTGTCGAGGGTGGCCATGGCGATCTCCCAGCCCTGCCCCTCCTCGCCGATCCGGTTCTTCACCGGCACCCGGACGTTCTCGAGGGTGAGCGCCACGGTATTGGAGGCACGCTGGCCGAGCTTGTCCTCGTGGTGGCCGACGTGCAGCCCCTCCGGGCGCCCCTCGACGACGAAGCAGGTGATCCCCTTGCGCCCCGCCTTGCGGTCGAGGGTGGCGAAGATCGTGTACTGGTCGGCGACGCCGCCGTTGGTGATCCACATCTTCGCGCCGTTCAGGACGTACTCGTCGCCCTCGCGGACCGCGGTGGTGGTCATCCCCGCCACGTCGGAGCCTGCGCCCGGCTCGGTGAGGCCGAAGGAGGTGAAGCGGAGCTTCTCGGCCAAGGGGGCGACGAGGCGCTGCTTCTGCTCCTCCGAACCGCCGATGAGGATCGGCAGGAGCGCCAGGTCGTTGGCGATCATCGAGGTGGCGATGCCCGCGCAGCCTGCGGCGAGCTCCTCTGCGACCAGCGCCTGGTCGAGGTGGGAGAGCCCCAGGCCCCCGAGCTCCGGCGGCAGCGTCATGTTGAGGAGACCGAGCTCGAAGCCCTGTGCGATCACGTCGCGGGGAAAGTCGCCGGTGCGGTCGTATTCCTTCGCCACCGGCGCCATCACCTCGCGGGCGAATTTGCGGGCGGTGTCCCGGAGGGCGATCTGCTCGGGCGAGAGCTGGAAATCCATGGCCATTCCTTTCAGGCAGCGAGGCCGCGGGCGAAGATCTCCGCGAGCTGCTCGGCGTTCTTTCCCAGGTCGAAGCGGCGGCCGCCAAGCAACCACGACAGGGCCACCTCGTCCAGCGCTCCGAAGATGGCGCGGCGCACGGCCTTGACGTCGACGTCCGGCCGGATGCTGCCGTCGGCGAGACCGCTGTCGAGGATCGTGGAGAGGATGTCGAGGTAGGCGCCGAAGGCGGTTGCCTTGTACTCCTTCATCAGCTTCGCGCTCTGCCGGAGCTCGACGGTGAGCACCTCGGCGAGCTCCGGGCGGCGCTCCACCTCGGAGAGGTGGCGGCGGATGAAGGCCTTCAAACGATCGAGGGGACGCTCGCAGGCCGAGACGGCCTGGTGCATCCCCTCGTTGATCTCGCCCATTCGCTCCTCGAAGAGGCAGATGAGCAGATCGTCCTTGTTCTTGAAGTAGAGGTAGATGGTTCCGTCGGCGACGCCCGCCTCCCGGGCGATCTCGGCGACGGTGGCGGTGTAGAAGCTCTTCGAGGCGAAGACGCGCACGGCCGCCTCGAGGATGCGTTCGCGCTTGTCCCCCTTCGGATCGCGTGCTCTGGTTCCGCCGCCGTTCGACACCGCTCCCTCTCCCGGCAGATGCAGCCCTGAATGAAGGCTCATTCAGGTAGCAACGGGGATGGCGGACGTCAAGCGGCTCCGGCAGGACTCATTCGCTCTGGTACCAGTCGACGAAGGTGCCGTCCGACTCGGTGAGCCGCAGCGCCAGATTGTCCCACTCGTCGGTGACGATCGCCCAGGTGTAGGTCTCCGCGGGCTCGAGCTCCTGGGGCACCATCTGCGCGTTGGGATCGCAGCTCGCGCTCTCGCTCCTGGCGAAGGACTGCATGTGGAGGGTGAGCTGGCTGCCGGCGACGGCGACGGTGCCTTCCGCGTAGGCGAAAATGCAGCCGGACATCTCGCTGTCGATCAGCGTGGCGCGGGTCCAGCTGCCGTCGGCGCCGAAGCTGTGCTCGGAGCGGGCGCTGATGATGTCGCCGCTGGTGCTGATCGCCCAGCTGCCCTGGAGCTCGGCGGGAACGGTGGTCTGGGTCGAGCCGCCGGTGCCGCCGGTTCCGCCGCCGCCGCTCGTGTCGTCGACACAGGCCTGCAGCTCCGTGCCGCAATGGGTCTCGACGCAGCTCATGTCCTGGCAGAGGTTCTCGTCGATGCACGCGAGGACCGCACCGAAGAGCTGGAGCCCCTCCTCGCTGGAGGCGTCGTAGCACGCCTCGAGACAGGCGTCGGTCTCGCAGCCCATCGCGCAGGCCCAGAGCTCCATGCAGGCGTGGCCCGTCTCGGTGGTGGTGCCACCCGTGCCGCCGGTGCCACCCGTTCCGCCCGTGCCCGCGGAGCCGGCGGTCCCGCCCATGCCGCCTGCGCCGGCGGCGCCGGCGTCGTCGTCGTCGCCGTCGGCGCCGCCACAGGCCACGGCGAAGAGAGCTGCTGCTGCCACGAACCCCAGGAGGATCTTGTTGGCCATTTGCGATCTGTCCCGAGGGCGCGCGGCGGCACGTGCCCTCTGGCGGCGGGCTCCGGCCCGCTCGCCCACGTTGTCCCCCGGCCCGCCCGGGTCTGCGCCGAGGCGCGATCGGCCGGAGAATCGTCGCAGGGGCCATTGCCGAAATAGTGCGGAAAACCGCACCGGATTCCGCGCGAATTCGGCTGGGATCCCGGAGGGCTACGGCACGCGCTCGTGCGCCCGCCGAGGCCACCGTGCCGTAGTCCGGCCTGGTTCAGCCGCCGGTCGGCACGGACTGCGCGTCGTGTGGAGGCAGCGCGATCGGACTCCGCTGCCGCAGGAGGCGCGGCTTGCGGCTCACCTCCCCGGTGCCGCCGGAGATGAGCTTGCGGAACTCCCGCTCCGCCTCTGCGCGGCGTCGGGCGAGGAGCTTCCAGATGGTGTCCGAGCGCAGCGCGAGGCGCTCGTAGCCGTTGAGCTGCTCCATCTCGCGGATGAGGCGGGCCGCATGTTCGGAGCGACGGCGGAGGATGGCGCTGCCCAGCTCCCCTGCGGCGTGGCGCCAGGGACCACCGGGTCGATGCACGAGGGCCTCGACCTGGCGAGCAAAGGCGCCGCCTGCGCCGTCGCACTGCTCGACCCGAACCGGCGCGATGTGCGGCTCGAGGACCTGCGCGCCGATTCGCACCAGCACCGTCTCCAGCGTCTCGTCCACGAGGACCATGCCGCCGCTCGTCGCGGGGCGCGGCATCTGCGTGTCCACCACCCAGCCGCCGGTGTTGTAGACCGCGACCCGGACCTGCTCGCGCGGCAGCCAGGCCCACTGCGCCAGGGGGCGGTGGGTGTGGCCGTAGAGGAAGGTGTGGTGCTGGGGCCGGATGCCGCGCTCCCGGTATTCCTGCCGAAGCGCCGCAGCGAGCGGCCCGTCGATGTAGCCGAGGACCTCGCCCGGGAGCTCTTCGGTAGCGGGCAACGAACGGCGGATGTCGGTCTTCTCGAGCCCATCGAGGGCCCGGAGCAGCGGGGCGAGCAGCAGGCGCTGCGCCACGCGCTTGGCGAAATTGCCCGGCGCGACGGAAGCGAAGGCCGCTGCGAGACGGCTGGCGAGGAGCACCTTGCCGCTGCCGCTCTGGAGCAGGTCGTAGCTGCGGCGCAGCCCGGATGCGAGGGAGCCCTCCCGCCCCAGGCTCGACCAGACGAAGTCGATCCACGCGCCGTTGTCCGCCTCGAGCTGGTCGAGTCCGGTTACCCGCTCGCCGCCGAAGACGGCGCGCGACACCGTGGACATCAGCACGTAGACGTCGTCCATGAAGTGGCCGTGGTGGGCGACCACCGCCCGATCGCCCTCGAAGACGCCGAGGTTCGGGTAGGCCACCTGCACCTCGAGATCGCTGCGCTGTGGGAGGCGGTGGTGCAGCAGCCGCGTGAGCATCTCCGACCGGGTCGGCTCGACGGAGGCGCCGTCGCCCCGCGGGCAGAGGAGATCGAAGGCGGTGGTCACCGGCGCGGTGGGCTCGAGTCGCCCCTCGCTCCGGGCGAGCTGCAGGTTGAGGAGATCGTCCCGGGTGCTGGTCCAGAGGTCGTGGTCGTGGTTGCCGGGTACGAAGACGATCCGCGGATCGAAGAGCGGCCTGCCTCCATCCGGAAAGAGCATCCCCACGAAGCGGGCGAAGATGTCGAAGGCGACGTGCCGCGGTGCCAGGGCGAGCTCGAAGGCGTCGCCGAGGAGGACGAGGCGCGGGGGCGCCCCGCCGCTGCAGCTGCGGACCACGTCCTGCAGGCAGGCGACGAGGGCCTCCATGCCCTCGCTCGGCTCGACCGGTGCCTGCATTCCCGGCCCGAGCGGATCGGTGAGGATGCTGTTGCGCTCGCCGAAGTGGAGGTCGGAGAGGAAGATGTAGCGAATTGCCGCCATGTGGCCGCCCCCGTGTCTGCCAAGCCTGTGCACGCGGGGAGCGACTTGCCGCTGGTGCGCCCTCGCCCCAGCCGAGCGCCCCTTGCAGACGCGACCGCCGAGGGCGTGGCTCTCGCAGCAGGGGGCGCCTAGATCCTTCGCACCGTAGCGAGAGCGGGGGGGACACATGGCGTTGCGCGAATACCGCCCGGGAGAGCGGTTTCCGGGGGTGATCGGTCGTACGATCGACGAGTCTTCCCCGGCGTGGCCCGCGCCACTGCGGGCCAAACCCGGCGCGCCGAACGTTCTCTTCATCGTGCTGGACGACGTCGGTTTCGGGCAGCTGGGCTGCTATGGCGGGCTGAGCGAAACGCCGAACTTGGATCGCCTGGCCGAGCGCGGGGTGCGCTTCAACAACATGCACACCACCGCGCTCTGCTCGCCGACGCGCGCCTGCATCCTCACCGGACGCAATTCCCACTCGAACGGGATGGCGGGGATCACCGAAGTCTCGACCGGCTACCCCGGCTACAACGGCCTCATCCCCTTCGCGAACGGCTTCCTCTCGGAGATGTTGCTGCCCCACGGCTACAACACCTTCGCCGTGGGCAAATGGCACCTGACGCCCGCCGAGCAGGTCAGCGCCGCCGGGCCCTACGATCGCTGGCCGCTCGGGCGCGGCTTCGAGCGCTTCTACGGCTTCCTCGGCGGCGACACGCACCAGTACTACCCGGAGCTCGTCTACGACAACCACCAGGTCGAGCCGCCGGGTACGCCGGAGGAGGGCTACCACCTGACCGTCGATCTCACCGATCGGGCGATCGAGTTCATCGGCTCGGCCCACGTGGTGGCGCCCGACAAACCCTTCTTCCTCTACTTCGCCACCGGCGCGATGCACGCGCCCCACCAGGTGCCGAAGGAGTGGGCCGACAAATACGCCGGGCGCTTCGACATGGGCTGGGAGAAGGCCCGCGAGGAGATCTTCGCCCGGCAGAAGCAGATGGGACTGCTGCCGCAGGATGCGCAGCTCCCGGCACACGATCCCGACGTGCCGCGATGGGATTCGCTGGGCGCCGACGAGAAGCGGCTCTGCGCGCGGATGATGGAGGTCTTCGCGGGTTTCCTCGAGCACACCGACCACCAGATCGGCAGGCTGCTCGGCTACCTGGAGCAGATCGGCGAGCTCGACGACACGCTGGTGATGCTGATCAGCGACAACGGGGCCAGCGCCGAGGGTGGACCGACCGGGTCGATCAACGAGAACAAATTCTTCAACTTCGTCCCCGAGGACCTGGAGCAGAACCTGGCGGCGCTGCCGGAGCTCGGCGGACCGAAGTATTTCAACCATTACCCCTGGGGCTGGACCTGGGCGGGCGACACGCCCTTCCGACGCTGGAAGCGGGAGACGTACCGGGGCGGCGTCGCCGATCCCTTCATCGTCTCGTGGCCGAAAGGGATCGCGGCTCGCGGGGAGCTCCGCCACCAATACGCCCACGCCATCGACATGGTGCCGACGGTGCTCGACTGCCTGGAGCTCGAACCGCCCCACGCGATCCGAGGCGTGACGCAGTCGCCAATCGAGGGCGTCAGCTTCGCCCATGCCCTGGACGACGGCGCTGCGCCCAGCCACCACCGGACCCAGTACTTCGAGATGATCGGGCACCGCGCGCTCTACCACGACGGCTGGCGGGCCGTGTGTCCGTGGCCCGGCACCTCCTTCGCGGAAGGGCTGCCCTTCGGCACGCCGATGAGCCGCGAGGATCTCGCGCGGATCGACACGCAGGGGTGGGAGCTCTACCACGTGGCGGAGGACCCGACGGAGACGCGCAACCTCGCCGATACGCACCGCGACAAGCTGATCGAGCTCATCACCTACTGGTACGTCGAGGCGGGCAGATACCAGGTGCTCCCCATCGACGGCAGAGGCCAGCAGCGCTTCGCCGAGGAGCGGCCGCAGCTCGCGCCCGAGCGATCCCGGTACGTCTACTTCCCCCACCTGCAGAGCGTGCCCGAGAACGTCGCGGTCAAGGTCCTCAACTGCGCCCACTCGATCACGGCCCGGGTGACGATTCCTACCGGCGGCGCGGAGGGCGTTCTCCTCTGCCACGGCGGCAACACCGGCGGCTACACCTTCTTCGTCAAGGACGGGCACCTCCACCACGCCCACAACTACGTGGGCGATCGCATCCTCCGTGTCCGCTCGGATCGGCCCGTTCCGCAGGGCGAGGTAGAGCTGCGCTTCACCTTCGAGCCGACCGGACCTGCCGCCATGCACGAAGGCAAGGGGACGCCGGGCATCGCGCGGCTCTTCGTGGACGGCCAGCGGGTGGGACAGGCCGACTACGAAGTGACCATCCCGATCATGATCGGCCTGGGCGGCGGTCTCGTCTGCGGCAGGGGATCGGTCTCGCCCATCGTCGACGACTACCGGGGGGAATTCGCCTTCACCGGCACGCTGCACGAGGTGGTGGTGGAGGTGGGCGGCGAAAAGCCGGCCGAGGACGACGAGGCAAAGATGCGCCAGAGCCTGGCGCGGCAGTAGGGCGGGGGAGCGACATGGCGAAGAAGGGGAACGGCTTTCCGAAGATCGTGCGGCGCAACGTCTACCCGAAGCCGGAGTATCGCTTCACCAAAGCCAGGATTGGTGTCACGTACAAGGATTCGAAGGCGGACTTCCCACCGATGCAGAAGGCGCCCGCGCACGCGCCGAACATCGTGGTGGTGCTGCTGGACGACGTGGGCTACGGCCAGCCCAGCGTGAACGGCCGGCTGGTGGGCACCCCTACCGCCGAGCGCATTGCCAGGCAGGGATTGCAGTACTGCCAATTCCACACCACGGCGCTCTGCTCACCGACCCGCGCGGCGCTCCTCACCGGACGCAACCACCACACCGTCTCCTCTGGCGTGATCGGCGAGATGGCGACGGGCTTTCCCGGCTACACCGGCATCATCCCGCGCAGCTGCGCCACCATCGCCGAGATTCTATCGCAGAACGGCTACGCCAACGGCTGGTGGGGAAAGAACCACAACGTCCCCGACAACCAGACCAGCCCTGCCGGTCCCTTCGAGAACTGGCCTACCCAGCGGGGTTTCGATCACTTCTACGGCTTCATCGGTGGTGAGACCGATCAGTTCTACCCGGCGCTCGTCCGCGGAACCACGCCGGTGGAGGCGAAGAAGAAGCCGGAGGAGGGCTACCACCTCACCACCGATCTGGCGGACGACTGCATCGCGTGGATGCGACTGCAGAAGGCGATCGCGCCCGATCGCCCCTTCTTCGTCCACTTCGCGCCGGGAGCGACCCACGCGCCACACCAGCCGCCGCTCGCGTGGCGCGGACGGAACAAGGGCCGCTTCGACATGGGCTGGGACCGCTACCGCGAGGAGGTCCACCGGCGGCAGCTGGAGATGGGGGTGGTGGCGCCCGGCACGAAACTCACCCCGCGGCCCGCGGAGATCCCCGCCTGGGACTCCTTCGGCCCCGAGGAACAGCGGCTCTTCGCCCGCCAGATGGAGAACTTCGCCGACTTCCTCGAGCACACCGACTACGAGGTCGGACGCCTCGTGGAGGCCCTCGAGGAGCTGGGCGCCTTCGAGAACACGCTCTTCCTCTACATCCTCGGTGACAACGGCGCGAGCGCCGAGGGGAGCATCGGCGGCACGATCAACGAGCTGGCGGTGCTCAATGGCATTCAGCCGCCGCTGGAGAAGACGCTGCCCCGCATCGACGAGCTGGGGCTACCCGGCACCTCGCCCCACTACGCCGTCGGATGGGCGTGGGCGGGCGACACGCCCTTCCAGTGGACCAAGCAGGTGGCGTCGCACTTCGGCGGCACCCGCAACGGCATGGTCGCCAGCTGGCCCGCCTGGATCGCCGGCGTGCCGCAGAAGCCTATCGAAGGCGTGAGCATGGCCTACACGTTCGACCGGGAGAGCGCCCACGCCTCGAGCAAGCGGGAGACGCAGTACTTCGAGATCGTCGGCAACCGGGCCATCTACCGCGACGGCTGGATGGCGAGCTGCCGCCACGGCCGCCTGCCCTGGGTGAACGCGGGAACGGTCGACTTCTCCACCGATCGCTGGGAGCTCTACGACATCGAGCACGACTTCAGCCAGGCCGAGGACCTCGCAGCGCAGCATCCCGAAAAACTCCGCGAGATGCAGGACCTCTTCCTCGTGGAGGCGGCGCGCCACGACGTGCTGCCGCTGGACGACCGGATGGCGGAGCGCTTCGACGTGACGCTGCGGCCGAGCTTCTTCACCGGCCGCAGGGAGGTGACGCTGCGGCCGGGCATGGTCCGACTTCCCGAGGGCAGCGCGCCGAAGCTCTGCAACGTGGACCACGACATCAGCGTGGTCGCCGATGTGCCCGGGCGCGGCGCCGAAGGTGTCCTCGTCTGCCTCGGCGGCGACACCTCGGGCTGGTCGCTCTTCGTCGAGGGCGGCAGGCTCCGCTACCACTACAACTGGTTCGACCTCGACCGCTACGACGTGATCGCCGACCGGACGCTGCCGACGGGCCGCGTCGAAGTACGCGTGGAGTTCCGCTGCGACCAGCCGGGCATGCCCGGCGCGCCGGCGACGGTGCGGCTCTTCCACGGCGGTGACCAGGTGGCACAGGGACGGATCGAAAAGCAGGTCCCGTCTCGCTTCGGGGTGGAGAGCCTCGACGTGGGGATGGACACGCTCTCGCCGGTCTCTCCCGCCTACGGGGACCGGAGCCCCTTCGCCTTCACAGGCACGATCGAACACGTCCACTTCGAGTTCCTGCAGCCGGCGGAGCGGACCACCGCCGAGCTGATCGAGCACCACGTCCGTCTGGATTGAAGGAGAGCAGCGATGGCAGAGAAGAAGCGCCCGAACATCCTCGTCCTGTGGGGCGACGACATCGGCACCTGGAACATCAGCCTCAACAGCAAGGGGATGATGGGCTACCGCACCCCGAACATCGACCGGATCGGCGAGGAGGGCCTGCAGTTCACCGACTACTACGGGCAGCAGAGCTGCACCGCGGGACGGGCCGCCTTCATCACCGGCCAGAATCCGATCCGGACCGGGCTCACCAAGGTCGGCATGCCGGGGGCCGACGTCGGCCTGCGGCCCGAGGATCCCACCATCGCCGAGCTGCTCAAGCCGCTGGGATACGCCACCGGCCAGTTTGGCAAGAACCACCTCGGCGACAAGGACGAGTTCCTGCCGACCAACCACGGCTTCGACGAGTTCTACGGCAACCTCTACCACTTGAACGCGGAGGAGGAGCCGGAGCACCCCGACTACCCGAAGGATCCGGCCTTCCGGAAGCGCTTCGGCCCCCGCGGCGTGATCCACTCCTTCGCCGACGGCAGGATCACCGACACCGGCCCGCTGACGAAGAAGCGGATGGAGACGATCGACGACGACGTGACCGATCGCACCCTCGACTTCATCGAGCGCAGCCACAAGGAGGGGAAGCCCTTCTTCGTCTGGTGGAACTCGACCCACATGCACTTCCGCACGCACATCAAGAATTCGTCGGAGGGAAAGAGCGGCCAGGGCATCTACAACGACGCGATGGTGGAGCACGACGAGCAGGTCGGCCGCATCCTCGCCAGGCTCGACGAGCTCGGCATCACCGACGACACCATCGTCGTCTACTCCACCGACAACGGCCCGCACTACAACACCTGGCCCGACGCGGGGATCACCCCCTTCCGCAGCGAGAAGAACACCAACTGGGAGGGCGCCTTCCGCGTGCCCTGCGTCGTCCGCTGGCCCGGCCAATTCCCGGCGGGCAAGGTGCTCAACGGCATCGTCTCCCACCAGGACTGGTTGCCGACGCTGCTCGCCGCAGCCGGGGTACCGGACGTGAAGGAGCGCCTCGAGCACGGCCACGACGCAGGCGACAAACACTTCGAGGTGAAGATCGACGGCTACAACATGCTCCCCTACTTCACCGGCAAGAGCGAGGTGAGCCCGCGCCGGGAGTTCTTCTACGTCAGCGACGACGGGGAGCTGGTGGCGTTGCGCTTCGACGACTGGAAGCTCGTCTTCCTCGAGCAGCGGGCGAAGACGCTGCAGCTCTGGGCCGAGCCCTTCGTTCCCCTGCGCACACCCAAGATCTTCAACTTGCGCCGCGATCCCTTCGAGCGGGCCGACGAGAACTCGAACACCTATTTCGACTGGATGATCGACCACGCCTTCCTGCTGGTTCCAGCCCAGAGCTACGTCGCCTCGATGGTCGCCTCCTTCAAGCGCTTCCCCCCGCGGCAGGAGCCTGCCTCCTTCAACCTCGACCGGGTGATGGAGACGCTCGAGCAGGGGCCGAACGCGCACTGACGCGCCGCAAGCGGTCGTTCCGGCCGGGTAGTAGCGGCCGGGTCGACCCTTCCCAATGCTGAAGGTCCATCGGACCCGACCCATGACGAGGAACGCATGAATCTGCAGTCGACGATCGGAAGCGCGCTGCTGCTCGTAGCAGCGGCGCTTCCCAGTGCCGCCGCGGCGCAGGAGCAGGCGCGCGAGGCACGCGCTGCGGCGGAGCTCGTCGAGTCGCGCTTCCTCGACGGGTGGGCCTACGTGCCGGTCACCGTGGTCCAGGGGCCCTACGTGACCAGCTACGCGAGCAGCACCACCGGCCTCGGCACCTATACGCTCGACATCGATTTCGAGCTACCGCCGCCCATCGGTGTCCGCACGCAGGACCTCGACTACATCGCGCTCCTCCAACTCTTCGAGGCGCAGATCGCCTTGCTCGACTGGTTCGCCCTGCGGGTGAATGCGGCGGGCGAGGGGGTGATCCCCGACAACGGCCAGTCCGCGCTCAGCATTGCGGTCAACGGCACCTTCGGCGGAGGCGGAGGCCTGGTCGCCCAGCTCCTCGAGAGCGATCGCTTGCTGCTCGCCATCAAAGGCGACTACCGCTACCTGCGACGCAGCGTGGTCAGCCCTGCTGGCGCCATCGAGGCGACCGTCGACGAGTTCCGTGTCGGCAGGCTCCTCACCACCCAGGACGTCCACATCGCGCTCGCCGGGGGCAGCTTCGCGTTCGCCTTCACCGACTGGCTGGGGCTGGTGGCCGAAGCGGGGTGGCTCGGGGAGTGGCCCGAAGCGGTCGGCATCTTCCGCGGCCAGGAGGAGTCGAACCACTTCATCGACCTGGCCGGCGCCCTCAGCGCGAATTTCTGGCGGCAGCGCATCCCGATTGGGCTCACGGCCTTCTGGCGCGAGCTGATCCCGGTCGGCGGCGACAACCCCTTCGACCACAGCAGGCAGGCAGGTGGCGGCGTCTTCTACACCGGCAGGCCCTACCTCGACGTCGGCATCGAGCTCTTCGTCGAGGACGATCGGCGCTCTGCCGGCAACCTGATCCGCGACGCCGGCCGCATCTACCTTGCGCCACGAATCCGCGGCTATTTCTGATCGCCGGGAGACGCCATGCACGAGAATCTCTCGCCTCCGGGCCCGCCGCCGTCGCCGGACATGGTGTGGATCCCGGGCGGCACCTTCGCCATGGGCTCCGAACGCCACTATCCCGAGGAAGCGCCGGTCCACCGGGTCACCGTCGATGGCTTCTGGATCGACCGCGCGCCGGTGACCAACGCTGCCTTCGCGCGTTTCGTGCAGGCGACCGGGCACGTCACCTTCGCCCAGCTTCCGCCGGATCCCCGGGACTACCCCGGCGCGCTTCCGGAGATGCTCTTCGCCGGATCGCTCGTCTTCGTGAAGCCGCCCGGTCCCGTCGACCTGCGCGACATCACCAATTGGTGGCGCTTCGAGCGCGGCGCCGATTGGCAGCATCCATGGGGCGAAGGCAGCACGATCGAAGGGCTGATGGACCACCCGGTGGTTCACGTCGCCTACGCCGATGCCGAGGCCTATGCGCGCTGGGCCGGCAAGGATCTCCCGACCGAAGCCGAGTGGGAGTATGCCGCGCGCGGCGGTCTCGAGGGGGCGGCGTACGCCTGGGGCGACGAGCTGGCGCCTGGTGGCAGGCCGATGGCCAACCACTGGCAGGGCCTCTTCCCGTGGCAGAACACGATGGAGGACGGGTACGAGCGCACGTCACCCGTCGGCGCCTTTCCGCCCAACGGCTACGGCCTCGTCGACATGATCGGCAACGTGTGGGAGTGGACGAGCGACTGGTACCGCCCCCGGCATCCGGACGAGAAGCAGAAGGCGTGCTGCATTCCCCGCAACCCTCGGGGTGGCGCGGAGCAGGAGAGCTGCGATCCGGCGATGCCGGCGATCCGGATCCCGCGCAAGGTGCTGAAAGGTGGATCCCACCTCTGCGCCCCGAACTACTGCAGGCGCTACCGGCCGGCGGCGCGCTACCCGGAGCCGGTGGACACCTCCACCTCCCACGTGGGATTCCGCTGCGTCGTGCGGCCCCGCTAATCGAGGCGCGCCTGCTTCCCGTCGTGGGGCGTGAGCGCCTCGCCAGGCCGCGCGGCGAGGTTGGTCAGCACCGCTGTGGCGATCTCCTCCCGCGACGCCGCGGGGTCCAGGCCGTCGAACCACCGTGCGGGATCGAAGCGTACGTGCGCCGACGCCTCCTTTTCGTTCGCGGAGAGGCGCAGGGGCTGCGCGAGCTGCATCGAGGTGGTCACGGTATCGGCGGTGGTGAGGGTGAAGGGCATCCACGCTGCCCCACCCGCTTCCCGGAACGCCCCCGTCATCTCGAGGCTCTTCCCGTCCGCCGGTGCGAGCCGCACGGCGAGGGTGCAGTACTCCCCCGGCTCCAGGGTCGTCTCCGCCACCTGCTTCTCCTTCGGGGCAAGGAGGTCGATCCACCGGGCCTCCGCCTCGGATGCGCGCAGCTTCCGCAGCACCTCCGCCACGTCGGCCTCCCCGCATTTCGCCAGGTCGGCGCCGGCGACGGCGACGCGGGCGGCGTCGACCCGCACCTCCATCCCGTTCTCGGTGGTCACGACGAGGGGACCCGGCGCAGGCGCTTCTCCCTGTACCGGCGGCGCGGCGGAGGGGCGCCGTGCCGACACGCCGACGCCTATGCCGACGTAGGGATAGACCTGCGGGCCACCGGCCGTGATGGCCATCTGCACGCCGGCGCTGGGAGCAACGTAGGGGTCGTACGCGCATCCCCCAACGGCGGCGATCCCTGCGACGACGATGAAGGCCAAGCGACGATCGATCATGGGCTTCTCCCCGGCGGCGGAGCTGCCGCGTCGCCAGCGACGGTGCGGGGCCCTCGCGGGATCGGCAGCACGCCGGCAGGCATGCGGGGCGGCTCGTTCGCAGCGGCCCAGGAGGGTTCTCCCTGCGAGCAGCGCCCGGTCCTGCGCCGCCGTGCGGAGGGGAGGTGTGCTGCGCATCTTCCGGCATGCAAAAAGGAGCTTCGCCCGACGACGAAGCGCTGCCTGTCCTGGGGAGGGATCACCGTCGATGTCCCCGCGGCCACCCGTGCTCGCCTGGCTGCCGGGCTACCGGTGGCGCGATCTGCCCCGCGATCTCTTCGCGGGCCTGATGGGCACCTTGAGCACGGCGCCCGAGGCGATGGCCTACGCGCTGCTGGCAGGCCTGCCGGCGCAGATGGGACTCTACTCCCTGCTGCTGCCCCTGCTCGTCTACTTCGTGATGGGGACTTCGCGGGAGCTCTCGCTGGCTCCGACAGCCACCCTCGCCGCGGTGCTCGCCGTCACCCTCGCCCCGCTGGCAGGCGGGGACCCCGCCCGCTACGTGGCGCTGGCCACCCTGGTCGGTTTCCTCCTCGGCGGGCTCCTCCTCGCAGCCGGGGTCCTCCGCCTCGGCTACGTCGCCAACTTCGTCTCCCGCCCCGTGCTCACCGGCTACTTCGCCGGCGCCGCCCTGCTCATCGCCGCCTCGCAGCTCGGGATCTTCTTCGGCGTCCATGCGGAGGGGCTCAACCTGCCGGCGATTGCCCGTGCTGCCGCAGCGTCGTGGGAGGAGGCGGAGCTTCCCTCGGCGGCGCTCGGGTTCAGTCTGCTCGCCCTGCTCTACCTGCTGCACGCGATCGGACAGCGAGCGATCGGTCCTGCGGTGGTCGTCGTAGTGGGCACGGTCCTCGTGGCGGCGCTGGAGATCCCCACCGCGGTGATCGGCGACATCCCGGCGGGCCTGCCCCCCATCACCCTGCCGGAGCTCGGCGGCGGCGCAGCACTCCGGCTCATGCTCCCCGCCGCAGCGATCGCGGTGCTCGTCTTCCTCGATTCCTCGTCCGTGGCACGCCACTTCGCCAACGAGCGGGGCTACCGCATCGACTACGACCAGGAGCTTCGCGCCCTCGGCACGGCGAACCTCGCCGCCGGCCTGACCGGCGCCGCTCCCGTCTCGGGAAACCTGGCGGACACCATCGTCCTCGAGCAGGCAGGGGCCCGCAGCCCGCTGACGGCGCTGATCACCGTGGTGCTGGTGCTCGCCCTCGTCCTGGTCGGCGCGGACTTCGCGAACGTGCCGCTGGTCGCCTTCGCCGCGATCGTCGTCTACGGCGTGCTGCGGCCGCCCCATCTCGCCGCACTCCGCCTGACCTGGCGTTTCGACCGCGCCGAATTCCTCGTGGCGCTGATCTGCCTCGCCGGCGTCCTGGGCATCGGCCTGATCCGGGGCCTGGTGCTCGCGGTGGCCCTGACCGCGCTGGTGTTGCTCGCCCGCGCCTCCCACCCCCGGATCACCGAGGTCGGCTTCGTCTCCGAACCCGTTCCGGCGCTCGTCGCCCGGGACCGCGTGCCGGCGGCGCAGGGCTTTCCCGGGGCGCTCGTCTTCCAACCCCTCGGCGGCCTCTTCTTCGCCAGCGCCAGCGCGGTGACCGACCTCGTCCATGGCCGCGTGACGGAGAGCAGGGGCTTGCGCCTCGTCGTCCTCGATCTGCGCACGGTCCCCTTCGTCGACATCACCGGCTGCGATCTGCTCGCGCAGCTGCAGCGCGACCTCACGTCGCGAGGCGTGCGCCTCGTCGCCGTGCGAGCGACCGCCGCCGTGCAGGAACGTTTCGAGCGCTACGGGCTGGCAGGCGTGCTCGAGCTGCCGGGCGGCATCGAGAAGCTCTTCGAGCTGCTGCGGCTTCCCCGCGACGTCCGCGACAGGACCTGAGGTCGCCCGCCGGGCAGCGGGGAACTCACGGCGGGGTCTCGCTGGTGCGCTGCACCACCAGCTGCCTGCGCTCCCGCCGCCCCCGCACGAGGATCAACGCCACCGCGACGGCGACGAGGCCGAGGATCGCGGCGAGGAGCAGGAGGCGGAGCAGGATCCGGTCGACCAGCTCGGTGGAACGCTCGAAGGCGCGGTCCACGAGATCCTCGCCGATGCGCTCGCTCTGGGCCATGACCGCGACCCGCTCCTCGCGCAGCGCCTCGAGCAGGATCGCCCGCTCCTCCGAAGCGAACCCCTGGAGCTCGACGCGTTCCCCCCGGATCCCCGAGAAGACGGCTTCCCGCTCCGCATCGAGGAGCGCGGGCAGGTCCCCGGTGGCCTGGAGCATCCCGGCCACGGCGTCGAGGAGCTCCTGCGGCGTCTCCCCCGATGCGAGCATCGAGCGATCGGCGAGGCGCTCGCGGAGGAAGAGCTCCGCCTGCCAGCGCGCCTGCCGCGGCACGAAGTTGCCGAGCAGCTCCATGCGCAGCGCGAGGTCCTGGGTATCCTCGAGGAGGAAGGAGGCCGCGCCCAGGGGGCTGACGCCGCTTCGCTCGGTGAGCGCCGAGAGGAGCCCGACGGTGCTCTGGCGGGTCGCGACCGAGTCGAGGGGATGCTCGGCCGCCCACTCCTGGATCATCTGCTCGATGACCGGGATCTCCTCCCTGCCGGTGAGCTGCCGCCACAGCGCCGCCAGCTCGTCCTCCATCGCCTCGAAGCGCTCGTCCGTGAGCGCGAGCGCCTCGGGATCGCTCGCGGGCCGCTCCGCCAGCCCGACCAGCGCGTTTCGCAGCTGCACCACCAGCGCCCAGGCATCGACGAGCGCCGCCACCGGATCGGGGACGAAGAGGGCCGCCTGCATCTGGGGGATGGCGTTGAGCTTGAAGCGGGTGAGCGCGAGGCGCTGCGCCGGATCGTCGGTGCGGGATGCCAGCTCGTCGGCGAGGATCTCGAGCTCCGCCGAGAAGCGGCCCGCCAGCGACCGCACCCGGGTCCGCAGCTCTGCGGGGCTCATCTCGGAGCCGCCGATCTGTTGCTGCAGCTCCGAGGGGCCCTTGCCCACGGTGAAGCAGGCCGCTTGCGCCAGCGCCACGGCGACCACCAGCCCCACCCCTGCCCAGCGACACGCCACCATCGCCGAAGGCTAGGCGCGGGGCAGGCGCCGGGCATCTCGGGTGGGTACGGCCGGGGTGCCCTGTCAGGCGGCGCGCCGCTTGCGCCGTGCGAAAAGCGCACGGTTGCCGTGGCCGCGGGCGAGCACGTAGGGCAGGCCGATGAGGAGACGCCCCGTGCGCCGTCCTTACGGCGCGATGTGCACGTCGTCCACCACCACCGCCGGCCAACTCTCCTGGCCGTACACGACGCCCGCTGGCGCGCAGCGGCGTTCGGTGCCGCTCCTGATGCCGACCACCGCCTGCGTGCCGCGCAGCGCACCCACGTCGATGGCGACCTCACGAACCGGCGCCAGCGGCAGCAGCTCGCGCTCGCTGGGAACCTCCCAGCCCGCCTCCCCGTCGAGTTCGAGGGCTTCCACCACCTCCACCTCGCCGGCGGCGATCACGATCTCCACCGGCCACGGCAGCCCGAAGAACTGCGGGCTCTCTGCGAAGAGCTGCAGGCGCAGCTGCAGCGCGGGCGCCTCCACCTCGGGCACTTCGATCACCCGGTAGGCAGCGAAGACCGCGTGCCCGACGAGCGCCTTCTCGCCTCCGGGCGCCGGCACCCCCTGCGTGCCGACGAAGCTCTCGACCGCGCCGCTCGTGGCCCAACCCGCGAGATCGTCCCCCTCGAAGTCCCCCGTCGGCTCGCCCGGTGCAGGAGCGGGGACGCTGCAGGGCAGCAGCAGCTCGGTCTCGTTGCCGCCGAGATCTGCCACCTGCACGGCGAGCACCAGCTCGGCGCCGAGGGGCAGCGGCGTGCGCGGCGCGAGCGAGAGATCGACGCCGCCGTCCAGCTGCACGTCGAACGTGGTCCGCGTGCCGTCGGCAAGGCGCGCCTCCGCCGCCTGCACCTCCACCGGCTCGTCGAAATGGAATCCCCCCGCGGCTCCCACCGGCGGAACGACGCAGGTGCCGGTGGCGTACCACTCGGGCGCCTCGCCATCGGCCGTGCCTTCGAAGCCCGACGGGTAGGCCGTGTCGAGCGGCGGCCCGACCCCTTCGCCCCAGGCGTAGAGCACGGCGTCGAGCGTTCCCTCGATCCGGTCTGCGGCGCCGTCCCCGTCGTCGTCGAGCCCCACCACCTCGAGCGCGTCGATGCGCAGCTCGAAGCCGTAGGGCGCGGGGCACGTACCGGCGTCGGGCCTGCCCACGACGAGTGGCAGCTCGTCCTGCGCCGGCTCGAGCACGAGGACCTCGCCCTCGTTCCGGTAGCGGGCCTCGGCCATCTGGCGATCCCAGGCGAGCACCAGCGTGCCGTCTTCCCGGAAGGCGAGCTGCAGCGAGGAGGTGGCCCTGTGGTAGGCCGGGTGGACCGAGGGGAGGGTCACGTTCCACAGGCCGACGGCGGCAACCCGGGTCGCGTGGATTCCCCCGATCCTGCCGCCGCCCGCAGCGTCGTCGGCTTCCCCGCCGCTGCAGCCAGCGAGCGCGAGCGCCATGGGAAAAGCCATCCAGGTCGACCGGATCATGTGCAGCCTCCGTGCGCACCATCGCGCCAGCCCACCGACCACTCTGTCGCCAGCAGGCGGGGCAGGCAACCGAGACATGCACTTATCGTATTCGCAACCGAATACACCCAGAACAACGAAAGGCCGTGCCTCCCCGGGGAGCGCACGGCCTTCGTCGTCTCGCGTGTTCGAACGCCCGGGCGCTCGTCCACGGTGAAGCAGGCGGACTGCCCCAGCGCCGACCACCAAGAGCCCCACCCCTGCCCCACGGAACGCCGCCGAAGCGTAGGTGCGTGCGCCGCGTCGCGCAGGGGAGGTGCGATGGTCGGGGAGCGCTATCCGGCGGCGCGCCGCTTGCGCCGGGCGGAAAGCGCACGGTTGCCGAGGCCGCGGGCGAGCACGTAGGGCAGGCCGATGAGGAGGATGCCGATCACCACCGCGTGCCAGAGCCGGACGCGATCGCCCGCCAGCAGCTGCACCACGCCGTCGAGCACCACCGCGATGGCGAAGGGGAGCGCGACGGCGCGCATGCCCTCCTTCAGCCGCGTCCGGGCCGGCTGGCCCCGCTCGAAGAGGCTGAGGAGATAGGGCCGACTCCCCGCCTTCGCGTCGAGCCGTGCATCCCGCAACCCGAGCAGCAGGGCCATGATCGGCTGCACGACGAAGCGGAACGAGAAGGGCTCGTTCGCCTGTGCCAGCAGCGCGAGCAGCAGTTCCATGGCTCGACCTCCTTCCCACGATCTGTGTCCGAGGGGCCAGGGGCGCACGGGCGGTGCGGATCACGTCCGCAAGCAGCTCGCAGCGCGCTCTCGAGCGCAGCGTGCATCCTGCCGGTATACGGGCGACGGTATTCTGGAGGTATACGGAAAGGGCTCCGGGCGTCTTTTCGGCGAGGCGGCGATCGCTAGTATCGGCCTCGTTCGCGACGCCGTTGGGAGGGGGCGTCGCACCACCACAGCGGTCCCCGGTCGGTCCTGCCTGCAGCTCACGGCAACCTGGATCCCGACGAGGGAGAGCCGCTCCAACGGACCTCCACGGAGTACCAGAAATGATCGGGAAGCGTATGCATACGGCGGGGCTCGTCGCCGCCACCCTGCTCCTCTGCGCTGCTGCCGGATGCGGCGCGGCGGATGGCGACACCACTTCCGAGAACGCAGGCCCGATCGGCGGCGGTGGGGCCGGCGGCCAGGGCGGCGCAGGTGGCGCCGGCGGCAGCGGTGGATCAGGCGGCGCCGGTGGAGCAGGCGGCGCCGGTGGCAGCGGCGGCTCGCAGCAGCAGCCGGTGCAGGGCGCCCCCCTCGTCTTCCGCAGCACCGAGCGGCTCGTCCTCGTCGACACCGCCGACGCACAGGCCAGCCTCTGCGGCACCTTCGCCCAGGTGAGCGGCACCAGCCGCCAGCTCGTCGTCGACCTCGACGCCTGCGGCGCTGCCATCCCCGCCGAGGCGGTGGGCCTGGTCGGCTCCGTGACCGTCGACACCACCTCCACCGAGACCATCGAGGTCCAAGTGCAGGCGAGCGGCGCCGCGGTGGCAGGTGCCGGCAACGTGGTCGGCCCGCTCCAGACCGCGACCCACGGCTTCCTCACCCAGGTCGGCAGCGACCGGGCCTTCGTCGTCGACGTCGGCGGCAGCGACGCTGCCCACGTGCGGGTGGAGATGAGCGCGGCCCTCGTCCCCGAGGATGCAGGCGGCGACTACGTCCACCTCCTCGATCAGCCGCTGCGCTGGTACGCGGCCAACCCGAACGACGACGGCTTCCGCGACGTGTGGCCCACCACCGATTCGGTGCTCCGCTATCCGGTGGCAGGTGCCGACGAGGGCGCCACCGGCATGTTCGGCGCGGTCCACCTCGGCCCCGGCGTCTGGCGCGACGAGCGCGTCGGCTTCCACATGGGCGCGGCGCAGCCCGCGAGCGCCGGCAACGTGCTGCCCCGCTGGAGCAGCGTCCCGGTCGACGGCCACTTCCCGTGGCGCTACTCGAGCTTCTTCGCCACCGGCGCCAGCGCCGCGCAGGAGATCGAGATGCGCGCCAGCGCAGCGACCTACGACACCGGCATCGAGCCCTGGGTCGACGTGGTCGGCTACTTCTCCGCCACGCCCGGTCTCGTCTACCGCCCCCTCGATCGCCCGCTCGCGTTCGCGCCGGACATCCACGTGAACGACGAGGACGTGCGCTTCGACACCGGCTTCACCGACGTCGAGGGCGTGGTGGGCACCCTCACCTTCGACCTGCCCAGCTGGCCGTACGACGAGCGCAACCGCTGGTTCTTCGTGATGGCGGGCGCCAACGCGGAGACCTTCGGCGGCGCCCTCGGCGGCGGCCTCGAGGGGCCGGATTGGATGACCGCCGGGCTCAACCAGAACGGCCGCGTCACCGTCCGCTTCACCACCCGCACCGAGGCAGGCCGCTTCGTGATGCGCCACTACGCCTATGTCGCCGGCGGAAGCTCCGAGGATCCCTCGTACCACGAGGTCACGGTGCAGGTGCGGATCGACGGCGTGCTCACCACCGCCAACTGAGCCACGAGAAACCCCGGAGAACGAACATGCGTACCCTTACCTTCGCATCCCTCCTCACCGCCGTGGCGCTCGCGACACCCGCCGTTGCGGCACCGGTCATCGACTCGATCGGCGCGGACGTCGTCCCCCTGAGCGGCAGGATCGAGATCCTCGGCAGCGGCTTCGGAGCGAGGCCCCTGGCAGCAGGCGCCCGGGTGGAGATCGGCGGCGTCGAGGCCGCGACCTCCACCTGGCAGGACGACCGGATCACCGCCTACGCCAGCGCCGGCGTCCCCCTCGGCCCCACGGTGCTCCGGGTGGTCACGCCGGACGGCACGAGCGCCGACGTGACCATCGAGGTGGAGCCACTTCCGGCTGCTGCGGATGGCGTCGCCTGGAGCTTCGTCGGCGACGGCGGCGGCGGGCGGCACCGCCCGGCGGTCGCGCCGGACGGCACCGTCTACACCTGCGACGGCAACGGCTTCCTCCACGCCTTCTCGCCCACGGGCGAGCTCCTCTGGATCCGGGACGGCCTCGCCGCCGGCGCGACCGCCGCCTACTCGACCGGCAACGCCGGCGAGGGCCCCGTCGCGCTGGGCGCCGACGGAACGATCTACGTCCCGGTCAACCTGCTCGGGCCCGAGAACCAGATCCAGGCGTGGGCGCCGGACGGGACGGTGCGATGGATCTACCGGGAGGAGACGGGCAGCGTCCTCCACGGCCCCTCGATCGGGCCCGACGGTAACCTCTACGTCTCCTTCCGCGGGCCGACGGGCGGCCTCCGCGTGATCGCGCCGGATGGAAGCCTGCTTCACCGGCGGGACGACGATCGGGCGTTCATCGACACCGACGCAGGCATCGGCAGCGCCGAGATCCTCTTCGGTTCGTCGGTGGAGGGCGCTCCGGTCGACCGTCTCTACCTCGCGAGCGCGATGCCTGCTCCCGCGGAGCCCTCCCACGGGAGCCTGCTCGCCTACGCGCTCGACACCGACCTCGACTGGATCGCCGACGCCGGCTCGCACCGCGTCCTCGGTGGCCAGCAGGCGGGCCAGCCCGCGCTGCGGGCCGACGGCAGCCTCGTCCTCTCGGCCAGCCGCGTGGGCGAGGGCTTCGGCGTCCACGCCTTCGCTCGCGACGGCGAGCAGCTCTGGTCCCACCTCCCGGCGGATCGGAACGTGATCACCGAGGTGGAGGCCGACGACGCGGGCAACGTCTTCGTGATCACCAACACCCGCTTCCTCGAGCGGCTCGACGAGAGCGGCAGCCTCCAGTGGAAGCGCGAGATCCGGGGCAGCGCGGAGCGGGGCCCGATCGTGCAGCCGGGCGCAAGCGCCGTCACCCTCGCCGGCGTGTTCCAGGAAGGCGCTGCGGTGATGGCGGTGGAGATCGCCGACGGCGCGCTGGGGTGGCGCGTGGAGCTGCCGCAGCTGCTCGGGCAGACGCCGGAGCCCTCCTCGCGGCTGCGCTTCACCGACGACGGCGCCAGGGCCTACGTGGAGAGCGGGCTCGGGACGACCAGCCATTGGGCGCTCTTCGCCATCGACCCGCCCACCCCCACCGGCGGCACCGGCGGCACCGGAGGCACCGGCGGTGGAGGTACCGGCGGCACGGGCGGAGCCGGCGGAAGCGGCGGCGCGGGCGGCAGCGGCAGCGAAGAGCCCACCCTCGACGAAACCACCGACGACGCCGGCGGCTGCAGCACCTCCGGCAGCAACCCCGAGCCCCTCGTCCTCGCAGCAGCGGCAGCGGCGCTCCTCGCGCGCCGCCGCCGGGCCCACTGACCCCGGCACTGCGGCGGTGGAATTGACGAAGGCCGTGCCTCCCACCGGGAAGCACGGCCTTCGTCGATCGGGCGCGAGACGCGAAGATTACTTCGCCTTCGGCACCTTCTCCCAGTCGGCCAGGAACTTGGCGAGGCCGATGTCGGTGAGCGGGTGCTTGGCGAGCTGCTCGATCACCGAGAGCGGGCAGGTAGCCACGTGGGCGCCGAGGCGCGCAGCGTTGAGCACGTGCATCGGGCTGCGCACCGAGGCGACCAGCACCTGGGTGGCGAAGCCGTAGTTGTCGTAGATCTCGACGATCTGCTGGATCAGCTCCATCCCGTCGAAGGAGATGTCGTCGAGGCGGCCGACGAAGGGCGAGATGTAGGTGGCGCCGGCCTTGGCGGCGAGCAGCGCCTGGGTCGCCGAGAAGCACAAGGTGACGTTGGTCTTGATCCCCTCGTCGCTGAAGGTCTTCACCGCCTTCAGGCCGTCGACCAGCAGCGGCACCTTGACCACGATGTTCTGGTGCATCTTCGCGAGCTCGCGGCCCTCGCGGACGATGCCCTCGTAGTCGGTGGAGACCACCTCTGCCGAGATGGGGCCGTCGACGAGCTCGCAGATGTCGCGGATGACGTCGTGGAAGGGCTTGCCGGTCTTCGCGATCAGCGACGGGTTGGTGGTCACGCCGTCGAGCACGCCCATGGCGTGCGCCTTCTTGATCTCGTTGAGGTCGGCGGTGTCGATGAAGAACTGCATCGGGATCTCCTTGCCGCGGGGCGGATAGGGCCCCCGGGGTGGCTCTGGCGCGCTCGCCATACCACAGGGTGGAAGGCGGGGGGAACGTCGACTCGACGACAGGCCACCCCCGGTGGTAGGTAGCCGCCATGGCCACCCGTACGCCTCGCAAAACCGCCCAGAAGCCCGTGACCATCCGCAAGAGCGCGCCCGCCGGCAAGGTGGCGAGCATGGGCCCGATCGATCCCCACGGCCCGCTCTCGGTGCGGCCGAACAAGCGGATCGCCTTCGGGGGCCCGTCGAAGGACGAGCTGGTGCGGCACGGCCGCAAGGTGGTCGAGGCGGAGCTCGCCGCGGTGAACGGCCTCCACCAGAAGATCGACCGCTCCTTCGCCCAGGCGGTGGAGCTCATCCTCTCCAGCAAGGGCCGGCTGGTGGTGACGGGCCTCGGCAAGCCGGGCTTCGTCGCCCAGAAGATCTCGGCGACCTTCGCCTCGACGGGCACGCCCTCGCTCTACCTCCACCCCGCGGAGGCGCTCCACGGCGACCTCGGCCGCGTCACCCGCGACGACGTCGTCCTCGCCCTCTCCAACTCGGGCCGCACCGAGGAGATCGTGCGCCTGCTCGGCCCGGTGGGCCGGATCGGGGCGAAGGTGATCGCCATGACCGGCGACGTCCACTCGCCGCTCGCGGAGCAGGCCGACGTGGTCCTCGACATCGGCAACGTGGAGGAGGCCTGCCCGCTGGGCCTCGCCCCCACCGCCTCCTCCACCGTGCTCCTCGTCCTCGGCGACGCGCTGGCGATGACGGTCCTCGACAACCGCGCCTTCGGCAACGACGACTACGCCCTCATCCACCCGGGCGGCTCGCTCGGCACCAAGGTGATGCGCGTGCGTGAGGTGATGCGCCAGGGTGACGCCAACCCGGTGGTCCGGATGGACGAGCCCCTCTCCCGCGCGGTGGCGGTGATGACCCAGACCCCGGGCAGGCCCGGCGCCACCCTGGTGGTCGATCGCCGCGGCAAGCTGGCAGGCATCTTCACCGACGGTGATCTCCGCCGCCTCTTCGAGGCAGGCACCACCTCGCCCTCGACCCCCAT